>NZ_JBKGGW010000001.1:0-447554 GCF_052041945.1 Pseudomonas sp. SMN11 | reverse complement strand
GAGCCTGTCAAGCGTTTATTTTGAAGTTTTTTTCGAAGCTGCTTTCTTTCAAAAGCGTTCAACTTCAATAACTTACCGCTTGCCTCACTGCGTTCAACGCTGCGAGGAGGCGAATAATACGCGCTTTGAAATCAGAGTCAACACCTTGATATGAAAAAACTTTCGATCTTCATCTGCGACCACCTGGCAACTAAATGCATGAAGCGCCGCTCTGTAGAGAAACAACCCGTGGAGCGTAACGGCCATGAGCGATGCGCAGAGTGAAAAGACCCCTGGCCTGTCGGCGGACGAAGAAAAGGAAGTCAGCCATAACCAGCCGCCGCGGGCTGCGGTATTGCACGAGATCATTCGTACCCAGGGCGATCAGGAGCTGGAGCGCACGCTCGCGGCGCTGTGGTGGTCTGCCCTTGCCGCCGGCCTGACCATGGGGCTGTCATTAATGGCCATGGGGCTGTTCTATGCCCGACTGCCTGAAGGTGAAAGCGCCCAGGTCATTGCCAGCATTGGCTACAGCGCCGGTTTTCTTGCAGTGATCCTTGCACGCCAGCAACTGTTCACCGAAAACACCCTCACCGCCGTGCTGCCAGTCATGACCACGCCAACCCTGGCCAACCTCGGGCGCTTGCTGCGGCTCTGGAGCGTAGTGCTGCTCGGTAACCTCGCGGGCACCTTGCTGGTGGCCTGGGTAATGCTGGAACTGCCGATCTTCGACAGCAAGACTGACGTGGCCTTCCTCGAAGTCGGGCGCAAGGTGATGAAGAACGACATCAGCCAGATGTTCGCCAAAGGCATCGTATCGGGCTGGATGATCGCCACCATGGTCTGGATGATCCCATCCATGGAGCAGGCCAAGATCTGGATCATCCTGATGATCACCTACCTGATGGCGCTAGGTGACTTCACCCATATCGTCGTTGGCTCGGTAGAAGTCTCTTACCTGGTATGGGCCGGCGACGAAACCTGGCGCAGCTTCTGGCTGGCATTCGCCTTGCCGACCTTGGCTGGCAATATCATCGGTGGCAGTTTCATCTTCGCCCTGATCAGTCATGCCCAGGTACGCAGTGACAGCGGCAAGCCGCCATCGCAACTATTAAAGGACGAAGAGAACCAGCAAGACCGGGACTGAACTCAGCGCGCCGCCAATGCCCGTTCGGCCGCCCTGCCCCGCTGACGCGCCGGATGCGGCTGCCACCAGTTCTGCCCCTCGTGCGGTGAGTCGATACTGACCCGCTCGCCCATCTGTGGGGTACTCAGCCGCACCTGGGCTGCAGCTGCCAGGGCGACGATACGCTCGAAGGGCTCCTGCCAGCCATGGATGGACAGGTCGAAGGTGCCATTATGGATCGGCAGCATCCAGCGCCCGCGCAAATCCAGATGTGCCTGCAGGCTCTGTTCCGGTTGCATGTGCACGTTGGGCCAGGCCACGTTGTAGGCACCCGTTTCGATCAACGTCAGGTCGAACGGGCCGAAGCGTTCGCCGATTTCAGCAAAGCCGCTGAAGTAACCGGTATCACCGCTGAAGAACACGCGCGTCTGGTCATCTATCAGCACCCAGGAAGCCCACAAGGTGAGGTTGCTGTCGAACAGGCCACGCCCGGAGAAGTGTTGCGCGGGCGTGGCGACGAAACGCACACCCTCGACTTCGGTTTCCTGCCACCAGTCCAGTTGCACGACCTTTGCAGCAGGCACCCCCCACTCGATCAGCAGGTCACCCACCCCGAGCGGCGCCAGGAAGCGCTCGGCACGCGGGGCCAGTCGGCGTATCGCCTGCTCATCGAGGTGGTCGAAATGGTCGTGGGACAGAATCACCGCCGTCAGCGGCGGAAGCTCATCCAACCCCAGCGGTGGTGCATGAAAGCGCAGCGGCCCGGCCCATTGCACCGGCGAGGCGCGTTCGGCAAAGACCGGGTCGGTGATGAAGTAGCGCCCGCGCAGCTTGAGCAATGCCGTGGAATGGCCCAGGCGCCAGAGGCTGTGGTCCGGCGCATCAAGCACCTGTTGGCGGGTCATGGGCTGCACGCTGATCGCGCCTGCCGGCCGAGTTTCCGGCGGCTTGCGCAGAAACAGGTACTTGAGGCCGATGCGCAGCTTCTTCAGCACGCCATCCTGGGGCAGGCTAGCCAGGTTGTGAAAACGTCCGTCCCGCTGTGGCGCCGATTGGTCGCCAGGATTCGCCATGGGAGCCATGAGCAGCAACACTCCAAGCAAGAGGAAAGGCTTCATGTTACCCCACTGGGATCACATCAACCGTGAATTGGCTTGTAAGGTCATTTTTCGTCGATGAAACACTGTTCAACAATATTCACGTGAGTTATGCGATAAACGGCACCCCAGCTAAAGAACAACAACCATGATGGATAATCGCAGCGGCAAGGGACTTTCTTTCGTCAGGCGCATCTACCTGCCGCGGGTCATCGGACTGGGGATCGGCCTGTTCAGCGTAGCCGCTGCCGTGGCGCCGCTATCGCCGCCCACTTGGGTCTGGGTACTGCTGGTCTTCAATGGCCTGCTCTGGCCACATGTCGCCTATCAATGGGCATCACATTCGGCGGCCCCTTATCAGGCGGAACAGCGCAACATGCTGCTGGACTCGCTGCTGGGCGGCTTCTGGAGCGCAGTCATGCACTTCAATCCGCTGCCGACCGTGACCGTGCTATCGATGATGACCATGAACAACGTGGCCGCAGGCGGCAAGCGCCT
Source organism: Pseudomonas sp. SMN11 (assembly GCF_052041945.1). NCBI lineage: Bacteria > Pseudomonadati > Pseudomonadota > Gammaproteobacteria > Pseudomonadales > Pseudomonadaceae > Pseudomonas > Pseudomonas sp. SMN11. The sequence continues at coordinate 444,854 of NZ_JBKGGW010000001.1, read as the reverse complement.
GATCGTTCGCGGGGTAATGGCTCAGCTGGCTGGCATGTTGCTGGCCAGCATGCTGCTGGGCACCGGGCTGCAGTTGAACAGCACGCCACTGCAGATTTACGCCTGCCTGCCAATGCTGACCCTTTACCCATTGGCACTGGGCTGGGTCTGCTACCGCCTGGCAATCAAACTGGCAGAGCACAAGCGTCGCCTCAGCGCCCTGAGCCTGACCGACAGCCTGACCGGCCTGCTCAACCACGGTGCCTGGAAAGACCTGCTGCTGCTCAGGTTCCAGGCCTGCCGGCAACAACAGGCACCCGCAGTCATCGCCCTGATAGACATCGATCACTTCAAGACCATCAACGACACCTTCGGCCATGTGGTCGGCGATTGCATGCTGCGCCGGGTAAGCGAGGAGCTCAGGCCCATCCTGCGCGGATCCGATCAGGCCGGGCGCTATGGTGGCGACGAGTTCTGCGTGATCCTGCCCGCCACCAGCGAGGCTCAGGCCTGCCAGGCCATGGAACGCCTGCGCGAACAGGTCGCCAGCTACCGCAACCCGCAGCTACCGCACCTGCGCATCAGCCTGAGCATTGGCCTGGCAGCGTTCCATGCCGACCTCCAGTCCCCCGAGCATTGGCTGGAGCAGGCCGACAAGGCGCTGTACAGCGCCAAGCGCCGCGGTCGCGACCAGGTCAATTTCGCGCAGGGCGAGGCCACCCCGCTCAGGCTGGCCTATCCTGACTGAACCTCCTTGCTGATTGCCCGGCGGGGAATGCAGTCAACAAGGAGTTGTTCGCGCATGGCCAGGACCGCCAGCCCCCTCCCCCGTCTCCAAGTCCGTCACCTGATTGGCGGCTTCTGCGCAGTTTTCGGCCTCGCCTGCCTGGTCACGCTGGGTGCCTTGTTCAATATCGCCGCCACGCTCGATGAACAGGAGCAGCAACGCAGTGCGTTCCATGCAACTCAGGCGCTGGAACAACGGTTGCTGGCCTCCAGGCAGTTCCTTTCCAGCTACGCGGTATGGGACGCCGCCTTTGAACACCTGGCTGGCAAGGTCGACTGGCAGTGGGCCTATGAAGAAAAGAATGTAGGTGAGTCGCTGTACAGCGCCAGCGGCTACGAAGGGGTATTCGTGGTGGAGGACCAACGCACCACCTATGCGCTTTTCAAGGGGGCGCCGACCCAGGCGGATGCTGGCAGTTTCATCGATGCCACCCTGGCCGAAGTCATCGACGCGGCACGTGGGGCCGCCAGCGCCCGCGAGCAGATTACCCGCTTCGTCATGTTCAACAACTGGCCAGCAGTGCTCAGCGCTGCTGCTGTGCGCCCGGACCGGGATGTTTCCGCGCAGGAGGTGAGCCAGGCACCGGTCATGCTGTTCGTCGACCAGCTTACCGAAGCCAAGCTCGAGGGCCTGGGCGCGGGTGCCGGCCTTGCACACATGCACATCGAAAAGAACGGCGAGCACGACCGCCTCCAGCAACAGATCGCCCTGGGCGACACCGGCTACCACCTGACATGGACCAGCCCGCAGCCGGGGGAACAACTGTTATGGGCCGTGCTGCCGCCGTTGATCTGCGCGCTGCTGATACTGGCCTTGGTCATGCTCTATCTGTTTCGCCATGCACTGCGCAGCTCCCGCGCCATCGACCTCAGCCTTGAGCGCCTGCAGGAGAGCAACCAGGCGCTGGAGGCCAGTGAGCAGCGTTTTCGCGCGGTCGCCGAGGCTGCATCCGACTGGATCTGGGAAACCGACCGCCAGCAACGGCTGACCTATCTGTCACAGCGATTCGTCAAGGTCACCGGCGACCCGGTCGAGGCCTGGCTGGGCCAGCCGCTCAACCAGTTGCTCAGCTGTGAAACCACGCCCCTTTCTCCGTGGCTCGACGCCCAGGCCGAGGCCGATTCGGAGCAACCGGCCAACCTGCGCTGTGCCTACCTCGATCACAATGGCCCGAGCCGCTACTGCCGGATTTCAGCCCGGGCGATCCGCTTCGATGGCAAGCTCGCCGGCTTTCGCGGCACGGCCAGCGATATCACCGACGAAGTTGAGGCCCATGCGCGCATCCAGCACCTGTCGCTGCACGACCCGCTGACCGGCCTGGCCAACCGCAACAAGCTGGCCCGGCACCTGGAACAGGCATTGCTGCGCGGTAGTGACTCGCCGCCGCTGACCCTGCTGCTGCTCGACCTCGACAACTTCAAGCCCATCAACGACTCCCTTGGCCACGCGGCAGGTGATGCAGTCCTGCAAGAGGTCGCCGCACGTCTGCGAGACACCACGCGCGACGTCGACCTGGTGGCGCGTCTGGGCGGTGACGAGTTCGTGCTGGTACTCACCGGCATGGATAACCGCAGCGAGATCGACAAGCTGTGCCAGCGGCTCATCGAACTGCTGCAACAGCCCATCGCTTTCGAAAGCCATCAGTTGCACATCGGCGCCAGCGTCGGCATCGCCCAGACCCGCAATCAAGGTTTCGATGCTGGCGAGCTGATCCGCTGCGCGGACATCGCCCTGTACCAGGCCAAGGCCGATGGCAAAGGCACCTGGCGCTACTTCAGCGCCGAGATGAACCAGCAGATCCAGTATCGCCGCCAGCTGGAAAATGACCTGCGCCGGGCCCTGAACAACAACGAATTCGTGCTCCATTACCAACCACGCTACCGCCTGGGCGACTTGCGCATCGTTTCGGTCGAAGCCCTGCTGCGCTGGCAACACCCGCAAGAAGGCCTGCTTGCCCCGGACACCTTCATCCCGCTGGCCGAGCAAAGCGAGCTGATCGTCACCCTGGGACGCTGGGTGTTGCGCGAAGCCTGCCGCAGTGCGCTCGACTGGCCGGAGCACCTGCTGGTGTCGGTAAACCTGTCACCGGCGCAGTTCATGCGCAGCGACGTGGTTGCCGACATTCGCGAGATCCTTCTGGATACACGCTTCCCGGCCCAGCGGCTGGAGTTGGAGATAACCGAAAACGTGATGCTGAACGACATCGAAGGCGCCTTGGGCACCATGCTCGCACTCAAGGAGCTGGGCGTTCGGCTGAACATGGATGACTTCGGCACCGGCTACTCTTCGCTGGGTTACCTGCGAACCTATCCGTTCGACAGCATCAAGATCGACAAGCGCTTCATCGCAGGCCTTGCCAACGCCAGCGGCAATGACCGGGCGGTCGTGCAGGCCATCATCAACCTGGGTGAGGCCATGGGGCTTACCGTGACCGCCGAGGGCGTTGAAACCGAACAGCAGCTGCAAACCCTGGCCAGGGACAATTGCCATGAAGTGCAGGGCTATTACCTGAGCCGGCCATTGGACAGGGCCGGCTTCGAGCAATTGTTGCAGCACAAGCCGGGTTGCTCTGCCGATGCCAGTTGAACCGGCTCAGCGCAGCGAGCGCTCGGCCACGATCTCTGGCAGATCGCTGCGCCGCAGGTAGATACGCAATGGCTCGCCGATGTTCAGCCGGTCATCCACATGCTGCTCCAGCAACAGCGCCAGACGCTCCCGGCACAGTGCCATGCGCGCGCCCTGTTGTGGCCGCCAGACGAATTCGTTGCAAGGGGTGATGCTGTCATCCGCCACGTCCATGCCGAACGCGTCCTCGGAAAACCGCACGATATGGACGCCGCGCTTGCCATGAAAGCCGACAAAACCTTTGAGCTGGTCGGCAGCGCTGCAGATGTCCTGGGAAGTGATGGCCATGACGTAACCTCGCAAATGAACGGAAGTGACGCACGCCAGGCAGGCAACGGTCGCCTCTGATGGACGACGCGCAGTGGGCAGCCTAGCTCATGTGCTCATCGTTGCGCCAAGGTTTTCGTCGTCTGGCATGAGATCGACTGGCGTGGGATCGACCTGCGACGCCAGCAGCCCGCCCAGCCAGCCCATGAAGGCCTGGACCCTGCGTGGCACATGCCGTTGCCGGGCATATAGCAAGGACACCGGCATGGCCTGGGCCTGCCAGCCGTGCATCACCTCCACCAGCTCACCGCTTGCCAGGTGATGCGCCACGCCGACTGCCGGTACCTGGATCAAGCCGAGGCCCGCCAGGCATGCCGCTGAATAGGCCTCGGCATTGTTGACCGTGACCACGCCAGCCATGGGCTGAAAGCACACCCGGCCGGCCTGCACGTATTCAAAGCCCGCGCTGCGCGTACCCAGGTTGCGTACATAGTGGACCAGGCGGTGCTCCGCCAGATCGTCCAGGTTCTGTGGGACGCCGCAACGGGCAAGGTAGGCGGGGCTGGCGCAATTGCGCATGCTCAACTGGCCGACAGGCCGCGCCACGACATCCAGGTCACTCAGCGCACCGATGCGCATGACACAGTCGAAGCCTTCACGCAGCAGATCAACTTGCCGATCAGTGCAACTGATCTCTACCTCCAGCCTGGGAAATCGCGACAAGAACTGCGGCAAGGCCGGAATGATCACACGGCGGGCCATCATGGTCGGCATGTCGACCCGCAGGCAGCCGGCCAGCTCGGCATCGTCTGCGCGGAACAGGCTTTCGATCTCGTCCATGCCCGACAGCAGGTCCTTGCTCCGCTCATACAGCAACGAACCGTCCTGGGTCGCCTGAACGCGCCGCGTGGTGCGGTTGAACAGGCGCGTGCCGAGCAAGTGCTCCAACGCCCTCACCTGCTCCGATACCGTCGAGCGCGGCAGGCCCAGGCTGTCTGCCGCCAGTGTGAAACTGCTCACCTCACTCACGCGTACGAAGGTGCGCAGCAGTTCCAGCTTGTTCATATCCACCCCGACTGTTCGAAACACACGAACAGTATTTCCGATTCTGCTGGATTTAACAGCCGGAGTACGATCAATAACCTGTCCGTCATCCACCATCCACGAGGGATACGACATGACTCGCAAGATCGCTCTGATCACTGGCGCCAGCCGTGGCCTGGGCCGCAATGCCGCCGAACATCTGGCTGCACGCGGTATCGACATCATCGGCACCTACCACAGCAAGGTCGACGAGGCCCAGCAGGTGGCTAAGGCCCTTGAAGCGGCTGGCGTCAAGGCTGACATGCTGCAACTGAATGTCGGCGACAGCAGCAGCTTCGCCAGCTTTGCCGAACGCCTGGGCACGACCTTGCAACAGGACTTCGGCCGTGAGCGATTCGATTTTTTGGTGAACAACGCCGGTATCGGCCTGAATGTGCCGTTCAGTGAAACCACCGAGGCGCAGTTCGACCAGTTGCTGAACATTCAACTCAAGGGGCCATTCTTCCTCACCCAGCGGCTGCTGCCGTTGCTGGTCGATGGCGGGCGCATCGTCAACATCTCGTCCGGGCTTGCGCGTTTTGCGCTGCCTGGGTATGCCGCCTACGCCGCCATGAAGGGGGCGATGGAGGTCTTGACCCGTTATCAGGCCAAGGAGCTCGGGGCACGCGGCATCCGCGTCAACATCCTCGCGCCGGGGGCGATCGAGACTGACTTTGGTGGCGGGGTGGTGCGCGACAACCAGCAGGTCAATGACTTCATTGCCGGCAATACGGCGCTGGGGCGGGTCGGGTTGCCCGACGATATCGGCGCTGCCATCGCGCTGTTGCTCGAAGAGGGCAATGGCTGGATTACCGGGCAGCGGCTGGAGGTGTCTGGCGGGATGTTCCTTTAAGGCAGAGATTCTGGGGCCGCTTTGCGGCCCCCCTGGCCATCACTGTTCTATCTGATCCTCATGCACCTGCACACTGGCGGTCATCCCCGCACTCAGGTGCACGTCTTCGGGAATCTGGTCCAGCCTGATCCGCACCGGTATCCGCTGCGCGAGCCGCACCCAGTTGAAAGTCGGCTCTACCACCGGCAGCAGCTGGCTGTCCGGGTTACTGTTGCTGTCGGTGATGCCGCGGCTGATGCTTTCCACATGTCCCTGCATCGCATCGCCCGCACCCATCAGCCAGACCTTTACCTCATCGCCAACCCGAATGCGCGGCAGTTTGGTCTCCTCGAAATAGGCCTGGATGTAGAACGTCGAATCATCCACCAGGGCCATCACCGATTGACCGGTATTCACATAGTTGCCCTGGGCCAGGCGCAGGTTGGTGATGTGTCCGCTTCGCGGTGCCCGCACTTCGCTGCGCGCCAGGTTGATCTTCGCCACCTGCAACTGGGCTTCGGCCTCATGCAGTTCGCCACGGGCGACAGCGGCGTTGATCTGGGCATTCTCGCGCAGCTCGGCACTGATCGCCTCCGGGCCCAGGGCCGTACGCCGAGCTGCTTCACGCTCACGCAGGTGCAATTGCTGGGCGCGGGTTTCAGCCACCGCGCTGGCTTGGTCGAACGCAGCCTGGAAACGCTCGCGATCGATGCTCATCAACAGGTCACCAGCCTTGACCTGCTGGTTGTCCTGCACCTTCAGCTCACGCACCCAGCCAGACACGTCCGGGGCGATTACCACCACATCGGCGCGTACCCGCGCATCACGCGTCCACGGCGTGAGCATGTAGTACTGCCAGAGCTTGAAGCCGGCCAGAACGGCAATGGCGACCACGCACAAGGTCACCAGGGTACGGACGACGGCACGCATTGAATCACTCCTTACAAAGGCCCCAGCAGGCGAACCACCAGGAACAGCACACAAACGAACAACGCCGTGTCGAACAGCGCTTCATGCCAGATCCAGCGCCCCAGCGGCGTGGCCTGCACCACCAGGCGCAGCACGCCGGTCAGCGCCAGCGCCATCAGCACATAAATCAGGAACGGGCTGAGCAGCACACCACCCAGCTCCCACTCACGCAAGCCCATGGGCATCCTCCTGCGAACGGCACCATTTCCCCCAGCTTTTCTGCAACTGCAGTACCGCGCCCTGGGCGAGGCGCAACGGGTCGCTGGCCGGCGCCCGCTGCAAGGCGGCGATGAACTGCTCGCTGGCCGTATCCAGGCGCTGCCCGCGACCCGCTGCCGGGCCTTTGGCCAGCACCGCCTCGACCTGCTGCAGGTACTCGCGCTCGGCGCCAGCCAATGGCACCTGGGCCACCGCCAGGCACATGCGCAGATGCACCAGCTCGTCACCGATATCCAGCCCGTGCAGCCCGTCATCCCAGCGCTTGCGCTCGGTGGCCGGCAATTCACTGGCATGCCGGGCCAGCTGCATCAGGCGGTCGGCCATGCGCCCACCAAACCAGCTGTCGGCACCGCGCAAATCGCGCCGGGTCAAGCGCACCAGGTCGCTCTGGGTTGCGGCGCGCAGGCGCCGGCCAAGCCAGGCCGGGTGACGGAACACCAGCAGGCGGAACGCCAACACGGCGGCGCCCACCCCCATCAACATGGCCAGGGCGCTGTTGAGCATGGTCGCCACACCAAACGTCATGGCATTGAGCGGCGAGACCAGCACGATGAAGTGCAGGCAATAAGAGGTCGCCGTGGCACCGGTACGCGGATGGGCCATACCGAGCGCCCCGAAGAACAGCGGCACACCCATGCCCAGGCAGAGCATGGCGAAGCTGCTCCACTGCGGCAGGATGATCTGCCCGACCAGGAACGCAGCCGGGATCGCCAGGAAGATCCCGCGCAAGAAACTCAGGCCGATCTGCGCGCCGTTCTCGCGGCTGGCGAACAGGCTGCAGACCACGCAGGTCAGCACCAGGCCGCCAGGCGCCGATGGCCACGCAGTGGCCAGCCAAAAGCTGCTCATCACCAGGAAGGCCAGGGCACTGCGTGAACCGAACAACAAGGCCAGCGACCAGTCGCGGTGCACCGCCAGGCCCTGGGCAACATCCTTCGGTGCCCTGCCCGCCTCGACATCGTCCAGGGCCTGGGTGGCGGCCATGGCGAAGTCCAGCAGCAAGGCCATGCGCGCCAGGCAGAAATGCTCGGCAGAGCTGATCTGCTCGTCATGCGCGGCGTCCCAGATACGCTGGCGCAACACCAGCAGGCTCGGCTGATCGGGGCTGACCAGCAGGGCTCGAAGCTCTTCAAGCCAAGGACCGAGGCGCCCGGCTTCGTGCTCGTCCAGTTGCCGCCACTGCCGGCGGACCGAGCGTGAAATACGCAGCAGTACCATGAGCTTCTGGCTCAGCCCGCGAATGGCCTTGGCCCGCAGTCGCCCGCGCGGGCCCTCGAACCAGGCATGCTCACGCTGGGTATCGATGGCGACAATGCGGCCGAGGCTGTCCAGCAACCCTTTGCGCGCTTCGTCCTCGCCGCCCAGCATGGCGCTTGCCGCCTGCAACCCGTTCTGCCAGGCCTGACGGGCCTGCCCGGCGAGCTGCTGCTCGACCCGCATCGGCCAGATCAGAGCACTGCTGGCGGTGGCGCAGAAGATTCCCAGGCAAATTTCGGTGCAACGTGCCACCGCCTGGTCGAACACCTGCAAGGGATGACTGATGGCGGGCAAGGCAATGATGGCTGCGGTGTAGCCGGCCAGTACGAACGAGTAAGCCCAGGCACTGCGCAACTGCGTGGAGGCCGCCGTGCACAGGGCCAGCCACAGCGCCAGGGTGATCAGGAACAGCCATGGGGTCTGGGCGAACAGGCCGATGAACACCACCGACATGACCGTGCCGACCAAAGTCCCGGCCAGACGCGCCAAGCCCTTTTGCACCACCATGCCCGACAACGGCTGGGCGACGATGAATGCGGTCATCAACGCCCAGGACGGTTGCTCCAGCCCCCAACGCATGGCCAGCCACAGCGCCAGGCCTGCCCCAAGCAGGGTCTTGATGGCGAACTTGATGGCGAGGCTGCTGGGTGCGAACAGGGCCTGGAAGGTGATGGGCACGAATCGGACCTTGCGGGGGGAGGTTATATAAACGATAGACAATGGTGGAGAGGATACTGTCGAAACGATTAATTAGCTAGCTAATCATCTTTGTCGACAAAATTCGCAGGCAAAAAAATAGGCGACCGAAGTCGCCCAAAATGCCTTGCGTGCTCGTGGATCCGGAAGGTCAGCGCGGCTTGCGCTTTTGCGAGTCCTTCCAGATAAAAATGCCCAGACCGGCAAAGAATGCAAACATCAGCCCGACCGTTACCACGCCCGCGATAACCACATTGTCGAAGAACATGCTGGCCTCCCGATTCGTTTGCCGTTGTCCGATGGATGCAAGGTAACGAATACGGGGGCGGGGAAAATTGATCAGGATCAATGCCGCCCGGGACCGGGCACGCGAGGCGGGTGCAGGGTTGACCTGCGTCAAGTTTCAGCGTTTCTTGGGCTTGCCCTTGGGCTTCTTTTTCTTAGCGGTGGCAAGCGGCATGGCCTGCTCGAACGCCTGGCGCACTTCGTTCAGGCGTTTTTCCTTGAGGTCATGGATGCGCTTGGCGCGCTCGGCATCGAAGTCGATGAGGTTGTCTTGGCTCATGGGTGGGCTCGACGATCTACAGAGACTTGCATCATGAAGCCAGCCGCCGGCCGTGACCAGCCCCGCGTCAGACTTCGATATCGACCAGCAGGCCCTGACGCTGGTGCTCGCCCATCAGCGGCGCCACCGGCACGGTATTGTCGGCGTTGACTTCATCACCCGGCACCGCGCTGTAACGCTCGTCATCGCCCTTGCTGTTGCGCCGTTGCTGCTGCCGGCGCTGCTCTTCACGCAGCAGCAAGGCCTGCTCCTGCGGGTCACGCTGCTGCTTGAGGTCGATGGCACTTTCGTTGGACGACGGCTGCACGGGCACCACCGGCTTGATGTCGGGGGTATGCCTGACCGGGTCCTGTTGCGAGGTCACGGGGGCGGCACTGAGCGGGATGATCGGCGGCAGCATGGAAGTTCTCCTGTGCCCACTGTATCGGCCATCCATTAGCCAGCTTGAGCGTCAAAGGTGAGGATGTGCGGCCATTCACGGCCGCGCCATGCCAGTATAGACAGCCGTTACTCGGCTTCATCCTCAGGGTCGTCGTCGCTGGCCGGTGGGCTGGCTTCGCTCCAGGGCCGCTTGTAGACCTGTTGCCAAACCGAATCCATGTGCTCACGCAACACTTGCGGCGCGTTCTTCAGCGAAGCGCTGTCTTCACGTTCGCCGCCAACCGGTTCTTCACCTGCCGGGGTGATCAGCGACTGACCGGTGATGGTGTACGCGTTCTGCCCCTCGCGCATCTCGATGGCGATGTCATGGGGGTCGATGCCGCCACCACAGAAGGCATGGCTGGCCACGGTCACTTCGGCGACACCGTCCTTGTTCAGGTCACTGACGTCACTGACATCGGTATAGAAGTCGACATCCAGATCCAGCCCCGGGCAGGTGGTTTCCTGCTCGATCTGCCAGCGCGGCTTGAACGCGTCGCGCTCGGAGGTGCGCCCGTACAGGGTGGCCTTGAGCACCACTTTGTCGACCTCCTGCTCGGACTCGGCATCGACCGCCTGGCCGTCGCTGCGGCTGAGTACCAGCAGCCCCTCGCCGTCACGGTCGCGGAAGTGCACGCTCTTGATCGGCGTCTGCACGCCCAGCACTTCAAGCTGCTCGATCGGGATCGCAGGCAAGGTTTCGAAATTTTTCTGTTCACAGGCAGCCAGCAGCAGCAAGCTGCCCAGGGCCAGGGAAGTGTGCAACCAGCGGTGCTTGAGCGGCATATCGGTGCGTAGCCCTCGTCAGCAAGACGGTGTTCTGCGATGAAACAGCTAGACTCATGGACTTCTGGTCTATGGTCCGCCCGGCCTATCCGTTAACATAGCCGGCTTTTTCATCGCGGGAGTTCAGGCAGTATGGCGCAGCAGTATCAACCGGGGCAACGCTGGATCAGCGACAGTGAAGCGGAGCTTGGCCTGGGGACCATCCTGGCGCAGGATGGCCGCCTGTTGACCGTGCTCTACCCGGCCACTGGCGACACCCGCCAGTATTCCCTGCGCAATGCGCCGCTGACCCGCGTGCGTTTCTCGCCGGGTGACCAGATCACCCACTTCGAAGGCTGGAAGCTGACCGTGCGCGAGGTCGAGGACATCGACGGGCTGATGGTCTACCACGGCCTGGATGGCCAGAACCAGGCGCGCACCCTGCCGGAAACCCAGCTGTCGAACTTCATCCAGTTCCGCCTGGCCAGCGACCGCCTGTTCGCCGGGCAGATCGACCCGCTGTCGTGGTTCAGCCTGCGTTACAACACCTTGCACCACACCAGCAAGCAGATGCAGTCGTCGCTATGGGGCCTGGGCGGTTGCCGCGCGCAACCGATCGCCCACCAATTGCACATCGCCCGCGAAGTCGCCGACCGCAGCGCCCCGCGCGTACTGCTGGCCGACGAAGTAGGCCTGGGCAAAACCATCGAGGCCGGCCTGGTGATCCACCGCCAGCTGCTGTCCGGCCGCGCCAGCCGCGTGCTGATCCTGGTTCCGGAGAACCTCCAGCACCAGTGGCTGGTGGAAATGCGCCGGCGCTTCAACCTGCAGGTCGCCCTGTTCGACGCCGAGCGCTTCATCGAAAGCGACGCCAGCAACCCGTTCGAGGATGCCCAGCTGGCGCTGGTCGCCCTGGAATGGCTGGTCGATGACGAAAAGGCCCAAGACGCGCTGTTCGCTGCTGGCTGGGACCTGATGGTGGTCGATGAAGCGCACCACCTGGTGTGGCACGAAGAGCAGGCCAGCACCGAATATAGCCTGGTCGAACAACTGGCCCAGGTCATCCCGGGCGTGCTGCTGCTGACAGCTACCCCCGAACAGCTTGGCCAGGACAGCCACTTTGCCCGCCTGCGCCTGCTCGACCCGAACCGTTTTCATGACCTCGCGGCGTTCCGCGCCGAGAGCGAAAACTACCGCCCGGTGGCCGAAGCCGTGCAGGAGCTGCTTGAAGAAGGCCGCCTGTCACCCAAGGCCCATGCCACCATTCAAGGCTTCCTCGGCGCCGAAGGCGAAGCCCTGCTGGCCGCAGTCAACGATGGCGATACCCAGGCCAGTGCCCGCCTGATCCGCGAACTGCTCGACCGTCACGGCACCGGCCGCGTGCTGTTCCGCAACACCCGTGCGGCCGTCCAGGGCTTCCCCGAGCGCCAGCTGCATCCGTATCCGCTGGCCAACCCCGAGCAATACCAGGACCTGCCCGCTGGCGAACACGCCGAGCTGTACCCGGAAGTGGCCTTCCAGGCCCAGGGTGAGGTCAGCGATGACGAACGCTGGTGGCGCTTCGACCCACGGGTCGACTGGCTGATCGACACGCTGAAGATGCTCAAGCGCACCAAGGTCCTGGTGATCTGCGCCCACGCTGAAACCGCCATGGACCTGGAAGACGCCCTGCGCGTGCGCTCCGGCATCCCGGCCACGGTGTTCCACGAAGGCATGAGCATCCTCGAGCGCGACCGCGCCGCAGCCTACTTCGCCGACGAGGAATTTGGTGCCCAGGTGCTGATCTGCTCGGAGATCGGCAGTGAAGGCCGCAACTTCCAGTTCGCCCACCACCTGGTGATGTTCGACCTGCCGGCCCACCCGGACCTGCTTGAACAGCGCATCGGCCGTCTCGACCGTATCGGCCAGAAGCACACCATCGAGCTGCACATTCCGTACCTGCAGGACAGCCCGCAGGAGCGCCTGTTCCAGTGGTACCACGATGGCCTGAACGCCTTCCTCAATACCTGCCCGACCGGCAACGCCCTTCAGCATCAGTTCGGCCCGCGCCTGTTGCCGATGCTCGAAGGCGGCGACGCCAAGGCCTGGACCGCACTCGTCAGCGAGGCCCGTGGCGAGCGCGAGCGCCTGGAGGCAGAACTGCACAGCGGCCGTGACCGCCTGCTGGAGCTCAACTCCGGCGGTGCCGGTGAGGGCCAGGCGCTGGTCGAGGCGATCCTCGAGCAAGACGACCAGTTCGCCCTGCCGATCTACATGGAAACCCTGTTCGATGCCTTCGGCATCGACAGCGAAGACCACTCGGAAAACGCCCTGATCCTCAAGCCGAGCGAGAAGATGCTCGACGCCAGCTTCCCGCTGGGCGACGACGAAGGCGTGACCATTACCTACGACCGCGCCCAGGCGCTGTCGCGTGAAGACATGCAGTTCCTCACCTGGGAACACCCGATGGTGCAGGGCGGCATGGACCTGGTGCTGTCCGGCTCGATGGGCAACACCGCAGTCGCGCTGATCAAGAACAAGGCACTCAAGCCGGGCACCGTGCTGCTCGAACTGCTGTTCGTCAGTGAGGTGGTGGCGCCGCGCAGCCTGCAACTGGGCCGCTACCTGCCACCAGCGGCACTGCGCTGCTTGCTCGATGCCAACGGCAACGACCTGGCTTCGCGGGTGGCGTTCGAAACCCTCAACGACCAACTCGAAAGCGTACCGCGGGCGAGCGCCAACAAGTTCGTGCAGGCCCAACGTGACGTGCTGGCTCAGCGCATCAGTGGTGGTGAAGCCAAGGTCATGCCCGTCCACGTCGAGCGCGTGGCCGAAGCCCAGCGCCGCCTGGTGGCCGAGGCCGATGAAGAGCTGGCACGCCTGACCGCACTGCAGGCAGTCAACCCGAGTGTGCGTGATAGCGAAATCGATGCACTGCGCAAGCAGCGTGAACAAGGCCTGGCGATGCTGGACAAGGCTGCACTGCGCCTCGAAGCGATTCGTGTGCTGGTCGCCGGTTGACCGACTGGCCACATGACTTGGGGGGCGCTTGGCGCCCCCCAGTTCGTTATGCCAACTGGTTATCAACTTCAGAGCCAAATCATTGAAGCTAAAGTGCCACTAGTCAGGAAGGTTTAACCACCTGTTTCTATACTGCCCCAGAACAGTCTCCACAGGGCTTGAACGGAGACGAGTGAAAACTCGAGCAAAGGGCAAGCAATGGACTGGCTGGGACTGCAACTGTTCACCGAACTGCCGGTAACCGGGCGTATCGTCATCGACTGCCGCCATGAACCGTTACTGGTGCTGATCGCTTTTGCCGTGGCCAGCGCAGCGTGCTTCGCGACCCTCGACATGGCCGAGCGCCAATCCCACACCGAGCTGCGCGCTGCCCAGCGACAATGGCGTGTGCTCGGCGCCTGCTGCCTGGCCGGCGGCATATGGGCCATGCACTTCATCAGCATGCTGGCCTTTCAGGCCCCGGTGGAAATGCACTACGACGTATCGCTGACCGGCCTGTCACTGTTGATCGCCTTATTGGTGGCCTGGCTGGCGATGAACAGCCTGGACCGCAGCGAAATGCGCCCGCAGCACTATCTGCAAAGCGCGCTGCTTATCGGCCTGGGCATTGTCATCATGCATTTCGTCGGCATGGCCGCGCTGCAGACCGGTGCCCAGCAGTATTACCAGACCGGCCTGCTGCTAAGCAGCGCCGTCATCGCTCTGCTCACCAGCCTTGTCGCGTTGTTGCTGGCCCGCTACTTCCGCAACGGCAGCGGCACCTTGCACCAGACCATGAAGTATGGCGCCAGCCTGATCATGGCCAGTGGCATCGTGGCCACCCACTTCACCGCCATGTCGGCCATGACCCTGGTAATCCCCGCCGACACCGCCTTACGCCTGCCCTCGGGCGACAACAGCCTGCAGCTGGGGCTGACCATCGCCTTCATCACCTTGCTGATCAGCGGCAGCAGCATCAGCGCCGCCCTGGCCGACAAGAAGCTGCAGAGCAAGGAAGACGACCTGCGCCGCTACGGCGTGCTGCTCAGCCAGCTGGACCAGGCCCGCGAGTCACTGCAACAGGCCGCCCACTACGACGCCCTGACCAACCTGGTCAACCGCCGTGGTTTCAACCAGATCTTCGCCGAACGCCTGGCAGAGCAGGATCCCAATGAACACCGCCTGGCCGTGATGTTCCTCGACATCGACCACTTCAAGCGGATCAATGACAGCCTCGGCCACGACGCCGGCGACGAATTGCTCAAGGTGATCGCCAACCACATCACGGCTGCTACCCGCAGTCACGATCTGGTGGCCCGCTTCGGCGGTGACGAATTCTGTGTGGTCACCAGCCTCAACAGCCACGACGAGGCGCGCCACCTGGCCCAGCGCATCATGCAACGGATGAAGGAGCCGATCGACCTGGGCGGCCGACGCATGGTCATGACCACCAGCATCGGCATCAGCATCTACCCCGATGATGGCCTGACCACCGAAGAACTGCTCAAGCATGCCGACCTTGCCCTCTATCAATCCAAAGGTAGCGGGCGCAACAGCCTGCACTTTTTCAACAGCAGCCTGAAAAGCCGTGCCAGCCTGGCGTTGCAACTGGAAGAGGAACTGCGCGTTGCCCTGCTCGAAGAGCGCGGCCTGTGCGTGCATTATCAACCTATCTTCGACCTGCGCACCGGCCAGGTGGCCAAACTCGAAGCGCTGGTGCGCTGGCAGCACCCGCTGCACGGGCTGATGGGCCCTGACCGGTTCATCGGCATAGCCGAAGCCAACGGCCTGATCGTCGACCTCGACCTGTGGGTGCTGCGCCACGCCTGCCAGGACCTGGCCCGGCTTCAGCAGCATGGTTTTACCAGCCTCAAGGTCACGGTCAATTGCTCGGCGGTGACCCTCGGCCATGAAGCCCTGCCCAGCGAAGTCGAAGTGGCGCTGTTCCAGGCGGGCCTGGCGCCTCGCCAGCTGGAGCTGGAGGTCACCGAAAATGCCCTGATGGGCGACATCGAGCATACCGTCAGCCTGCTCAAGCGCATACGCGGGCAAGGTGTCGGCCTGTCGATCGACGATTTCGGCACCGGCTATTCGTCCCTGGCCTACCTCAAGCGCCTGCCTCTGGACGTGCTTAAGATCGACCGCTCATTCCTGCAGGATGTGCCCGGCAGCCTGAAGGATCGCGAGATCGTCGAGGCGATCATCGTCATGGCCCACACCCTGCACCTGGAAGTGGTCAGCGAAGGCGTCGAAACCGTCGAGCAACATGAGTTCCTGGTCAGCAAGGGCTGCGACTACCTGCAGGGCTACCTGCTCAGTCGCCCCGTGCCGCTGAGCGAACTGCGCTCGCTGCTCGATCAGCTGGACCGCGAGGACAGTGTATTCAGCCCTTGTTGCGATACAGCTCTACCAGGGTCGCCGGATCTTTTTGCAGATACCCCTGGCTACCGTGCAGGCGCATCAGCTGCGCGGCAAGGCCACTGAGCGGCGTTGCCGTACCCTGCTCGCGGGAAAGCTTGACGGCACCGTCGAGGTCCTTGAGCAAGGTGCGAACATGCCACTTGACCGGTTCGAAACGGCTTTCGGCCATCTGCGGCGCGAGGATCTGCAGCGGCTTCGAATCGGCAAAGCCACCGGCAAGGGCTTCGGCGATCAAGGTGGCGTCGACGCCTGACTGCTCGGCCAACGCCACCACCTCGGCAATCACCAAGGCATTGCAGGCCACGATCATCTGATTGCAGGCCTTGGTCACCTGCCCTGCCCCCACCCCGCCCATGTGCGTGACCCGCTGGCCAAGCACCTGCAGCACCGGACGCGCCCGCTGCAGGTCAGTGGCCTCGCCACCCACCATGATCGCCAAGGTGCCCGCCTCGGCCCCTGGCGTACCGCCGGAAACCGGGGCGTCCAGCCAGGCCATGCCGCACAGTGCAGCCAGCTCGGCAGCCATTTCCCGGGTGGCGGTCGGCTCCAGACTGGAGAAGTCCACCAGCAACTGCCCTCTGCGCCCGCCCTCGGCGATGCCTTGCTCGCCAAACACCACCTCGCGTACCGCTGCCGTGTCGGCCAGGCACAACAGCACCATGTCGCTGTCACGGCACAGCTCGGCCGGGCTTGCCGCCAACCGCGCACCTGCGGCCACCAACGTGGCGCATTTGTCCGGGCTGCGGTTCCAGACCGTCAGCGGATAACCCGCGGCCAACAGGCGCCGGCACATTGGCAGGCCCATCAGGCCAATCCCGGCGAATCCCAGTGAAGGCAGTGCAGTACTCATGAACGACTCCAGGCATAAGATCAAAGAAGCGCGACAAGCGGGCGAGGCAATGCCGGCAAATGGCGCACTATGACCTCTGCCACAACTTCTGCCAATGCGCAAAGGTCCGCAGAGCGGCCCCCATTACGCATGCCGTAAACTGTTACCGCAGCGCCGAATCAGCCCGCTACTGTTACCAACTTCCACCTTACGTGAGCGTCAACAAGCACCTCGATGGGGCGGCTGTGTATTTTTACGCACTAAAAAAGCGCGTCGTTATTCCGCTTGCTTGGCCTGAATCACGATGAACGGCGAAACCACCACCGCCCAGATCTCTGGATCGCGGGTTTGCAGGTCGAGCGCCTGCTCGGCGCTGACTGGCCCGACAGTGCCATCACTACGCCACTTGGCGAAGATCTCGCTGCGATTCTCGGCCATTGCCGCAGCAACCTCGATCAGGTCGAGACTGGGGTCGACCCAAATCAGGTCACCCTTGGCCCAGAAACGCTCCAAAGCCTTCCACTCGATTGTTGCCGTCTCGCCAAGCAATTTGGCATAGAGGGTGCTTGTTTGATCAGTCATGGGTTTATACCCGCAAATTCGGCCAATGAAAAAAGGCCGGCATTTTTGCAGAAAAACCCGGTTTCAAATATGTAATTTGGTCGATTGGCCCCGAAGTTGTGGGGTGGGGCCCGGAATGCAGGCAAAGTGATGGCGCTTTTCTGTATCTTTGTGTCGATCATGCGACAACCCCCAGAACAGGCACTTTTTGCCGGCTTTTCAAGCGCGCAAGCAGCGCTCTACACTGTACCGGTACAGTTCCGGGACATGTTCCGGGGGAAGGTGGGCATGCAGTATGGCGTGGCCATGCCGCAAATCCCGCCCGGTCTGTAGCCCTGGCCGCCAGGACTATAAGAATTACAACAGAATGAGTGGAGCACTATGATCAAGATTTCCAAGCTGTTCGCCGCAATGGTACTGGCCGGGGTAGCCAGCCATTCGTTTGCCGCCGATACCATCAAGATCGGGATCGCGGGCCCTAAGACCGGCCCTGTGACCCAGTACGGCGACATGCAGTTCATCGGCGCCAAGCAGGCCATCAAGGATATCAACGCCAAGGGCGGCGTCGATGGCAAGATGCTCGAAGCCAAGGAATACGACGACGCCTGCGACCCTAAACAGGCCGTGGCAGTTGCCAACAAAGTGGTCAACGACGGCGTCAAGTTCGTCATCGGCCACCTGTGCTCCAGCTCCACCCAGCCAGCGTCCGACATCTACGAAGACGAAGGCGTGATCATGATCACCCCGGCCGCCACCTCGCCGGAAATCACCGCCCGTGGCTACAAGCTGATCTTCCGCACCATCGGCCTGGACAGCGCCCAGGGCCCGGCTGCCGGCAACTACATCGCCGACCACGTCAAGCCGAAAGTGGTTGCCGTTCTGCACGACAAGCAGCAGTACGGTGAAGGCATCGCCACTGCGGTCAAGCAGACCCTCGAGAAGAAAGGCACCAAGGTGGCCGTCTTCGAAGGCCTGAACGCCGGTGACAAGGACTTCTCCTCGATCATCCAGAAGCTCAAGCAGAACAACGTCGACTTCGTCTACTACGGCGGCTACCACCCAGAGCTGGGCCTGATCCTGCGCCAAGCCCAGGAAAAAGGCCTGAAAGCCAAGTTCATGGGCCCGGAAGGCGTGGGTAACGACTCCATCTCGCAGATCGCCCAAGGTGCTTCCGAAGGCCTGCTGGTCACCCTGCCCAAGTCGTTCGACGCCGACCCTGAGAACAAGGCCATCGTCGACGCCATCAAAGCTGACGGCAAGGACCCGAGCGGCCCGTTCGTGTTCCCGGCCTACTCGGCTGTCGAGCTGATCGCCAAAGGCATCGAAGCGGCCAAGTCCGAAGACACCGACAAGGTGGCAGCCGCCATCCATGCCGGCAAGTTCAAGACCCCGACCGGCGAACTGTCCTACGACGAGAAAGGCGACCTGAAAGACTTCAAATTCGTGGTCTACGAATGGCACTTCGGCAAGCCGAAGACCGAAGTCTCCCCTCAGTAACTGCGTGACTAATAGCTGACCGTAGAAGCCCACTGTGCGAGCAGTGGGCTTTGTTTTACGAGGTTCATGGGCCTGATCCCCGCGATCCGGGGGCCGGCCCACCTGAAAATCTTAAAACCGTCACCCGCGGTTTCCTGGCCGTACCCCCGCCAGCGAAATGCAAATCAGGTTTTTAGGAGCGCTGTAATGCCTGAGATCTACCATTTCTTCCAACAACTGGTTAATGGATTGACCATCGGCAGCACCTATGCCTTGATCGCCATCGGCTACACGATGGTGTACGGCATCATCGGCATGATCAACTTCGCCCACGGCGAGGTGTACATGATCGGTTCCTACGTGGCCTTCATCGCCCTCGCGGGCCTGGCCATGATGGGTATCCATTCGCTGCCGATCCTGATGACCGTCGCTTTCGTCGCGACGATCTGCGTCACCAGTGCCTATGGCTACAGCATCGAACGGGTTGCCTACCGCCCCCTGCGCAACAGCAACCGCCTGATCCCGCTGATTTCCGCCATCGGCATGTCGATCTTCCTGCAGAACACGGTCTTGCTGTCGCAAGACTCGAAGGACAAATCCATCCCCAACCTGATCCCCGGGAGCATCTCCTTCGGGCCGGGCGGTGCGGAGGAGGTCCTGGTTTCCTACATGCAGATCCTGGTGTTCGTGGTCACCCTGGTGGCCATGACCTGCCTGACCCTGTTCATCTCCCGTTCCCGTCTGGGCCGCGCCTGCCGCGCCTGCGCTGAGGACATCAAGATGGCCAACCTGCTGGGCATCAACACCAACAACATCATCGCCCTGACCTTCGTCATCGGTGCTGCCCTGGCGGCCGTGGCGGCCGTGCTGCTGAGTATGCAGTACGGCGTGATCAACCCCAACGCCGGTTTCCTGGTGGGCCTGAAGGCCTTCACCGCGGCGGTACTGGGCGGCATCGGCAGCATCCCGGGCGCCATGCTCGGCGGGCTGGTGCTGGGCGTGGCCGAAGCCTTTGGTGCCGACATCTTCGGCGACCAGTACAAGGACGTGGTGGCATTCGGCTTGTTGGTTCTTGTCCTGCTGTTCCGGCCGACCGGCATCCTGGGCCGCCCGGAGGTTGAAAAAGTATGAACAGAAATCTCAAACAGGCGTTCTTCAGCGCCTTGCTGGTCTGGGCCGTGGCCTTCCCGGTGCTGGGCCTGAAACTGAGCATCGACGGCATCAGCCTGATCGTGCACAGCCAAGGGTCGTTCACCATCAGTATCATCGCCGTGTGTTCGGTGCTGATGTTCCTGCGCGTGCTGTTCGACAAGCAGTGGAGCTCGGTGATGGGCCGTCGCTCGGACCGCAAGCTGATCCCGCCAGCCGTCAGCAATTACCTGACCCTGCCGAAAACCCAGCGCTACGTGATCATGGGCCTGATCGTCGCGGCCCTGGTGTGGCCGTTCTTCGGTTCGCGCGGCGCGGTGGACATCGCCACGCTGATCCTGATCTACGTGCTGCTGGGCCTGGGCCTGAACATCGTGGTCGGCCTGGCCGGTCTGCTCGACCTCGGCTACGTCGGTTTCTACGCCGTCGGTGCCTACAGCTACGCGATGCTCTCGCACTACCTGGGCTGGAGCTTCTGGGTCTGCCTGCCGATCGCCGGCCTGATGGCCGCCACCTTCGGCTTCCTGCTCGGCTTCCCGGTGCTGCGCCTGCGCGGTGACTACCTGGCGATCGTGACCCTCGGCTTCGGCGAGATCATCCGCCTGTTCCTGCGCAACCTCACCGACTGGACCGGCGGCCCCAACGGCATCAGCAACATCCCCAAGCCGGAGTTCTTCGGCCTGACCTTCGAGCGCCGCGCCGCCGAGGGGATGCAGACCTTCCACGAGTTCTTCGGGCTGGAATACAACTCGATCAACAAGGTCATCTTCCTCTACCTGGTCGCCCTGCTGTTGGCCCTGCTGGCACTGTTCGTGATCAACCGCCTGCTGCGCATGCCGATCGGCCGTGCCTGGGAAGCGCTGCGTGAGGACGAGATCGCCTGCCGTGCGCTGGGCCTGAACCCCACCGTGATCAAGCTCTCGGCGTTCACCCTGGGTGCCTGCTTCGCCGGTTTCGCCGGCAGCTTCTTCGCGGCGCGCCAAGGCCTGGTGACGCCAGAGTCGTTCACTTTCATCGAGTCGGCGATCATCCTCGCCATCGTCGTGCTCGGCGGCATGGGCTCACAACTGGGCGTGATTCTCGCGGCCATCGTGATGATCCTGCTGCCGGAGCTGATGCGTGAGTTCAGCGAATACCGGATGCTGATGTTCGGTGCGCTGATGGTGTTGATGATGATCTGGCGCCCGCAAGGCCTGCTGCCTATGCAACGCCCCCACATGGAGCTGCATCGATGAGCCGTGAAATTCTGCAAGTCAGCGGCCTGAGCATGCGCTTCGGTGGCTTGTTGGCGGTCAACGGCGTGGCCCTGACCGTCAAGGAAAAACAGGTGGTGGCGCTGATCGGCCCGAACGGTGCCGGCAAGACCACGGTGTTCAACTGCCTGACCGGCTTCTACAAGCCAAGCGGCGGTACCATCCTGCTCGACGGCCAGCCGATTCAGGGCCTGGCCGGCCACCAGATCGCCCGCAAGGGCGTGGTGCGGACCTTCCAGAACGTGCGCCTGTTCAAAGAAATGACCGCGCTGGAAAACCTGCTGATCGCCCAGCACCGTCACCTGAACACCAACTTCTTCGCCGGCCTGTTCAAGACCCCGAACTTCCGCCGCAGCGAGAAGGAGGCCATGGAACGCGCCCAGTACTGGCTGGAGAAGGTCAACCTGACCGAGTTCGCCAACCGTACCGCCGGCACCCTCGCCTACGGTCAGCAACGCCGCCTGGAAATCGCCCGCTGCATGATGACCCAGCCTCGGATCATCATGCTCGACGAACCCGCCGCGGGCCTGAACCCGAAGGAAACCGAAGACCTCAAGGCACTGATCGCCTACCTGCGTGAGTCGCACAACGTCACCGTGCTGCTGATCGAGCACGACATGAAGCTGGTGATGAGCATCTCCGACCACATCGTCGTGATCAACCAAGGCACGCCCCTGGCCCACGGTACGCCGGAGGAGATCCGCGACAACCCTGACGTGATCAAAGCCTACCTGGGGGAAGCGTAAATGCTGAAGTTCGAGAACGTTTCCACCTTCTACGGCAAGATCCAGGCGCTGCACAGCGTCAACGTGGAGATCAACCAGGGCGAGATCGTCACCCTGATCGGTGCCAACGGTGCCGGCAAGTCGACCTTGCTGATGACCCTGTGTGGCTCGCCGCAGGCGCACAGCGGCAGCATCAAGTACCTGGGTGAAGAACTGGTCGGCCAGCCGTCCTCGCACATCATGCGCAAGAGCATCGCGGTGGTGCCGGAAGGCCGCCGCGTGTTCGCCCGCCTGACCGTCGAGGAAAACCTGGCCATGGGTGGTTTCTTCACCGACAAGGGCGACTACCAGGAGCAACTGGACAAGGTCCTGCAGCTGTTCCCACGGCTGAAGGAGCGTTACATCCAGCGTGGCGGCACCATGTCCGGTGGCGAGCAGCAGATGCTGGCCATCGGCCGGGCGCTGATGAGCAAGCCCAAGCTGTTGCTGCTCGACGAGCCTTCGCTGGGCCTGGCGCCGATCATCATCCAGCAGATCTTCGACATCATCGAACAGCTGCGCCGCGATGGCGTGACGGTGTTTCTGGTGGAGCAGAACGCCAACCAGGCACTGAAGATTGCCGACCGGGCGTATGTGCTGGAGAACGGCCGGGTGGTGATGCAGGGCACCGGCGAGGCACTGCTGACCGACCCGAAGGTGCGCGACGCCTACTTGGGTGGTTGAATGAAAAAGGGCCTACGGGCCCTTTTTTCTGCCCGCAGGACGTGTATCGTGGCCAGCTCTTTGGCAAAGATTCTCCGGAGCCCGCCCCATGCGCCTCACCCCTACCCTGCTGCTCACTGCCCTGCTGCCCCTGTTCGCCGGCTGCCAGTTGCTCGCCGAGCAGCCCCGTGACCCGAATATCGGCACCACGCGCATGCAGGGCGAACTGAGTGCAGGCGGCGGCCGGCTGTTGTTCAAACCCTGCGGTGAAAGCCGTCACTTCGTGATCAATGACGTCGCCGGCACCGGCATCCTCCAGGAGTCCGTCAGCCTGGCCAAGGACGCCAACGCCAAATTGTTCGCCGACGTCCGTGGCCGCCTCACTGGCGCCAAACAGGCCGACAACGACGGCCAGCTGGAGGTCAGCCGCCTGTACCGCCTGGAGCCCTCAACCCGCGCCTGCGACGACCCTAACTTCAAGCAGCTGACCCTGCGCGCCAATGGCCATGAACCGGACTGGGACATCAAGGCCAGCGGCAAGGGCATGGTGCTCAATCGCGTCGGCCAGGAGCCACTGCCCCTGCCGTTCCTCGAAGAAGAAGTGCCCGGCGGCGGCCTGACCCTGACCAGCGAAGCCAACGGCCAGCACGTTGAACTGTGGGTCGCCCCGCAACGCTGCGTCGATGGTGCCACTGGCGCCGTGCGTCACCTGCGTGCCGAGCTGCGCATCGACGGCCAGACCCTGCACGGCTGCGGTTACTACGGCGGTGCGCGCGACAACTGATCGCCGGGCGCTTTTATCCTGCCAGTCGGGGCGGCTAACAGCTTATACTTGGCGGTTTGTGTAAAGCCGCCGGCCGCCCATGGCCGGGATACTGGACCCTGCCATGCTACGAATCACCGAACTCAAGCTGCCCCTGGACCATCCCGACGAAGCCCTGCGTGAAGCCATCGTCCAGCGCCTGGGCATCCGCGACGAGCAACTGCTCAGCTTCAACCTGTTCAAGCGCAGCTACGATGCGCGCAAGAAGAACAGCGAGCTGCTGTTCATCTACACCATCGACCTTGAAGCCAGCAACGAAGCCGAGCTGCTCAGCAAGTTCGCCGACGATCACAACATCGGCGTAGCACCCGACGTCACCTACAAGTTCGTCGGCCAGGCTCCGGCCGACCTGCCGCAACGCCCGATCGTGGTCGGCTTCGGCCCGTGCGGCATCTTCGCCGGCCTGCTGCTGGCACAGATGGGCTTCAAGCCGATCATCCTTGAGCGCGGCAAGGAAGTGCGCCAGCGCACCAAGGACACCTGGGGCCTGTGGCGTAAAAGCGTGCTCAACCCCGAGTCCAACGTGCAGTTCGGCGAAGGCGGCGCCGGGACCTTCTCCGACGGCAAACTCTACAGCCAGATCAAGGACCCGAACCACCACGGCCGCAAGGTCCTGGAAGAGTTCGTCAAGGCCGGTGCGCCGGATGAGATCCTCTACATCAACAAACCGCACATCGGTACCTTCCGCCTGACCGGTATGGTCGAGCAGATGCGCCAGGACATGATCGCCCTCGGCGCCGAAGTGCGCTTCCAGGAAAAGGTCACCGACCTGCTGATCGAAGATGGCCAACTGACCGGCGTGGTGCTGGAAAGCGGCGAGCAGCTGCACTCGCGCCATGTGGTCCTGGCCCTGGGCCATAGCGCCCGCGACACCTTCCGCATGCTGCACGCCAAGGGCGTGTACATGGAAGCCAAGCCGTTCTCGGTGGGCTTCCGTATCGAACACCCACAAACGCTGATCGACAAGGCTCGCCTGGGTAAATACGCCGGCCACCCGAAACTCGGCGCCGCCGACTACAAGCTGGTGTACCACGCCAAGAACGGCCGTTCGGTGTACAGCTTCTGCATGTGCCCGGGCGGCACCGTAGTCGCCGCCACCAGCGAACCGGGCCGGGTGGTGACCAACGGCATGAGCCAGTACTCGCGTAACGAGCGCAACGCCAACTCCGGCATCGTCGTCGGCATCGACCCTGAGCGCGACTACCCGGGCGGCCCACTGGCCGGCATCGAACTGCAGGAGCGACTGGAAGCCCATGCCTACGTCATGGGTGGCAGCAACTACCAGGCACCGGCGCAGCTGGTGGGCGACTTCGTCGCTGGCAAGCCGTCCACTGCGCTGGGTAGCGTCGAGCCGTCGTACAAGCCGGGGGTGACCCTCGGTGACCTGGCACCGAGCTTGCCGGACTTCGCCATCGAGGCGATTCGCGAAGCGCTGCCGGCCTTCGACCGCCAGATCAAAGGCTACAACCTGCATGATGCGGTGCTGACCGGCATCGAGACGCGCACCTCGTCGCCATTGCGCATTACCCGTGGTGCGGACTTCCAGAGCCTGAACATGAAGGGGCTGTTCCCGGCAGGTGAAGGTGCGGGGTATGCCGGTGGCATTCTTTCGGCGGGCGTGGATGGTATCCGCATTGCCGAAGCCGTGGCTCGCGACATCCTGGGCCTTTAGAACTACCGGCCCAGGAAAACAAAAAACCCCGAACAGGCCTGGCCTGTCCGGGGTTTTTATTTGCCGCGACGATCAGTGCGAAACGCGGCTGGTACCGTCAACGGTCATGATGCGCACGCGGTCGCCAACGCGGAAGATTTCATTCTCCTGCACGGCCTGCACGTAAGCGCGCATGCTGCCATCGTCCTCACGCACGGTGATTTCCACCCCCTGGGTACGGGTCAGGCCTTCCTCGGCAGCGGAGCCTGCCAGGCCACCGGCCACGGCACCGATCACGGCTGCAACGATGCTGCCACGGCCGCCGCCAACGGCGCTGCCGGCCACGCCACCGACGATGGCGCCAGCACCACCGCCGATCGGGGTCTTGGTGCCTTCGATCTTGACCGGGCGCAGGGATTCGATGGTACCCATGCGCACGGTCTGCACGCGACGGGCCTCATCACGGGAGTAGCTGTCACCGGTCAGGCTCGAGGCACAGCCACCGAGCAGCAGCGACATGGTGGTGAAAGTCGCCACCAGCAAAGCGGATTTACGCATGGGTACAATCTCCAGAAAACAGGTGTCCATTAGACGCCGCGCGTAGACGGCTGTCACTGCGCTGACGCAATAAATTTATTTCCATTCAGCCCCTGTACAGCCGTGACGGGCAGTAATGCGGGCGTTACAGCTCAGACCAAGGATAGCCACGGATTACTTCATCGTCTGTGAAGAAGTGTGGTTTGAGGAGGGAATGGGGCTGCCGGGCAGCCCCGGGGATATCAGGGCGCCAGGCGCTCCCGCGCCCACTGCCCGTCGACCAGGCGGTAGTTCAGGCGGTCATGCAGCCGGCTGGCCCGCCCCTGCCAGAATTCGATCCGCTCAGGCAGCAAGCGATAGCCACCCCAATGTTCCGGGCAATGCGGCTGGGTATCGGAAAAGCGCGCTTCGGTGGCCTTGACCAGGCCTTCGAGCTCTTCACGATTGGCAATCACACGGCTCTGCGGCGAAGCCCAGGCCCCCAGGCGGCTGCCCAGCGGGCGCACCTGGTAGTAGTCATCCGACTCCTTGGCCGTGACCTTTTCCACTCGCCCTTCGATCCGCACCTGGCGCTCCAGCGCCGGCCAGAAGAAGGTCATGGCAGCGAACGGGTTGGCCAGCAGCTGCTGGCCCTTGGCGCTGTCATAGTTGGTGAAGAAGGTGAAACCACGGTCATCGAGGCCCTTGAGCAGCAACACACGACAGTGCGGGCGGCCCTCGCCATCGACTGTGGCGAGGGTCAGGGCGTTGGCCTCCACCGGTGGCTGCTCGGTCTTCACCGCGTCGGCAAACCACTGGTGGAACAGGGCGAACGGCTCACCCGGGGCCTGGGCTTCAGCCAGGCCATCACGGGTGTAGTCGCGGCGCATATCGGCCAGGGATTGGGTCATGGCTGCGTTTCCTTGACGATCAGTTGGTCTTCGCAGGGCTGTTGGCGGCTACTTTCTTGTCGGTAGTAGCGGCTTTCTTGGCGGCAGGCTTGGCTGGCGCGGCTTTCTTCTTGGCAGTGGCCTTCGCCGCAGGCTTGGCAGCGGCTTTCTTCGCAACTGGCTTGGCGGCTGGTTTCTTGGTCTCTACAGGCTTGGCGGCAGGCGCCTTGGCATCCTGCACGGCAACCATCGAAGCCGGGGCTGCCACAGGAGCTGCCTGTTGATACTTGGCCAGCAGGGCAACCATGGTGTTCTGCGGCGTCAGCAGCATTTCTACGCGGCGGTTCAGGGCACGGCCTTCAGCGCTGTCGTTGGCGGCACGTGGCATTTCCGAACCCATGCCCTTGAGCGACAGGCGGTCGCGCTGCAGGCCGCTCAGACGGAAGATGGCCGAGACCGAGGCGGCACGCTCCAGGCTCAGCTTCTGGTTGGCGGCTGCTACACCGCTGGTGTCGGCATGGCCCAGTACCAGCACGGCAGTCTTCGAGTCACCCTCGACGGCCTTGGCCACGCGGGTGATCGGGCCCAAGGTCATCGGCAGCAGCATGTTCGGGCGATCCGGGTTGTACGAGCTGTCGACCGGGATGGTCACCACCAGCACGTTGTCACGGCGCTCCAGCTCCAGCTTGCTGTCCTTGACGGCTTCGCGCAGCTTCGGCTCATACTGGTCCAGCCAGGCCTGGGTGGCCTTTTCATCGATCTTCGGTACGACAGGGCCTTTGGCCTGCTTGTCATCACCGCCGAACGGCCACCACCAGTGGCTGGCGTTCTCGGACTTGGCGTCGGCCTTGGCGACTTTCTCGGTGACCGCCGCTTTCACTTCCTTGTCGGCAACCTGGTCCGAACCGAACGGCCACCAGCTGCTGCCGCCGTCCTTGGAAGCGTCCTGGGAGTGGCTGGCGCAACCGGTCATAGCGGCCAGGCACAGGGCGAGAGCTAAGGTTTTATGTGAAGACATCAGCGATACACCATGAAATTGAAAGATATTTTGCCAACGCACTTCAGGCGTTGGCATTGAGGATAGTCAAAGGGATCGCGTAATACCCGCTTTACCCGATCAAAGGCAAGTGCCAAGCACGCGTACCAGCTGCTGGGCTCTTGGATCCATGAGCACGTAAGGGCCGAGGGTATTGACCACGAAGCCGAAAGCCACATCGTGCTCCGGGTCGGCGAAACCGACCGAGCCGCCAGCACCTGGATGGCCGAAGGCACGAGCGCCGAGGCCGAAGGTGGCATTGGCCACATCGGGCTGGTCGAGCATGCAACCCAGACCGAAGCGGGTCTGGGTCAACAAGGTACGGTCCTGGCCGAGGCTGTGTTCACGGGTCAGTTCGTCAAGCAGTTCGGACTCGAGCAGGCTGCCGTCCAGCAGGCCCGCATAGAAGCCGGCCAGGCTGCGCGCATTGCCGTGGCCATTGGCTGCCGGCTGCTGCATGCGCCGCCATTCGGGCTTATTGGTGCTGGTCAGGATTGCCGGCGGATTGGTGAAGGCGCGCGTCGACAGTGCCTCGGGCTCACGCATGGTCACCTGCAACAGGCGCTGGGCTGCGGCATCACCCGCGTTGCCCTTGCCACGGGCAATATGCGCCACACGGTGGAACTCTTCATCGGCCAAGCCGACATGGAAGTCCAGACCCAGCGGCCGGGCGGTACGGGCGACGATCGACTCACCCGGGCCACGGTTATCGACGCGGCGGATCAGTTCGCCGATCAGCCAGCCGTAAGTGATGGCGGCATAGCCGTGTTCGGTGCCGGGCGTCCACCACGGCGTTTCCGCAGCCAGGGCATCGACCATGGTCTGCCAGTCATACAGGGCTTCAGCCGGCAGCAGCTCACGGATGGCCGGCAGGCCGGCACGGTGGCTGAGCAACTGGCGCAGGGTGATGTTCTGCTTGCCGGCCTGGGCGAATTCCGGCCAGTAGCGCGCCACCGGGGCATCAAGGCCAAGCTTGCCCTCAGCTACCAGTTGCAGCGCCGTCACGGCGGTGAAGGTCTTGGTGCAGGAAAACAGATTGGCGATGGTATCGCTGTGCCAGGCCTGCTGGCCGTCCTTGTCGGCACTGCCCGCCCACAGGTCGACCACGGTCTCGCCACCGACCTGGATGCACAGCGCCGCGCCACGCTCCTGGGGATCCTCGAACAATGCCGCAAACGCTTCGCGCATCGCTTCGAACTTCAGCTCATAGTGACCCTGGATCTGCACCCGCTGTTCTCCGTACGACCTTGCTGACAAAGGCGTGCATTGTTTCAGTAGTTGGCGGTTTTGCCTACTGGGCAAGGCCGGATGGCCGGTGCCGAAACAGCAATGTCATCTGTGCCAGAGGCGCTGAGCGCCCCCGGTAGACATTCAGGGGGCGTTTTTCTCCAGTTCGCCGCGCAACTGACCAACGGCCTGCAGGTTGCTCTTGCGCACCGCCTCGACGAAGCCCGGATACGGCACATCGGTGATCGCCACCAGGCCCAGGTGGCCGTTCTCGCCATCCAGCAAACGCCCACTGGCCGGTTGGTCGAGGTATTGGAACCAATGCACGCCGACGATCATCGGCTGTGCCAGGGCGGCCTTGAGGAAGTTGCCGTATGCAGGCCCACGGTCCTCTTCCCTTGCCACTTCCACCGGCCCTGGCCAGAACGGCCCACGGTCGCGAGAGCCGAACTGGAACTCGGACACCAGCACCGGCTTGTCGAGCTCGGCCAGACGGGCAAAGTCATAGCCATCCTCGGGCTTGAGGGTATAGAAGTTGAAACTCAGGACATCGCAGAACTCGGCACAGGCCTTGACCGCTTCCGGTGTGCTCACGGCGTAGCGACCGCCCAGCAGCAGGTGGTTGGGTGCATGCCACTTCAGTGCATCGGAAATGGTCTTGAAGTAGGTTTCGGCGAACACCTGCTGGAAGTACTGGTAATCACGCTCGATTTCCGGGTGCTCGGGGTTGGGCAGCGGCGCCTCGAAGCCCGGGTCTTCCATCAGCTCCCAGGCCTGCAGGTCGATGCCCCAAGCCTTGGACAACCCCTCCTGGTTGCGATACTTGTCACGCAACTGCTTGAGGAACGCACGCTTGGCGGGTACGTCGGTGGTCAGGCGCAGGGTGCCATAGGCCAGGCCATAGCGCGCCTTGGGGTCGCTGCCGGGCGCGGCCCAGGCCAGTTCGTTGTCGGCGAAATAGCCGATCAGCCAAGGGTCGTCACGGTGATCGCGAGTGGCAATCGCCACGGCACGCTCCGTGGCCATGGCAAACCGTGGGTCGAACGGGTCAGGCATGCGGCCCCACCAGTCCATGCCGGTGCTGATACTGGCATAGTCGCCGACGATCGACAGCGGCAAGGTGTAGGGCATGCGCTTGGCCTGGCCGATGGTCGGGTCACTCCAGTTGCCCAGGGTGTTGAAGCCCCAGGCCTGCAGCCGGTCCAGCGTGTGAGCCTGCCAACGCCCGGCGTCCAGCGCCTGCGGTGGGCATACGGGAGGGGCTTGCCCCTCCACGGCTGGCGGGCACGGTTTGCCATAGGTGCGCTGGATATTCGCGGCGTAGAAGTCGAACCAGCGCCCCTGTTTGAAGCTGCGTCCTTGCGACGAAGCGTTGCCATCGTCGTTGTTGCCTTCGCCATAAAAGGCCGTCAGCGCGTCGCCTTCAACTGGCAAGGCCTTGAACATTCCCTCGCGGCCAGCAACGTAGGTACGCCCACCATCGGCGGCCACGGCATTGACGCCCAGCGAGTAGAACGGATGGCCTTCCGGCGTGACCAGGTACCAGCGGCCATCGCGCTTCTCCGTGCGGAAGAAGCCCTTGGCTGCGAAAGTCGGCCCGCCCAGCAAGCCCCCGTAGCTGTCCAGTTGCTGCTTCTGACGATCGGCCAGCCAGCTCTTGAGCTGCTGCTGCTCGCGAGTGTCAGCAGCCTTGAGCTGATCGTCACTGGCGATCTTCTCGGGCCAATGCCCACGGGTAGACTGCCCGTAGGCATCAATCAACTCGTGGTAGGCCGCCTGGTAGGCCTGGTCGTCGTCCTGGATGCCAACCTTCTCGATCAGCAGGTTCTGCGCCACCTTCGGGTTGGGGATGGTCAGGCTGACCGACACCACCTGCTTGAGGTCTACCTCACCGGTACTGCTGGTCAACAGCAACCGCTGCCCTTCGTAAGCCCATGGCATGGGCGGGCCGGCACGCATGCCCTGGCTCAGTGGCGAACGGGCCTTGAGCGGCAGCATGACGGTTTGCGCAGGCCCCGCAGGCAGGTCGATACGGCTGGTCAGCGTGCGCCCGTCGCTGCCGAGCACCGTGACGTCGACGGTCAAGGCCCAGTCCTGGGCGCTTTGCATGCGCAAGGTGAGGAACTGCCCAGCCGACCAGTCCCACACGCCACTCTGCGGGCTCAAGCGCAAGGTCGGCCGTTCGACCGGGTTGAATACCACCCGCCTGAGCACCTCGCCTTCGGCCGTCTGCTCCGCATTGTACTGCGGCATGCCGGTGCCTTCGGTCGCCACATTGACCACAGAGGCCGGGCGGACGAAGCTGAACAGCGTCTGTTGGCCAGCCAGCAAGGGCGTGCTGAACAACAGCGTGAATACCACGGGCAAGGTGCGGCGGATCATAGGGCTAGGGCTCTCCTTCCAGGCCCTCATGGGCCCGCGACTGAGTAATGGACAACGGGCCGGCGCATCGTGCTCCGGCCGTCAGGAAATCTCCCGCCGGAATGGCGGCAGCGCATTGAGAATAGCCTTGCCGTAGCGCTGCGTGACCAGACGCCGATCCAGCAAGGTGATGACACCGCGATCCTGCTCGGTACGCAGCAGGCGACCGCAGGCCTGGATCAGGCGCAGCGAGGCGTCGGGGACGGCAATCTCCATGAACGGGTTGCCACCGCGGGCTTCGATCCATTCGGCCAGGGCCGCTTCGACCGGGTCGTCGGGGACGGCGAAAGGGATCTTGGCGATGACCACGTGCTCGCAATAGGCGCCTGGCAGGTCGACACCCTCGGCGAAGCTGGCCAGGCCGAACAGCACACTGTGCTGACCGTCGTCGACCCGTGCCTTGTGCTTGTTCAAGGTTTCCTGCTTGGACAGGTTGCCCTGAATCAGCACCAGCTTGCGCCAGTCACGGTCCAGGCCGTCGAACACTTCCTGCATCTGCTTGCGCGAAGAGAACAGCACCAGTGCGCCGCGGGCATCTTCGACGATGCTCGGCAGCTCACGGATAATCGCCGCAGTGTGAGCAGCGGCGTCGCGTGGGTCGGCCTTGAGGTCGGGGACCCGCAACAGGCCGGCATCGCCGTGCACGAACGGGCTTGGGACCACGCAGGTGACGGCATCGCGGGGCAACCCCGAGCGCATGCGGAAACGGTCGAACTTGCCCAGCGCGGTCAGCGTGGCCGAGGTCACCAGGGCGCCGTGGGCGACACTCCAGAGGCTGCGCCGTAGCATTTCGGCGGCGAGAATCGGGCTGGCATTGACCTCGATGTCGAACAGCGCACCGCTTTCGGCCAGGGTCAGCCAACGCGCCATGGGCGGGCTGTCTTCCGGGTCTTCAGCGGTGAACGCGGTCCACAGCTCCCAATTGCCCTGGGCGCGGGTGACCAGGCTGCCGAACAGCGGGTACCACTCCTCGGCCTGGTGGCTGGCGATGCCGATGTTGACCTCACCGTCCATGCCTTCCTTGAGCAGGTCGGCCAGGCGGGTGAACAGGTCATTGAGGCGGGCGAAGCCTTTTTTCAGCTCGATGCCGACTTCGCGAATCTGCTCCGGCACCACACCGCCCTCGAAGCGGTAACGCGGGCGCTCCCGGCCTTCGGTGTCTTCGCTCGGGCGGAAGTCGGCGACCTGCTCGCACAGGGTGAACATGAACTGCTGCTGGGTGCGTACTTCCCGCGCCAGCTCCGGCACCTGTTCGATGTACTTGCCCAGGTCGCCCGGCAACGGGTGCTGGGCCAGCAGCTTGGTCAGGTTCTTGGCGGTCTGCTCCAGCCAGTCGGCAGTCGAGCGCAGGCGCGAATAATGGGCGAAGTGGCCGATGGCCTTGTCTGGCAGGTGGTGGCCTTCGTCGAACACGTACATCGTGTCGCGCGGGTCGGGCAGCACCGCACCACCGCCCAGGGCCAGGTCGGCCAGGACCATGTCGTGGTTGGTGACGATCACATCGACCTTGCCCATGCCTTCGCGGGCTTTGTAGAACACGCACTGCTGGAAATTCGGGCAGTGGCGGCCGGTGCACTGGCTGTGGTCAGTGGTCAGGCGCGCCCAGTCCTGGTCCTCGATGGCCTCCGACCAGCTGTCGCGGTCGCCGTCCCAACGGTTGCCAGCGAGCTTTTCAATCATGCTGTTGAACAGCTTCTGGCTGCGCTCGTCGACCTCGATGTGGAAGCCTTCTTCTTCGAACAGCTGGGCAGTGGCCGACTGCGCGTGGCCCTCCTGCAGCAGGATGTCGAGCTTGGACAGGCACAGGTAGCGACCGCGGCCCTTGGCCAGGGCGAAGCTGAAGTTCAGGCCGCTGTTACGCATCAGGTCCGGCAGGTCCTTGATGACGATCTGTTCCTGCAAGGCCACGGTTGCAGTGGCAATCACCAGGCGCTTGCCAGCGGCCTTGGCGGCCGGGATCGCGGCCAGCGCGTAGGCGACGGTCTTGCCGGTACCGGTGCCCGCCTCCACCGCAACCACGGCGGGTTCGCCGGCGCGGCGGCCTTCGTCGTCACAGGCGATGTCGCCGAGCACCTTGGCCACTTCGGCGATCATCAGGCGCTGGCCATACCGCGGCTTGAGGCTCTTGGCTTCGAGAAAACGCGTGTAGGCGCCCTGGATGGTGGCTTTGAGTTCGTTGCTGATCATGGTCTGCAGGCGCCCGGAGGGCTGGATATATTTTCAGTGTTTCGCATGGGGCGGCTATCATACCCCGCTATTGCCCTTTGTGCCGCATGGAGATCCGGATGCTAGCCTTTGCCCTGCCCTACACATCGCATGTCCTCGCCGCCCTGGTATGGGTCGGCGGCATGTTCTTCGCCTGGCTGGTGCTGCGCCCGGCAACGGTTGCAGCCCTTGAAGGGCCTGCGCGGCTGCGGTTGTGGGTGGAAGTTTTCCGACGCTTCTTCGTCTGGGTCTGGCTGGCCGTGGCGATTTTGGCGATAAGTGGTATCGGCATGTTGCACATGCGTTTCAACGGCTTCGAGACGGCGCCCAAATATGTGCATGTAATGATTGGCGGCGGAATTGCCATGTTTGCGCTGTTCATGCGCATCCAGGCACTGCTGCTGCCGGAGCTCAAGGCGGCGGTACAGGCCGAGGACTGGCCGGCAGGCGCCGCCGTGCTGGGGCGCATTCGGCGGATGGTGGGGATCAACCTGCTGCTTGGCCTTGCGGTCGTCGCAGTGGCCAGTTCACGACTGCTGATGTGATGTTGCAGGTGCCGGCGATGGGCCGGCACCCCATTATCAGAGGCGCTGCAGGATCAGTTCACCCTCGGCGCCTGCCAACCCAGGCTGCCCCTCCTGCCCCGGCCGGCCATTGGCCCCGGCATCGGTGCGATAAACCAGGCAACCCTTGCTCGCCCCGCCCTTACCGGCCTTGCCGGCAGCCCCGGCCTTGCCCGGCGCACCGCCTTCCAGGCGTACCACGACGCGCTCCTGCGGGAAGCCCTGCGGCAGGCTCAGGCGAATCCGCCCGCCAGGCGCACCGTCATGCCCGTTGCCACCATCATCGCCATTCGCCCCTTTGCTTGCCTGGCCCCAGGTACAGCCACCCGCCTGGCCATTGCCGCCATCAAGGCCGACGTAGCCTGGCGCTCCGGCGCCACCACGGGCATCGATGGCCAGGCGCTCGGCATCGACCTCGGCAAGCTTCAACTCCAGGCTGCGTCCAGAGCGGGCAGCGCGTTCATAGGTGCCAGGCGCTCCCGGCGCGCTGATCTCGCTGCCCTCGTCCAGCACGGCACTGCGTACATCGATGAGCAGCGGTGCTTCGGCGGGCGCAATGGCAATGCGCGCATCGCGGCCCAGTTGCAGATGATCGACCTTCAGCTCGGTCAATGTGGCCGGCAACAGCAAGGTCGCCGAGTCCGCCACTCGCAATTGCTCCAGGTGCACGCTCGCCGACTTGTTCGGCAGGCGCAGCATCGAATGGGGGGCAACCTCCAGGCTCTGCGCCTGGGCCAGGGGCGCGGCCAGCATCGCCAGCAACATCAAATTACGCATGGCGAGGCGCCTCCTGCGGACGGGGAATGGACATGACATGAAAGATACCGGTCAGCAGGATCTGCAGCCGGTCGAACCAGCGATGGCTACGGCCTCGCAGGCTGCCATTGAAAAACAGCACTTCAAGAACGTGCAGGCTCAGCACAAAAATACCCAAGGCATTGATCAACAGATTCAACGGCAACGGTTGCGGCATCATCAGGTTGAACAGCACCACGCCCCAGAACGCCACGGTCAGGAACTTGCCCAGACCCAGGATGAACTTCATTTCCCGCCCCTACGTGTCTATTTATTGTTATGTCTGCGCGGCCCGAGCAAGCGCGCCGCGCAGCCAACACTACCTGTATGCCCAGGCACACGCCAGCGCAGTCAGTTGAGGTGCAAGTCCACCCGTCGGTTGTGCGCACGCCCTTCATCGGTGGCGTTGTCGGCGATTGGCTCAAGGGCGCCACGGCCCTCGCTGGTCACCTTCTGCGGCGCCAGGCCCTGACGGATCAGGTACTCGGCGACACTGGCGGCGCGGCGTTCGGAAAGCGCCTGGTTGTAGCTGTCGGAGCCCACGTTGTCGGTATGCCCGACCACCTTGATGCGCGTGACCCCCAGCTCGTTGAGGCGCGGCAGCAGGCTTTTCAGGCGCTCCTCGCTACCCTGGGTGAGGTCGGCAGAGTTGAAGGCGAACATCACCTGGCCCTGGTCGTCGAGGGTGATCACCTCAGGCTTGGGCTCCGGTGCGGGCTGGGACGGTGGGTACTGCGGCAGCGGGCAACCCATGTGGTCGACCGGGGTGTTGGCCGGGGTGTCGGGGCAACGGCCGCGACGGTCGAACACGCCGTCGCCATCCTCGTCGCCATCCTGGGCATAACAGATAAGCCCGCCGGTGATCGCGCCAAGGGCGCCGAGGCCAGCCGCCCAGCTGGAATTTTCGATGGCGCCAAGGCCACCGCCCACGGCACCACCGAGCAGGCTGCAGATGGGCCAAGTCCTTTGATTGAGCGGGGCACTGCCATCACTGTGTGTGGCGCAGCCCGCAAGCAGGCTGGTAACCAACAGCAACGGCATCGCCGCCTTCGACATTACACTCATGATGAATGCTCCTGTGTCATCGGCCGCAACCGGCTAGCAGGATTAAAGACGCGCCCGCGCCACTTCTCAAGGCGCGGGCGCCGGGACGTCAACGCTGGATCTTGATCTCGGTGCGACGGTTCATGGCACGCCCCTCGGCCGTGGCATTGTCCGCGACTGGCTGGGTTTCGCCTGCACCTACCACCGAAATGAAGCTGGCGCGAGGCACACCGCTTTCGATAAGGTAGTCGGTTACCGCGTGGGCACGATGCTCGGACAATTTCTGGTTGTACTTGTCGGAGCCGACGCTGTCGGTATGCCCGGTCACGCTCAGACGGGCACTTGGGGCCTCTTGCTTCAGGCGCGTGGCAACCGTGTTCAGGCGCTCCTTGTCGGCCGCAGTCAGGCGCGAGGAATTGAACTCGAAGTGCACATCACGAATGACGATCACTTCTTCCTTCTGCACCACTACTTCCTCGACCACAGGCGCCGGCTCAGGCGGGCAGCCATTGGCATCGACCTTCACGCCGCGCGGCGTGTGCGGGCACTTGTCACGGCTGTCCGGCACGCCATCACCGTCCTCGTCGCCATCACCGTGAGCCCAGCAATAGCCCGCCGCCAGGCCACCACCAAGCAGCGCGCCCCAGCCAGCCCAGCTGGAGCTCTCGATGGCGCCCAGACCAGCACCGGCGACGCCCCCGACGGCAGCACACTTCGGCCAGTCGGTTTTTTGCAAACCTGCACAACCAGTCAACACACTGGTGAGCAGTACCAGGGGTAACGCTGTGCGTACTATGCTCATTTTCGTAGCTTCTCCTAGGGGAATCGGCATAAGACCGATCTCTGGGAGTAAAGACCGCACAATTGATCCCTGCCAGCAATAAGCCACGACGCGGCCACTTGCCTCTATGCCGGCGGACAGCAGCCCGCTAGTCTTCTATGACCTGAACGAGGATTGGCAATGACCGACGGTTTTTCCCAGCGCACCCCGCAACAAGCCCTGGCCGCCCTGCTAGAGCGCTTCACCCCGCAACGCCTGCTGCTGGTGGGCACCCGCTTCCCGGCCCTGGATGCCTTTGCCCAGGCACACCCCCAAGTGACCATCGAAACCTGTGCGCCGGGACCATTGCCGGCAGCGCTGGCGGCCCAGCGTTTTGACCTGGCGGTGCTGGTGGACTGCCTGGAGCACTTGCCCAAACGCACCGGCCTGCAACTGCTGGGTGGCATCCGCAACCTCAATGCAAGCCGGGTTGCCGTACTGGCCGACCTGCCCGCCTGCGGCTGGCAAGACACCGATTTCTTCTCCCTGGCACTGTCGGCCAGCGAGAAATTCCGCCGCGATGAGCAGGTATTGAGCTTGTTCACCTATGATCTACATGACTACAAGCAGGTCCCGGACTGGCTCAACGCCAAGTTCTGGGCCAACCCTGAAAACTTCGGCAAGTATTGGTGGTGATGATGAGTGTCTCGGTTTGCCCTTGTGGCAGCGGCAACCTGCTCGACGCCTGCTGCGGGCACTACCATGCCGGCACCCCGGCCCCCGACGCCCAGACGCTGATGCGTTCGCGCTACAGCGCCTATGTGCTGGGGCTGGTCGACTATCTGGTCGCTACTACCCTGCCGGCCCAGCAGGCGGAGCTGGACCGCGCCGCCATGGCGGCCTGGAGCGCCCAGAGCACCTGGCTGGGGCTGGAGGTGGAAAGCGCCGAAGTGCTCGGCGGCCAGCCTGAACACGCCTTTGTGACCTTCACTGCCCGCTGGCATGACCAGGAGGGCGACCACCAGCACCGCGAGCGGTCTGCTTTCGTGCAGCACGAGCGACGCTGGTACTTCATCGACCCCACCGTCGCGCTCAAGGCCGGCCGCAACGACCCCTGCCCCTGCGCCAGCGGGCAGAAATTCAAGAAATGCTGCGCCAGCTACGTCGGTAACTGAGCATGATCGCCGCCACCCGCCTGCTCTTGCTCAGCACCCTGCTGGCACTGCTGGCGGGCTGTGCGAGCTGGGGCGACGACGACTCGCGCGAGCCGGAGCTGCACCTGGACAAGGTGGAAACGGTGAAGGCGCGGCTGCTGCAACAGGAATTCGTACTGCACCTGCGCGTCGACAACCCCAACGACAGCCGCCTGTTCATTCGCAACCTGAGCTATTCGGTGTGGCTCGACGACCTGCTGCTGGCGCAGGATGACGTCAGCCTCTGGCGCAGTGTCGGCGGACATGCCCGGCGCACCTTCAAGATCACGGCGCGGACCAACCTCTGGCAACACCTCAAGCCATTGGCCAAGCTGCTCAAGAGCGGGCAGCCGCTGCACTACCGCCTGCAAGGCGAGCTGGAGACCGGGCTGATCTTCCATCAGGACCTGCACTTGTCGCGCAGTGGTGAGATAATCCCCGGCGATCTCATACCGGAGTAACCCTGCAATGACCCAGCAACCCCATGTTCATGGCCCGGACTGCAACCACGGTCACGATCATCATGATCACGACCACGGCCATGTACACGGCCCGCACTGCAACCACGGCCACCAGGAGCCGGTGCGCAACGCCCTCAAGGACGTTGGTCGCAACGACCCGTGCCCGTGCGGCAGCCAGAAAAAATTCAAGAAGTGCCACGGCGCTTGATGTCTTGAACGCGGGTACCTGCAGCGCCGATGACGGCGCTGCAGGTACCGCTGGTAAATAAAGCTTCACCGCACCTTGCACGGCGCCTGCGCGCTCACTACCTTAGCGCCTTTCGAACCCCGCCACGCCTTGCAGGAGCCCTTGTCATGGCCGCCCCCGTCCTTCCTCCCTTCCGCCAGCGGTTCACCGCCGCCGCCACGTTGCTCGGCATGCTCGGGCTCGCCGGCTGCCAGATGGGTGGCTATCAGGACAGCGTGCCACCGACCACCGGCGTGCAGCCGCTCAAGGGCCTGGCGCAGAACGTCTCGGTCCGGCGCAACGCCATGGGTGCCCCGCTGATCGAAAGCAGCAGCTTCCATGACGCCCTGTTCACCCTCGGCTATGTACATGCCGGCGATCGCATCGAGCAGATGCTCGCCATGCGCCTGCTCGCCCAGGGCCGCCTGGCGGAACTGGCCGGCAGCGAAGCGCTGGATATCGACCGGCTGATGCGCGCCGCCAACCTCAAGCAGAGCGCCGCCCAGCAATATGCCGACGCCTCGCCACGCCTGAAGCGCTTCTTCGAGGTGTATGCCCGTGGGGTCAACGCCTACCTGTTCCGCTACCGCGACAAGCTACCGGCCAACCTCGCCAGCAGTGGCTATCGCCCGGAGTACTGGAAGCCTGAAGATTCGGCACTGATTTTCAGCCTGTATGCCTTCAGCCAGTCGGTAAACCTGCAGGAAGAGCTCAGCGCCCTGACCCTGGCGCAGAAAGTCGGCAACGCCAAGCTGCCCTGGTTGCTGCCCGGCGCGCCAGACGAGCCCCTGGCTGAGACCGAGGTGGATAAGCTCAAGGGCCTGAACCTGAGCAGCCAGCTGCCAGGCTTGCCGGCGCTGGCGGCGGCAAGCCAGAAACTCGCCGACCTCGACCTGCTCGGCAGCCCCGGTTCAGCCAACCTGGCGCTGGGCCCACAACGCAGCCGCAGCGGCAAGAGCCTGCTGGCCAGCGACAGCCGCGCAACCTGGGCACTGAGCCCGGTACAGATTCACACTGGCAAATACCAGGTCGCCGGCCTGTCACTGCCGGGCCTGCCCATCGTGCTGGCCGGCTATAACGGCAAGCTGGCCTGGAGCAGCAGCGCGGTGATGGCCGACAACCAGGATCTGTACCTGGAACAACTGCGCCATGCCGGCAGCCAGGTGACCTACCTGGCCGACGGCAAGTGGCTGCCGGCCCGCGCCCGCAGCGAAACCTTCTTCGTCCGCGGCCAGCGCCCAGTGCGCGAGGTGATGTACGACACCCGCCACGGCACTCTGCTGCCCCAAGCGGGGAACGCCAGCCTGGGCCTGGCGTTGAGCCTGCCGCAGCTCAAGGGCGACCGCAGCCTCGATGCGCTGTTCGACCTGACCCGCGCACAGAACATCGAGCGCGCCTTCGACAGCACCCGTGAAGTCGCGACTGCCGCGCTCAACTTCGTCTTCGCCGAGCCCGAGCACATCGGCTGGCAAGTCAGCGGCCGCTACCCTAACCGCCGTGAAGGTCAGGGCCTGCTGCCGTCACCGGGCTGGGACGGGCGCTACGACTGGGATGGCTATGCCGACCCGATGCTGCACCCCTACGACCAGGACCCACCAGCCGGCTGGATCGCCCATGCCAACCAGCGCAGCCTGCCGCGTGGCTACGGCATGCAGCTGTCCAGCACTTGGTACTACCCCGAGCGTGCCGAGCGCCTGGGCCAGCTGGCCGGCAACGGCCGCCACGACAGCCGCAGCCTGATGGCCCTGCAGAACGACCAGGTGACGCTGCTGGCCGACAAGCTCAAGCAGATGTTCGATGCCCCTGGAATGGCCCAGCCGCTCAAGCAGGCGATCGACGCCCTGCCCGCGGCCCAGCGTGACAAGGCACGCGACGCCCTGGCCCGGCTGAAGGCCTTCGATGGCCGCCTGAGCCCGGTGTCGGCGGATGCGGCGCTGTACGAGCTGTTCCTCCAGGAAGTGACCCGGCAGACCTTCCTCGACGACCTCGGCCCGGAATCGAGCCCTGCCTGGCAAGCATTCGTCAGCAATGCCCGCCTGTCGTACTCGGCCCAGGCCGACCACCTGCTGGGCCGCGACGACAGCCCGTTCTGGGACGATCGCAACACGCCGCAGAAAGAAGACAAACCGACCATCCTCGCCCTTAGCCTTGCCGCTGCCGTGGATGCCGGCACCGCGCAACTGGGGAGCGACCGTCGTGCCTGGCAGTGGGGCAAGCTGCACCAGTACCGCTGGCCGGCCCCTGCCTACCACGGCCTGGGGGATGCACTGAGCCGCTCGCCGATGGCCGCCGGTGGCGACTTCAGCACACCTGCCCTGACCCCTTACGCCTGGGGCAGCGATTTCGACACCCGCCTGCCGGCCTCGGCGCGGATGATCGTTGACTTCGGCCAGACCGAGCCGCTGCAGGTACTGACCAGCAACGGCCAATCGGGAAACCCGGCCAGCTCGCATTACAGCGACGGCATGGATGCGTGGTTCAAGGGGCGGTTCATGAGCCTGCCGTTGCAGCCGCAGAACTTCGGGCGGGCATATGGCAGCGAGCGGTTGACGTTGGTGCCAGGCCGCTAGCGATCTGAGTTCCGTCTGATCACCTGCGAGCCAGGCGCTTAGCATCCTGACGTAATGCGTTAGCCCTTCGGCGAGCGCAGCACAACTCAACTCGAAAAGGATGACTAACATGAGCAACGAAACCCTCAAGATCGAAATATCCTGGCCAGCATCGCTTGCCGTTGGCGAAGGCGCGACCATCAATGCGCTGCTCCCTACCCTGGCACACGACAGCAAACGCCTGAACATCAGCTATGCGGAAAAAATCAGCATTGCCGATGCCATGGCCAACTGCTGGACAATAACCCTGCGTTAACCGATCAAGACGCCAGCACTGCGAAAGGGCTGGCGCTTGTCATCAGCCGAACTTCCCTCTCCTGATGACGTTCTCAACTGGTAAGCCCTCTGCCCAGGCATTGCCATGGACCTCATCATCGCCCGCCCCGAAGGCCTGTATTGCCCGCCCGGTGACTTCTACATAGACCCCTGGCGCCCGGTCGAGCGCGCCGTGATCACCCATGGCCATGGCGACCATGCCCGCACCGGCAATCATCACTATCTGACAGCCGCTCCGGGTGCCGGCATCCTGCGCAGCCGACTGGGCCAGGACATCGACCTGCAGACCCTGCCCTACGGTGAACGCATCCAGCATCACGGCGTCACCCTCAGCCTCCATCCGGCCGGCCATGTGCTGGGGTCGGCACAGGTGCGCCTCGAGTATCAGGGCGAAGTCTGGGTCGCTTCGGGCGATTACAAAGTCGAGCCGGACGGCACCTGCGCTGCCTTTGAACCCGTGCGCTGCCATACCTTCATCACCGAGTCCACTTTCGGCCTGCCCATCTACCGCTGGCCCAGCCAGGCGCAAATCTTTGCCGGGATCAATACCTGGTGGCGGAGCAACGCTGAGCAAGGCAAGGCCAGCGTGCTGTTCTGCTATGCCTTCGGCAAGGCTCAGCGAATTCTCCATGGCCTGGACCCAGACATCGGCCCGATCCTCGTGCATGGTGCTGTCGAGCCACTGAACCGGGTATACCGCGAAGCCGGTGTGCACCTGCCGAGCACCCGTTATGCCGGTGATGTCCCGCGCAACGACCCGCTGATGCGCCAGGCGTTGATCCTGGCGCCACCGTCTGCTGCAGGCAGCAGCTGGATGCGCCGTTTCGGCGAGTACAGCGATGCCTTTGCCAGCGGCTGGATGCTGCTGCGCGGCACACGGCGGCGGCGCGGTGTCGATCGTGGCTTTGTGTTGTCCGACCACGCCGACTGGCCGGGGTTGCTGTGGGCCATCGACCAGACAGGTGCAGAGCGCGTCATGGTCACCCACGGCTCGGTGAACGTGCTGGTGCGCTACCTCAACGAACAAGGCCTGGATGCCCGCGCCTTCGTCACCGAATACGGTGAAGAAGATGACACCACGGGCACGGAGCCTGAGGCATGAAAGCCTTCGCCGAACTGTACCTGCGCCTGGACGCTACCACCTCCAGCAACACCAAGCTCGAAGCCTTGCGCGACTACTTTGCGGCAGCGCCCGCCGCGGATGCCGCCTGGGCCGTCTACTTTCTCGCCGGCGGGCGCCCGCGCCAGCTGGTGCCGACCCGGGTGCTGCGTGAGCTGGCCACGGCGTTGGCGGGCCTGCCCGAATGGTTGTTCGAGGAGAGCTACCAAGCTGTTGGCGACCTGGCCGAAACCATCTCGCTGCTGTTGCCGCGAGCCTCCCATGCCAACGACGACGGCCTGGCACACTGGGTCGAAGCCCATCTGCTGCCCTTGCGCGGCCTGCCTGCTGAAGAAGTGCAGCAGCGCCTGCCTCCCTTGTGGGCGCAACTGGACCGCGCCAGCCTGATGCTGTGCCTCAAACTGATCACCGGCAGCTTCCGTGTCGGGGTTTCCAAGCTGCTGGTAACCCGCGCCCTGGCACAACTGGCGGGGCTGGATGCCAAGCGCGTGGCCCAGCGACTGGTCGGCTATACCGATATCAGCCATCGCCCGACAGCCGCCAGTTACCTCAAGCTGATCGCCGAAGAGTCCGCTGATGAATATGGCCAGCGCGGTGGCCAGCCTTACCCTTTCTTCCTGGCTCACGCCCTTCAGGCCCCGCTGGAGCAGTTCGAAGCTTTGCTCGGTCCACCCACTGCGTGGCAAATCGAATGGAAGTGGGATGGCATCCGCGCTCAGGTCGTCAAGCGCGAGGGTCAGCTGTGGGTCTGGTCACGGGGTGAAGAGCTGGTCACCGAGCGTTTCCCAGAGCTGCACGGCTTGGCCGAAAGCTTGCCGGACGGCACGGTGCTCGACGGCGAGATCCTGGTCTGGAAACCAGGCGTCAGCGCCGATGCACCGGCTGTGCAACCGTTCGCCGTGCTGCAGCAGCGCCTTGGCCGCAAGACCCTGGGCAAAAAGCTGCTGGCTGACGCCCCGGTCGTACTGCAAGCCTATGATTTGCTGGAATGGCAAGGCGAGGACTGGCGCAGCCGCCCGCAACATGAACGGCGCCAGCAGTTGCAGCGCCTGGTAGCAGAGTGCCCGTTGGCCCCGCTGCTGCTTTCACCGCTGCTCGATGGCAACGACTGGAGCGACCTGGCCCGGCAGCGCGAAAAGTCGCGCAGCCTGGGCGTTGAAGGGCTGATGCTCAAGCAGCGCGATGCCCTGTACGGTGTAGGTCGGACCAAGGACATGGGCCTGTGGTGGAAATGGAAGATCGACCCGTTCAGCGTCGATGCAGTGCTGATCTATGCCCAACGCGGCCATGGCCGCCGTGCCAGCCTCTACAGCGACTACACCTTCGCCGTATGGAACGCGCCACCCGGCACGCCCGATCGCGCGCTGGTGCCCTTCGCCAAGGCCTATTCGGGGCTCAGCGACGAAGAGATGCGCAAGGTGGATGCGATCATCCGCAGGACCACGGTGGAAACTTTCGGGCCGGTGCGTAGCGTTACTCCAACGCTGGTGTTCGAGCTCGGCTTCGAGGGCATTGCGCTGTCCAAACGACACAAGAGCGGCATCGCCGTCAGGTTTCCACGGATGTTGCGCTGGCGCCTGGACAAGCCGGTCGAGGAAGCCGATGACCTGGCCAGCCTGCAGGCATTGCTGGTCTGAAAGAAGGCAACGCGGTGAGGCGCGATACCGAAAATTATGCTTCTATCTTTGAGCCGACCCGTGTCGCAGACCGTTTTCGCCACGCAGCCAGGACCACCATGCACCATTCGACCCACGACCTGCTTTCGCCCGTACCGGGCATTACCCGCCAATTGCACAGCTTCCACTTCGGCCCACGCGGTGGCGCCAAGGTGTATATCCAGGCCTCGCTGCATGCCGACGAACTGCCCGGCATGCTGGTGGCCTGGCATCTCAAGCGCCGCCTGGCCGAGCTGGAACAGCAGGGACGCCTGCTGCGCGAGATCATCCTGGTACCGGTGGCCAACCCGGTCGGCCTGGAGCAGGTGATGCTGGATGCCCCCCTGGGCCGTTTCGAACTGCAGAGCGGCGAGAACTTCAACCGCAATTTCGTCGACTTGTCCGACAGCATCGGCGACCAGATCGA
The DNA here is from genome assembly GCF_052041945.1 of Pseudomonas sp. SMN11. Lineage (NCBI taxonomy): Bacteria > Pseudomonadati > Pseudomonadota > Gammaproteobacteria > Pseudomonadales > Pseudomonadaceae > Pseudomonas > Pseudomonas sp. SMN11. The sequence goes on along the minus strand of NZ_JBKGGW010000001.1, from coordinate 400,397 downwards.
AGGCCACCTGACCCAGGACCCGGCCCACAACCTGGCCCTCATCCGCGAATATCTGCGCCGTGGCCTGGACGCCCACCCGGCGCGCACGCCCTTGCAGTCCCAGCGCCTGACCCTGCAACGACTGGCCTGCGATGCCGATCTGGTACTGGACCTGCACTGCGACTTCGAAGCGGTCGAACACCTCTACACCACGCCGGAAGCCTGGCCGCAGGTCGAACCCCTGGCGCGCTACCTGGGCGCCCAGGCCAGCCTGCTGGCCACCGATTCCGGCGGGCAGTCGTTCGACGAATGCTTCAGTCTGGTCTGGTGGCAGCTGCAGCAACGCTTTGGCAAGCACTTCCCGATCCCGCTGGGCAGCGTTTCGGTAACCGTCGAACTGCGTGGCCAGGCCGACGTCAGCCATGACCTGGCCAGCCAGGACTGCCAGGCGATTCTCGACTACCTGACCCACGCCAATGTCATCGAAGGCACTGCCGCACCACTGCCGGAGCTGCCACGCCCGGCCACACCACTGGCCGCCGTCGAACCCGTGGCCGCGCCCCTGGGCGGGCTTCTGGTGTACCACGCCCGCCCAGGTGAGCACTTGGAGGCCGGGCAGTTGATCGCCGAAGTCATCGACCCGCTCAACGACCGGGTGACTGCCGTGCGCAACAGCCAGCCCGGCCTGCTCTATGCCCGCAGCGTGCGGCGCATGGCCACGGCCGGCATGGTCATCGCTCATGTCGCTGGTGAACAGGTGTTGCGCAGCGGTTATCTGCTGGCCAACTGATCGGGTAAAACCAATGCGTGCGGCGAGTGGTCTGTAGAAGCACAGCCTTCTCAGGACTGCCTGCACGCATGCCCGCCTCTTCCGACCTTGCCAATGCCTGGTTCACTGCCCGTGGCTGGAAGCCATTCGCCTTCCAACGCCAGGTATGGGCTGCGGTTGGCCGCGGTGATTCCGGGCTGCTGCATGCCAGCACCGGTGCGGGCAAGACCTATGCGGTCTGGTTGGCTGCATTGCGTGCCTTCGCCAAGCCAGCCAGCGGGCGCCAGCCAGCAGCGCTGCAGGTGCTCTGGATCACGCCCATGCGCGCACTGGCCGCTGATACGGCACGCGCCCTGCAAACGCCGCTGAATGAGCTTGGCCTGAACTGGACGGTCGGCGTGCGCAGCGGCGATACCGGCAGCGCCGAGCGCGCTCGCCAGGCCCGGCGCCTGCCAAGCGCCCTGATCACCACACCGGAAAGCCTGACCCTGCTGCTGACCCGGGCGCAGGCCGCCGACGATTTCGCCAGCCTGCGCCTGGTGGTGGTGGATGAATGGCACGAACTGCTCGGCAACAAGCGCGGCGTACAGCTGCAACTGGCCCTGGCCCGGTTACGGCGCTGGCATCCAGGCCTGATGACCTGGGGCTTGTCGGCAACGCTCGGCAATCTGCCGCACGCCCTCGAGGTACTGTTGCCGAGTGGTGGCCACCTGGTGAAAGGCCGCCAGGACAAGCAGCTGGTCGTCGACACCTTGCTGCCCGATGCCATCGAGCGCTTCCCCTGGGCCGGGCACATGGGCCTGAAGATGCTCGACCAGGTTGCCCAGCAACTCGACGCCAGCGCCAGCAGCCTGGTATTCACCAACACTCGCGCCCAGGCCGAGCTCTGGTACCAGGCCCTGCTGGATGCCCGCCCCGACTGGGCCGGGCAGATCGCCTTACACCATGCTTCGCTGGCCCGGGCCACACGCGACTGGGTAGAACTCAGCCTCAAGCAGGGCACGCTCAAGGCGGTGATCTGCACCTCCAGCCTGGACCTGGGGGTGGACTTCCTGCCGGTCGAACGGGTGCTGCAGATTGGCTCGGCCAAAGGCATTGCCCGCCTCATGCAGCGCGCCGGGCGCTCTGGCCATGCGCCAGGGCGCCGCTCGCGCATCACCCTGGTGCCGACCCATAGCCTGGAGCTTGTTGAAGCTGCCGCAGCCCGCGCCGCACTGGCTGCCGGCCATATCGAGGCGCGTCGCTCGCCGCGCCTGTGCCTGGACGTGCTGGTTCAGCATCTGGTCAGCATGGCCCTGGGCAGTGGTTTTCGCCCCGGCGAACTGCTTGAGGAAGTGCGCAGCACCTGGGCTTACCGTGACCTGCGCGACAGCCAGTGGCAATGGGCGCTGGATTTCGTCAATCACGGTGGCCACGCACTGACTGCCTACCCTGACTATCAGCGCGTCGAAGCGCACCCCGACGGGGTCTGGCGGGTGGCCAGCGAGCGCCTGGCGAGGCGTCACCGCATGGGCATCGGCACCATCGTCAGCGAAGCCAGCCTACAGCTCAAGTATTGGAGCAAGGGTGGTGGCGGCAAGCACCTTGGCAGTGTCGAGGAAGCCTTCATTGCCCGCCTGCGCCCTGGCGACACCCTGGTGTTCGCCGGCCGGGTCCTGGAGTTGGTACGGGTGGAAGGCATGACCGCCTACGTGCGCCGCAGCACCGCGCGCAAGGCCGCCGTGGCGCGCTGGAATGGCGGGCGCATGCCGCTGTCCAACGAACTGGCCGACGCACTGGTCGAGCAACTCGATGCTGCCGCCCATGGGCGCTACCTCGGCCCGGAGATGCAGGCCGTGCGGCCGTTGCTGGCCTTGCAGGCACAGTGGTCGGCCTTGCCCACCTGCCGCACGCTGCTGGCCGAAACACTGGGATCGCGCCAGGGCTCGCACCTGTTCCTCTACCCCTTCGCCGGGCGCATGGCCAACCTGGGCCTGGCCAACCTGATCGCCTGGCGGGTGAGCCGGGTGCAGCCGCTGTCGGTATCCATCGCCGTGAACGACTATGGTTTCGAACTGCTCAGCCCCAGTACCGTGGATTGGGCCCGCTGCCTGCCTGAGGCGCTGTCTGGCGACAACCTGCTGGAGGATGTGCTGGCCAGCTTGAACGCCGGCGAGATGGCGTTGCGGCGGTTTCGTGAAATCGCTCAGATCGCCGGGCTGGTGTTCGGCGGCTATCCCGCCGCGCAGAAGAGCACGCGGCAGATTCAGGCCTCCAGCGGATTGTTCTATGAAGTATTCCGCAAACATGATGCCGGCAACCTGCTGCTCGGCCAGGCGCGCGATGAAGTACTGAGCGAAGAACTGGAGATCGAGCGCCTGCACCGCCAGTTGCTCAAGATGCACCGCCTGCAACTGGACCTGCGCACGCTGCAACGGCCTGGACCCCTGGCATTCGCCCTGCTGGTGGAGGGCATGCGCGAGACCTTGAGCACGGAAAAGTTGGCAGACCGCATTGCGCGAATGGTGGCCGACCTGGAAAAAGCGGCAAGCCGGCCATGAATAGTTATTTGTCGATCGAGCACTTCGGCGAAACGCTCTGGCTGTTGCCGGACAAGGCCATCTACTGGCCGGCCCGCCGCACCCTGCTGGTGGCTGACGTCCATATCGGCAAGGCCGCAAGCTACCGAGCCCTGCATCAACCCGTTCCGCGAGGCACCACAACCGCCACCCTGGCACGCCTGGATGCGTTGCTGAATACCTATGACTGCGAACAGCTGGTCATCCTCGGTGACTTCCTTCATGCGCGAGCCGCACATTCGCCAGGCACGCTGGCCAGCCTGCACAGGTGGAAAAACAGCCATGGCGCGGTGAAGGTGCTGCTGGTGCGTGGCAACCATGATCGCCATGCCGGCGACCCGCCTGTGGAGCTGGGTATCGAGGTAAGGGATGAACCATTCCTGCTGGAACCCTTTGCCCTGCGACACGATCCCATGCCTCACCCCACCCATCCGGTGCTGGCCGGCCACGTGCATCCGGTCTATGTGCTGCGAGGGCGGGCACGGCAACGGCTCAGGCTGCCTTGCTTCCTGATCGACGCACAAGTCAGCCTGCTGCCGGCGTTCGGCGAATTTACCGGGGGATGGTCGATAGAGCCTGGCCCGAGCGCACGCGCGTTCGTCGCAGGGGGCGATCGGGTGTGGGCACTTGCCAACTAGTCAGGCTACGGGAGACGGTGGTGGCTCATCCGGCAGGGTCGGCTCACCTGGCTCCATGGGCGGATGTTCGCCTGGCTCCGGCGGTTGCGGCGTATCGGGGTCAGGCTGGTGCGGAACGCCACCGGCCTGCAGTGGCAAGGGATGCGCCAGCAGTGACCACGCCAGCAACCCGATCTGATTGGGCTGCAGTACGGCCAGCTTGGCACTGATTGCGGGGTTAAGTTTCATTGGCAGCTCCTGGACGAGGGCCGACACGCTGCATACGTATCGGCACTGTTCAAACTGTTGGAGTGCCATCAGGGAAACTAATTCCCCGCACTCGTCGGATCAGGTGCGTGGCAGGGTGACGCCGCGCTGGCCCTGGTACTTGCCGCCACGGTCCTTGTACGACACTTCGCATTCTTCGTCGGACTGCAGGAACAGCATCTGCGCCACGCCTTCGTTCGCATAGATCTTCGCCGGCAGCGTGGTGGTGTTGGAGAACTCCAGCGTCACGTGGCCTTCCCACTCCGGCTCGAGCGGGGTGACGTTGACGATGATGCCGCAACGCGCGTAGGTGCTCTTGCCCAGGCAGATGGTCAGCACGTCACGCGGGATGCGGAAGTACTCGACGGTACGGGCCAGGGCGAAGGAGTTTGGCGGGATGATGCAGACGTCGCTCTTGATGTCGACGAAGCTGCCAGCATCGAAGTTCTTCGGGTCGACGGTGGCCGAGTTGATGTTGGTGAACACCTTGAATTCGTCGGCGCAGCGCACGTCGTAGCCATAGCTGGAGACGCCGAAGGAGATGACCCGATTGTCCTGCTCGCCGCGCACCTGGCGCTCGACGAACGGTTCGATCATGCCGTGTTCCTGCGCCATGCGGCGAATCCACTTGTCCGATTTGATGCTCATGGCGGGGTGTCCTGAAGAGTTGCGAGGGGAAAATCCAGACGCGCATCTTACCGGTCCCGGCGCCCGGGTTAAAGTTCCAGTGCCTTATCCCGCGCCGGACGGGGGCTGCAGCCGCCGTCGATCCGAATTTGCGTAAAGCGTTCACAGACCATTGGCAGCTCGTGGAAAGTGGGGTAAGGTGGCGCCACTGTGCTGCACGTGACACCGAGAATCTCTAGTTTGATGCACGATCCTGATCGGCCCATCGCTGAATTTTCTGCTCTCTTTGCGCTCAGTCCCGGCCAGGGTTTTTCCTGACCGTTATCAAATTGTCCAAGGAGACAGAAAAATGTCCAACCGTCAATCCGGTGTTGTTAAGTGGTTCAACGATGAGAAAGGCTACGGCTTCATCACCCCTCAGTCGGGCGACGACCTGTTCGTGCACTTCAAAGCCATCCAAGCTGACGGCTTCAAAACCCTGAAAGAAGGCCAGGCTGTTACTTTCGTCGCTACCCGCGGCCAGAAAGGCATGCAGGCTGAAGAAGTTCAAATCGCCTAAGTCGATTTAGCTTCCTAGCTTTCAAAAAAACCCGCCTTCTGGCGGGTTTTTTTATGCCTGACCGAAAATCGGTGCTGGCTTCTTCGCGGGCTCGCCCGCTCCCACAGAGACCGCGCGACACTTGAAGGCTGCGCTGTAGCTGTGGGAGCGAGCGAGCCCGCGAAGCAGGCGACTCGGTTTCGGATCAGTCTTCGCTGATGGTGATGCTCGGCATCGCCGGCGCCGCCGCTTCCTGCAGCACGATCCGTGCACCCACCTGGCGGGCCAGCTCCTGATAGACCATGGCAATCTGGCTTTCCGGTTCGGCGATCGCCGTCGGCTTGCCGCTGTCGGCCTGCTCGCGGATCAGCATCGACAGCGGCAGCGAAGCCAGCAGTTCGACGCCGTATTGCGCCGCCAGCTTCTCACCACCGCCTTCACCGAACAGGTGCTCGGCATGGCCACAGTTCGAGCAGATGTGCACGGCCATGTTCTCGACTACGCCCAATACCGGGATGTTGACCTTGCGGAACATCTCCACGCCCTTCTTGGCATCCAGCAGGGCCAAGTCCTGTGGCGTGGTGACGATCACCGAGCCGGCCACCGGCACCTTCTGCGCCAGGGTCAGCTGGATATCGCCGGTACCCGGCGGCATGTCGATGACCAGATAATCCAGGTCGTCCCAGGCAGTCTGGGTCACCAGCTGCAGCAACGCACCGGACACCATCGGCCCACGCCAGACCATCGGCGTGTTGTCATCGGTGAGGAACGCCATGGACATCACTTCCACGCCATGAGCCTTGATCGGCACGAACCACTTCTGCTCACGGATCTGCGGGCGGGTACCCTCGGCGATACCAAACATCACGCCCTGGCTGGGGCCATAGATGTCGGCATCGAGAATGCCCACGCGGGCGCCTTCACGAGCCAGGGCCAAGGCCAGGTTGGCGGCGGTGGTCGACTTGCCGACCCCGCCCTTGCCCGAGGCCACGGCAATGATGTTCTTGACGTTGGCCATGGCCGGCACCTGGGCCTGGGCCTTGTGCGCGGCAACCAAGCAGTCGATCGACACCTGGGCCGAACTGACACCGTCGAGGTTCTCGATCGCGGTCTGCAGCACCTGGGCCCAGCCGTTCTTGAACAGGCCGGCGGCATAGCCAAGCTGCAACTGCACAGCGACTTGCCCGCCCTGGATGTCGATGGCGCGCACGCAACCGGCGCTGACCGGGTCCTGGTTCAGGTAAGGGTCTGTGTACTGGCGAAGCACGCCTTCGACGGCGGCACGGGTGACGGCACTCATGGACACTCCCATTGGCAAACTGAGTACGAAACAGACGCCTATCCTAACCCGTCAATCGTCAGCAGATGCGTGCTTGGGGTGAAATATCTTCGCCGGCCCTTTATAGTGGCCGATCACCCTCATTTTTACCCGAGCCAGATAAGTAGCCGAGCCACCATGTCCGAGCCACGTCAGATTCTCGTTACCAGCGCCCTGCCCTATGCCAATGGATCCATCCACCTTGGCCATATGCTGGAGTACATCCAGACGGACATGTGGGTGCGCTTCCAGAAGCTGCGCGGCAACCAGTGCATCTACGTCTGCGCCGACGACGCCCACGGTTCGGCCATCATGTTGCGTGCCGAGAAGGAAGGCATCACCCCGGAGCAGCTGATCGCCAATGTCCAGGCCGAGCACAGTGGCGACTTCGCCGACTTCCTGGTGGACTTCGACAACTTCCACTCAACTCACAGCGACGAAAACCGCGAGCTGTCGAGCCTGATCTACGGGCGCCTGCGTGATGCCGGGCACATCGCCACCCGTTCGGTGACCCAGTACTTCGACCCTGAAAAGGGCATGTTCCTCGCTGACCGTTTCATCAAGGGCACCTGCCCGAAATGCGCCGCTGAAGACCAGTACGGCGACAACTGCGAAAAATGCGGCGCCACATACGCCCCGACCGAACTGAAGAACCCCAAGTCGGCGATCTCCGGTGCCACTCCGGTACTGCGCGATTCCCAGCACTTCTTCTTCAAGCTGCCGGACTTCCAGGCCATGCTGCAGCAGTGGACCCGCAGCGGCACCCTGCAGGACGCCGTGGCCAACAAGCTCGCCGAATGGCTGGATTCCGGCCTGCAGGAGTGGGACATCTCGCGTGATGCGCCATACTTCGGCTTCGAGATCCCGGGCGAGCCGGGCAAGTACTTCTACGTCTGGCTGGACGCGCCGATCGGCTACATGGCCAGCTTCAAGAACCTCTGCGCACGCCGCCCGGAGCTGGACTTCGACGCCTTCTGGAACGAAGGCTCCAAGGCCGAGCTGTACCATTTCATCGGCAAGGACATCGTCAACTTCCACGCGCTGTTCTGGCCAGCCATGCTCGAAGGCGCCGGCTTCCGCAAGCCGACTGCAGTCAACGTGCACGGCTACCTGACCGTCAACGGCGCCAAGATGTCCAAGTCGCGTGGCACCTTCATCAAGGCCCGCACCTACCTGGATCACCTGCAGCCGGAATACCTGCGCTACTACTATGCCGCCAAGCTTGGCCGTGGCGTCGATGACCTCGACCTGAACCTCGAGGACTTCGTGCAGAAGGTCAACTCCGATCTGGTCGGCAAGGTAGTCAACATCGCCAGCCGTTGCGCCGGCTTCATCCACAAGGGCAATGCGGGCGTGATGGTCGCGGGCGATGCTGCACCGGAGCTGACCGAGGCCTTCCTCGCTTCCGCCCCGTCGATTGCCGACGCCTACGAAGGCCGCGACTTCGGCCGCGCCATGCGCGAAATCATGGCCCTGGCTGACCGTGCCAACGCCTGGATCGCCGACAAGGCGCCTTGGTCGCTGGCCAAGCAGGAAGGCAAGCAGGACGAAGTCCAAGCCATCTGCGCCCAGGGCATCAACCTGTTCCGCCAGCTGGTGATTTTCCTCAAGCCGGTGCTGCCGCTGCTCGCCGCCGATGCCGAGGCATTCCTCAACGTCGCGCCACTGACCTGGAACGACCATCAGTCGCGCCTGGAAAACCACCAGCTGAACCCGTTCAAGGCGCTGATGAGCCGTATCGAACCGGCCAAGGTCGAAGCCATGGTCGCCGCCAGCAAGGAAGACCTGCTGGCCGCCGAAGCCCAGGCACCGGCCGGCAATGGCGAGCTGACCAAGGACCCGCTGTCTGCCGAAATCGAGTTCGACACCTTTGCCGCGGTCGACCTGCGCGTCGCACTGATCGTCAAGGCTGAAGCCGTAGCTGGCGCCGACAAGCTGCTGCAGCTGACCCTGGACATCGGCGACGAGCGCCGCAACGTGTTCTCCGGCATCAAGTCGGCCTACCCGGACCCCTCCCAGCTGGAAGGCCGCCTGACCATGATGGTGGCCAACCTCAAGCCGCGGAAAATGCGCTTTGGCGTGTCCGAGGGCATGGTCATGGCGGCCGGCCCTGGCGGCGAAGAGATCTACCTGCTCAGCCCTGACAGCGGCGCCAAGCCAGGTCAGCGCATCAAGTAAGCCTTCTGCCCCGGCCTCACCGCCGGGGCAGTTCCATGTGCAGCACCAATGCCGGACGCTCCAGGCGATAACCGGCTATCGTCATTCACATGAACGACTACATGCTGATCCTGGCCAGCGCTGCGCTGTTCAGCCACCTGCTTCTGCAACAACGGCCGTTCAGCCGGCTGCGCCTGCAGGTCTGTGGCCTGGCAGGCGCCCTGTCGATAGCGCTCGGGGCAAGCGGCGGGCAAGCGCTCGACCGGTTGATCATCGCACCCTGGCATTTGCAGGACTTGCGCCTGTTCCTGCTGCTGCCATGGCTGGCGTTGCTGACATGGGGCGTGCCGCAGGTGTTGGCCAGGCTACGCCCGCAATGGCCCACCGGGGATCTTGCTCAGCCCTTGCTGGGCAATGCCTTGCTGCTGGGCCTTGCGCTGCAAGTGACGGGAGAGGACACCTCGGCGCTAGCAACGTTGTGCTGGGGGATAGTGGCCGGCCTGGGCTTCTGGCTTGCGCTGGTGCTGTTCGACGACCTGCACCAGCGCAGCCAGCACCCTGACGTACCGGCCGCGCTGCGCGGCTTGCCCATTACATTGATCGGTACAGGTGTCATGGCCCTGGCGTTCTCGGGATTCAACGGACTTTTCACTCAATGAACTTGATTCAACGCATCGACGCCCTGTTGCCGCAGACCCAGTGCGGCAAATGCGGCCACAATGGCTGTCGGCCCTACGCCGAAGGCCTGGCTGCGGGTGAGGCCATCAACAAGTGTCCGCCAGGCGGTAGCGAAACCATCGCCGCGCTGGCCGCGCTGCTGGAAGTGCCACTGCTCGCGCCAGAGCCGCAACGAGGAAGCGCACCGCCCCAGGTCGCCTACATTCGCGAAGCCGAATGCATCGGTTGCACCAAATGCATCCAGGCCTGCCCGGTCGATGCCATCGTCGGCGCCGCCAAGCTGATGCACACGGTCATCGCCAGCGAATGCACCGGCTGTGACTTGTGCCTGGCGCCCTGCCCGGTCGATTGCATCGACATGCACCCACTACCAGCCACAGTGGTGCCAATTGTCAGCGGCCTGGCCCATACCCCCGAACAACTGCAGGCCCGCCGCCAGCGCCGCGATCATGCGCGCCAGCGCCACGAACAGCGTAACGCCCGCCTGCAACGCGATATCGCGCGCCGGGAGGCGCAGCGCCAGGCACGTGCGGCCGGAGCCACACAAGGCGCGCCAGACGCGATCAAGGCCGCCCTCGAGCGGATCAAGGCGCAACAAGCCGCCGCTGCCGATGCTGCGCCTACAGCGGCCGGGCACGACCATGGCAAACCCTGACCCACGGCTACGCAAGGCCATGGGCCTCGTGCTGCTGGCCTGCATACCCGGCTTGCTCGCGGCGTTCTGGACAGAAGGCTGGGGAGTGCTGTTCAACCTGTTGCTGTGCGCCAGCAGTGCATTGAGTTGCGAAGCGGCACTGCTGGCTTTGCGTCGACAACCGGTTCTACCGGCATTGAACGATGGCAGTGCCCTGGTGACTGCCGTGCTGTTGGCCATCGCCCTGCCTGTGCAAGCGCCCTGGTGGTTGCCAGTGACAGCAGCAGGCATTGCCATCGGCGTCGGCAAGCAGGCCTTTGGCGGCGTGGGCCGCAACCTGTTCAACCCGGCAATGGTCGGTTACGCCTTTGTGCTGCTCAACTTTCCGCTGCAAATGACCCACTGGCCCAGCCAGGCCATTGGCTTTATCGATAGCCTGCAGTTGGTGTCTGGCAGTGGTAACCAGATCGATGGCTGGGCGGGGCCGACCATTCTCGATGGCCTGCGCCACAACCGCAGCCTGACCATCGACGAACTCTTCGCCAGCCACTCCGGTTTTGGCAGTTTTGGCGGCCGCAACAGCGAGTGGGTCAACCTGGCACTGCTGTTCGGTGGGCTGTTTCTCTTGCAGCGCAGGGTTATCAGCTGGCATGCCCCGGCAGGCCTGCTGGCCGGCCTGTTTCTGTTCAGCCTGCTGGCCTGGAATGGCTCCGGCTCGGATTCGAACGGCTCGCCACTGCTGCACCTGTTCAGCGGCTCAACCATGCTGGCGGCGTTCTTCATCGCCACGGAGCCCGTGTCTGGCCCCAAGACCAACCTGGCCAAGCTGCTGTTTGGCTTTGGCGCAGGCGCGCTGATCTACCTGATTCGCACCTGGGGCAGTTACCCGGATGGCACGGCATTCGCCATCCTCCTGATGAACCTGGCAATGCCCGCCCTGGATCGGTTTGCCTTGCGACGCCAGCAGGTCTCGTCATGACCGCACCTGTTCGCAGCAGCTTGCTGCTACTTGCCGTCGGAGGGTCGGCGTTGGCGTTAACACTGGCCTGGCAGCACTGGACGCGTCCAGCCATCGCAGATGCCGAGCACCAACTTAAGGCAGCCCAATTCCTGGCGGTGCTGCCCGCGCAAAGTTACGACAATCGCCCCCTGGACAACGCGTTAGCATTGCCAGCAGAACAGCCATTGCATAGCAAGATACTCGCGGTCTACCGCGCGACCCTCCGCACTTCGCCAACAGCCATCGTGCTGGTGAGCCAGGTCCAGGGCTATGCCGGCCCCATCAAGCTGACCATTGCCATCGACGACGAAGGCCGCCTGATTGGCAGCCGAGTGATCGAACAGCAGGAGAGCCCTGGGCTGGGCGGCCAGATCGCCGACCCACAGTCTGGCTGGTTGTCACAATTTGCCCATCACGGCCTTGGCGATCGCTGGGCGCTCAGGCGCGACCAGGGCGACTTCGATCAGCTGGCTGGAGCGACCGTTACTTCTCGGGCCGTGATCGATGCCCAGCAGGAAGCCTTGCGATATTTTGACCAACATCGCAGCGAACTGCTCGGAGCTCCCGGCCATGAATAAATACTACCTGCTGATGACCGGCCTGGCCCCGTTGCTTGGCGCAACGCGCACCTTCCCGCAGGCAGCGACCATTGGCGCGTGCATGTTCGTGCTGCCCCTTCTCCACCAAGTCTTGCTAAGCCTGCTGCGAGCAACTCTCAGCGGCGCGAAGTACTGGTTGGCAAGCCTGCTGCTGCTTGCTGCACTTGCCAGCTGCCTGCAACTGGCTCTGCGGGCCTGGGCATTGCCATTGGCGCTGACGCTTGGTTTTTTTCCTGCACTGATCTGCCTGCAATGCCTTGCCATCGACACATTGCTGCCAACTGAAGGGCGCTGGCGGCAACTGTTGCTGCATTTGAGCGGCCTGCTGCTCGCCTGTTTGCTGCTTGGCGCCGGCCGCCAATGGCTGGACGATGTCGCCGGCATGCACTTGGCCCACCTGCCGTCCGGTGGGCTGCTACTGCTCGGCACGCTAATGGCCTTGTACAATTGGCTGCGCCCCACCCTCACACGTCGTCAAGGAAAGCGTTGAACCCATGAATGCCGCCAAACGCCTGGAGATCTTCCGCAGGCTGCACGAAGACAATCCCGACCCGAAAACGGAATTGGCCTATACCACCCCATTCGAGCTCCTGGTTGCCGTGACGCTTTCCGCGCAGTCCACCGATGTCGGCGTCAACAAGGCCACGGCGCGCTTGTTCCCGGTCGCCAATACACCACAGGCCATCTATGAGCTCGGTGTCGAGGGCCTGAGCGAATACATCAAGACCATCGGCCTCTACAACAGCAAGGCCAAGAATGTCATCGAGGCGTGCCGCCTGTTGATCGAGCGCCATGAAGGCGAAGTACCGCAGACCCGAGAAGCACTGGAAGCGCTACCGGGCGTTGGCCGCAAGACCGCCAACGTGGTGCTCAACACCGCCTTCCGCCAGCCGACCATGGCCGTGGACACGCACATCTTCCGGGTCAGCAACCGTACCGGCATCGCGCCTGGCAAGACCGTGCTCGAAGTCGAGAAGAAACTGGTCAGGTTCGTCCCCAAGGATTACTTGCTCGACGCTCACCATTGGCTCATTCTGCATGGCCGCTACGTGTGCCAGGCACGCAAGCCCCGTTGCGGTAGCTGCCGCATCGAAGATCTGTGCGAATACAAGCACAAGACCTCCGACGATTGAGCCAATAGCAAAAACAGCTGCATCGTGATTGAAAAAATCTTTTTTACCGAACTTCGCTTTCCCGCTATAAGGACGGCCAATGGCCCTTTGGCTTGGAGCGACTCATGAGTACCGATAAAGACGACCTGTCGATCGAAGATGACTTTGCCACCGCTGACGACGAAGCGGAGCCTCAGGTTGAAACCGCAAAGACCAACCTGAGCAAGCGTCGTACCATTGACAACCTCCTCGAAGAACGACGCCTGCAACGGCAACTCGCCGATTTTGACTACGACCTGTAGCCTGGCACAAAGCTTCCTTCACGGAGGCTTTGTGCGTGCCGGGCTCAGTTCAGACCATGACGCCGGGCCAACTCGATCAGGTCCACCAGTGAATGGGCATTCAGTTTCAGCAACAGGCGGGTCTTGTAGGTGCTGACCGTCTTGTTGCTGAGGAACATGCTGTCGGCAATCTCCTTGTTGGAACGCCCGCGTGCAAGCTGCTGCAGCACCATCATCTCCCTTGCCGACAGGCGATCCACCATTTCAGCCTCGCTGGCGCCTCCCACCCGGCCATGGGACTTGTGCAAGGCCTGATTCGGGAAGTAACTGTAGCCAGAGAGCACAGCCTTGATGGCACTGAGCAGTTCGGTGAGTTCCTGCTGCTTGCAAACATAGCCAGAAGCCCCCGCCTGCATGCAGCGCATGGAAAAATGCCCGGGCGCCTGGGAAGTCAGCACCAGGACACGGCTGCCAGGGCTGGCCGCGGCCATACGGGCGATGACTTCCAGCCCGTCGAGCTTGGGGATGCCGATATCGAGTACGACAATATCGGGGAGGTGTTCACGAGTGAGCTGCAAGGCCGCTATGCCGTTATCGGCTTCCGCAACAACATCGTACCCATGCCGCTCCATCAGCATGCGCACTGCCAGGCGTATGACCGGATGATCATCCACGATAAGGACTTTATTCATGCGATATCCATCATTCGTTATTTTGCTTTGACGACTGCCTCACCATAACCGAGCAGAACGCGCAATGGCGCGTCAATTCCCCGCACAAATAGCCGAATAGATGAACCTTACGTCTGTTTGGGAATTTTCCTACAAGAAAAATTTAGCGCTTTCTCACGGCTGTGCTCACGAACAAGCAAGTCAAACCGTGATCAATTCACTCACTCCGCTGAGAATTCCCCTACCCCGGAAAAAGTCCACAATTTAGTTGAGGCAGCCAGTAGGTTATTGATATGAAAAACATGCAGGAGGCGATAATCATGAACGATAACCAACCTGTGGCCCCACTGACCATAATTGCCATCTTCGCTGGCATCATCGAAGCTTCTGCCTTGGCAACCTTGCCTTTCCTCAGCGAAAAAAGTCAGACGTATTACACTTGGTTCCTTGTAGGGTTTCCATTCTTCCTCACAGCCCTGTTCTTTCTCACCCTGAACTTCAACTACAAATCCTTTTACAAACCTGGCCCTGCCGAGCAGAAGAGCATCCCTGAGCAAGCGACGCCTCCCGACATGCAAGAAACTATAACCATGATGTTTTCCGGCCCTGACGCGCAGAAATTGATAGAACAGCAAATCGTGCAAGCCATTAGCCAACCACATGTCGCAAACAGGCAGTGGCGAATGTGCAATATCGAACTACAGAGATGCGTTGTTCTCTCGAGCATCCGCTTGCCCGAGGATTTACCCCATGGACATTGATCAGACCACCGTCCAGCAGGCAAAAAAAACCCGGCCAGAGCCGGGTTTATTTATGCCACTTCAGCCAGATGCTCAGAGCATCCCGCGGCCTTTGTTGGCAGCGATACGCATGCGCAGCGCGTTGAGCTTGATGAAGCCGGCAGCATCGGCCTGGTTGTAGGCGCCGCCGTCTTCTTCGAAGGTCGCGATGTTGGCATCGAACAGCGAGTCGTCCGACTTGCGGCCAACCACGATGACGTTGCCCTTGTACAGCTTCAGTCGCACAACGCCGTTAACGTTGACCTGCGAAGCGTCGATCATCTTCTGCAGCATCAGACGCTCAGGGCTCCACCAGTAGCCGGTGTAGATCAGGCTGGCGTACTTCGGCATCAGCTCGTCTTTCAGGTGAGCGACTTCGCGGTCCAGGGTGATCGACTCGATGGCACGGTGGGCCTTGAGCATGATGGTGCCGCCAGGGGTTTCGTAGCAGCCGCGAGACTTCATGCCCACGTAACGGTTCTCGACGATGTCCAGACGGCCGATACCGTTGGCGCCGCCGATGCGATTCAGCTCGGCAAGCACGGTGGCCGGGGTCATGTCGACGCCGTCGATGGCGACGATGTCACCATTGCGGTA
Organism: Pseudomonas sp. SMN11; assembly: GCF_052041945.1. Classification (NCBI taxonomy): domain Bacteria; kingdom Pseudomonadati; phylum Pseudomonadota; class Gammaproteobacteria; order Pseudomonadales; family Pseudomonadaceae; genus Pseudomonas; species Pseudomonas sp. SMN11. The sequence goes on along the minus strand of NZ_JBKGGW010000001.1, from coordinate 385,216 downwards.
GGTCAGCTCGATGTAGGTAGCCTGGTCCGGGGCGTTTTCTGGCGAGACGCTCCAGCGCCACATGTCTTCTTCGTGCTCGGTCCAGGTATCTTCCAGGACACCGCCTTCGTAGGAGATGTGCAGCAGGTTGGCGTCCATCGAGTACGGCGATTTCTTCTTGCCGTGGCGTTCGATCGGGATACCGTGCTTCTCGGCATAGTCCATCAGCTTCTCGCGGGACAGCAGGTCCCACTCGCGCCATGGGGCGATGACCTTGACGCCTGGCTTGAGGGCGTAAGCACCCAGCTCGAAGCGAACCTGGTCGTTACCCTTGCCGGTAGCGCCGTGGGAAATGGCATCGGCGCCGGTTTCGTTGGCGATTTCGATCAGGCGCTTGGCAATCAGCGGGCGGGCGATGGAGGTACCCAGCAGGTACTCGCCTTCGTAGACGGTGTTGGCGCGGAACATCGGGAAGACGAAATCACGCACGAACTCTTCGCGCAGGTCGTCGATGTAGATCTCTTTTACGCCCATCGCCTGAGCTTTGGCGCGAGCCGGCTCGACTTCTTCGCCCTGACCCAGGTCAGCGGTGAAGGTCACCACTTCGCAGTTGTAGGTATCCTGCAGCCACTTGAGAATCACCGAAGTATCAAGGCCGCCGGAATACGCCAGTACGACCTTTTTTACGTCCGCCATGCCATCACTCCACGGGGTTGTACGGAAAGGGATCGATTCTACCGGCGTTGCGGATAAATTTACAGTGGGGCGACAGCTTCTGACGACAAAGCGACAGGAACTGTCAGCGGCGCGACGTGGGGTGGCAAGGAAATTTGGTCAAGGTGCCTTCGATCCTGGTGCAGCCGGAGCAGGCGCAGCCGGTGACGCACCGGCAGACGGGATGGTAGGCGCTACCGCTGCCGGTTGCTGAACCGGCTGCACGGCCGGTTTCCCCACCTGAGCCACCCGATCCAGTTCGATGTTCACCCGCCGGTTACGCGCCCGATTGGCCGGGCTGTTGTTCTTCACCAACGGATAGCGCTCACCATGGAAGCGCACGACGATTTGCTCTTCCGGCACGCCATGGGCCTTGAGGTAATCGGCAACGGCCAGGGCCCGACGCCGCGAGGTGTCACGATTGGTCAGGCGGTTACCACTGTTATCGGAGTGGCCGTTGAGTTCAATGTGGTTCACCGTCGGGTCGGCCTTGAGGTAATCGAGGATCACATCCAGCCGCGCACGGGCGTCGGCGTCGAGATCGAAGCCACCGCCCGGGAAGCCAACCTGGGTCTGGCGCACCTGGTCATAGTTCATCGGCAGCATCTTGCTGGCACAGGCCTGATAGTCGTCATATGCCTTGGCGAAGCTGACCGGCAGTACGCGTACCTCCATCACCCGCCCGCCTTCGCCGGTGTAGTTGCGCACCACCGTGCTGCGGCCATCGAGCAGGCCGTTGATCAGGCGACTGGCCTGGCTCTGCGACGAGCTGAACAGCACGCCACTACGGGTCATGCGCACGGCGCCGAGGTTGACATCACCACGGCCTGGCTGCCAAGGGGCCGCGGCTGCCAGCAAGGTGGCGGAACCTGCGCCCAGTATGTTGCTGTGCGAACGCAACTGGAACACCGGCTGCTCACCGGCCTTGCGTACGAACTCGCCACTGCCGAAACCGTCGATCGGCTGGATCAGGCGGCATTCGAACTGGTCACCCTCGACTTTCCAGGCGACATTCTCCATGCGGGTCTGGAAGGTCAGTGCGCCGGCCGGCAGGCTGGCGACAAGGGTCAACAGGGCTAGGTAACGCTGGCGCACGGGCGGCTCCACAATTTCTGACGGCTTACAGGCAGGCTATCGGACGCGTGCCGGAAAACTTGATAGCCGTGCTCGGACCGGGGTTTTCCGGTAGCATTGGGGCCTGAGTTCGACCCGCCTGGAATTCCCAATGTCCGATCGCCTGACCCTCCTGCGTCCCGACGACTGGCACATCCATCTGCGCGATGGTGCCGTCCTGCCCCATACCGTTGGCGATGTGGCGCGTACTTTCGCCCGTGCCATCATCATGCCTAACCTGGTTCCGCCGGTGCGCAATGCCGTCGAAGCTGGCGCCTACCGCGAGCGCATCCTTGCCGCCCGCCCGGCTGGCAGCCGCTTTGAACCGCTGATGGTGCTGTACCTCACCGACCGCACCAGCCCTGAGGACATCCGCGCGGCCAAGGCCAGCGGCATCGTCTACGCCGCCAAGCTTTACCCGGCCGGCGCGACGACCAACTCCGACTCGGGCGTGACCAGCATCGACAACATCTTCCCGGCCATCGAAGCGTTGGCGGAAGTGGGCATGCCATTGCTGGTGCATGGTGAAGTGACCCGCAGCGAGATCGACGTGTTCGACCGCGAAAAGCGTTTCATCGACGAGCACATGCGCCGCCTGGTCGAGCGCTTCCCAACCCTGAAAGTGGTGTTCGAGCACATCACCACGGGCGACGCCGCGCAGTTCGTCACCGAAGCCCCGGCCAATGTCGGTGCGACCATCACTGCCCAGCACCTGCTGTACAACCGCAACCACATGCTGGTCGGCGGTATCCGCCCGCACTTCTATTGCCTGCCGATCCTCAAGCGCAACACCCATCAGGTGGCGCTGCTGGACGCGGCCACCAGCGGCAACCCGAAGTTCTTCCTCGGCACCGACTCGGCACCGCACGCCCGTCACGCCAAGGAAGCCGCCTGCGGTTGCGCCGGCTGCTACACCGCATACGCTGCCATCGAGATGTACGCAGAGGCGTTCGAACAGCGCAATGCACTGGACAAGCTGGAAGGTTTCGCCAGCCTGCACGGCCCGGCCTTCTATGGCCTGCCGGCGAATACCGACACCATCACCCTGGTCCGCGAAGAGTGGACCGCCCCGGACAGCCTGCCGTTTGGCGAGCAGACCGTGATCCCGCTGCGTGCCGGTGAAAAACTGCGCTGGCGCCTGCTGGAGGACAACGCGTGAGCGAAGACCTCTACGAAGACGACCAGGACGGTCAGGGCGGCAGCGGCTCGCGCCACCCGATGGCCGAGCGCTTCCGCGGCTATCTGCCAGTCGTGGTGGATGTCGAGACCGGCGGCTTCAACAGCGCCACCGACGCCCTGCTGGAAATCGCCGCCGTAACCATCGGCATGGACGAGAAAGGTTTCCTGTTCCCCGAGCACACCTACTTCTTCCGGGTAGAACCGTTCGAAGGGGCCAACATCGAGCCGGCCGCGCTGGAGTTCACCGGCATCAAGCTGGACCACCCGCTGCGCATGGCGGTGAGCGAGGAAAGCGCACTCACCGACATCTTCCGCGGCGTGCGCAAGGCGCTGAAGGCCAACGGCTGCAAACGGGCGATCCTGGTCGGCCACAACAGCAGCTTCGACCTTGGCTTCCTCAATGCGGCAGTAACGCGCAACGATATCAAGCGTAACCCGTTCCACCCGTTCTCCAGCTTCGACACCGCGACCCTGGCGGGCCTGGCCTATGGCCAGACCGTGCTGGCGCGGGCCTGCCAGAGCGCCGACATCGACTTCGACGGCCGTGAGGCGCACTCGGCGCGTTACGACACCGAGAAGACTGCCGAACTGTTCTGCGGCATCGTCAACCGCTGGAAGGAAATGGGCGGCTGGCGCGACTTCAACGATTAAGTTGAAGTCCTGGGGCCGCTTCGCGACCCTTTCGCGACGCAAGGCCGCTCCTACAGGAGATCACGTTTCCTTTAGGAGCGGCCTTGTCCCCAGATACCAGGCAAAAAAAACCGGCCACATGGGCCGGTTTTTTCATGCGCGGGGCAATTACAGCTTGCCAGCGTTCTCGCTCAGGTAAGCAGCAACGCCTTCTGGCGAAGCGGTCATGCCCTGGTCGCCTTTCTTCCAGTTGGCAGGGCAGACTTCGCCGTGCTCTTCGTGGAATTGCAGGGCGTCGACCAGACGCAGCAGTTCGTCCATGTTACGGCCCAGCGGCAGGTCATTGACGATCTGCGAACGAACAACACCGTTGGTGTCGATCAGGAAGGCGCCACGGAAGGCTACGCCGCCTTCGGACTCGACGTCGTAGGCCTTGCAGATTTCGTGGGTGATGTCGGCAGCCAGGGTGTACTTGACTTGGCCGATACCGCCGGCGTTGACCGGGGTGTTACGCCATGCGTTGTGAGTGAAGTGCGAGTCGATCGAAACGCCGATCACTTCAACGTTGCGCGCCTGGAAGTCAGGGATGCGGTTGTCCAGAGCGATCAGCTCGGACGGGCAGACAAAGGTGAAGTCCAGTGGGTAGAAGAACACCAGGCCGTACTTGCCCTTGATGGCCGAGGCCAGGTTGAAGCTGTCGACGATTTCGCCATTGCCCAGGACGGCTGGGACGGTGAAGTCGGGGGCTTGTTTGCCAACGAGTACGCTCATTGTAATCTCCTGATGAGGGTGAAGAACCGTTTGCCGGGCCAAGGCAGGCTTGCCCGACATCCAACAAAGGCCGACCATCATACACGGCTTGTGGTTACAGGCCGAATGCAACCGTCGGTCGCTCAAGCACGGCCCTTTCAGAAAGTCCTTTGACAAGCATTCTCATTAACATTAAGCTCCAACCCATCGACTCAACCCGCGATGGTCAGCCCTTATGTATGTGTGTCTTTGTGTCGGCGTCACCGACGGACAGATCCGCGATGCGATCTATGAAGGATGCTGCAGTTACAAGGAAGTCCGAGCGGCGACCAACGTCGCCAGCCAGTGTGGCAAATGTGCCTGTCTGGCCAAGCAGGTGGTCCGCGAGACCCTCACCGAATTGCAGGTGAGCCAGCAGGCTGCTCTGCCCTATCCGGTGGAATTTACTGCTGCCTGATATTACAGAATTCGAAGAACCGGACCTCGTGTCCGGTTTTTTTATGCCCGAATATCAATAAGTTAGCGTTCCAACGCGGTTCACAAACATTCTTATTTCTATTAATTTTCACTTATTATTCAATCACTTAGGTTTGACAGCCCACAGTTACAGGCTCAAACTTCCCTGTATTGGCACACTTCTACAGGGCAGGAACCCGTCATGAAAGGCGACGTAAGCGTCATCCAGCATCTCAACAAGATCCTCGGAAACGAGCTGGTCGCAATCAACCAGTACTTCCTGCACGCGCGCATGTACGAAGATTGGGGGCTGAACAAGCTCGGCAAGCACGAGTACAAAGAATCCATCGACGAGATGAAACACGCTGACAAACTGATCAAGCGTATTCTCTTCCTCGAAGGCATTCCCAACGTTCAGGACCTGGGCAAGCTGCTGATTGGCGAGCACACCAAAGAAATGCTCGAGTGTGACCTGAAGATCGAGCAGAAAGGCCTGGTCGACCTGAAAGCCGCCATCGCCCACTGCGAAACCGCTGGCGACTTCGGCTCGCGTGACATGCTCGAAGACATCCTCGAGTCCGAGGAAGAGCACATCGACTGGCTGGAAACCCAGCTGGGCCTGATCGACAAGATCGGCATCGAGAACTACCTGCAGTCGCAGATGGGCGAAGAATAAGATTCTCGCCCCATAAAAAAACCCGCCTTGAGCGGGTTTTTTCATGGCTGCCTGAAGATCAGGCTTCGGAAGCCTTGGCCTTGGCGGCGGCGTCCTTGATCAGGGTCTGCAGCTCACCCTTCTCGAACATTTCCAGCATGATGTCGCTACCGCCAACCAGCTCGCCGGCTACCCACAGTTGCGGGAAGGTCGGCCAATTGGCGTATTTTGGCAGGTTGGCGCGGATTTCCGGGTTCTGCAGGATGTCGACGTAGGCGAACTTCTCGCCGCAACCCATCACAGCCTGCGAGGCACGCGCGGAGAAGCCACACTGCGGGGCATTCGGCGAGCCTTTCATGTAAAGCAGAACGGTGTTGTTGGCAATCTGCTCTTTGATCGTTTCGATGATATCCATGTAGCACCTCGGCTGAACTTTCCGACGCGGTCGTCGGCACGGTGACGCATTGTATCGGAAAGCCGAGCAGCGTGCTCGGCCTTACCGTTGCTCATGCGGCCTCGACCTGCACAGGCACGCCATTGAGCGCAGCATTACCGGAAATCGCGTCGCGCAGGCGTTCATCGGTAAGGTCGTTGGCACTGACACCCGCCTGCGCCTGCGCAACCTGCAACTGCACACCCTGACGACCATGGCCGAAGCCATGGGGCAGGCTGACCACCCCGGGCATCATGTCTTCACAGGCCTGCACCTCGACCTCCAGCGTGCCGGTACGCGAACGGATACGCACCCGCTGGCCATCCTGCAATTGCCGTTGCTGCAGGTCTTGCGGGTGCATCAGCAGTTGATGGCGCGGCTTGCCTTTGACCAGACGATGAAAGTTATGCATCCATGAATTGTTGCTGCGCACGTGACGGCGACCGATCAACAGCAACTCGCCCGGCGCAGGCGGTGCCTGCAGGGCCAACCGCTGCAGGTCATCCAGCAGCACCTGCGGCGCCGCTTCGACGGTTTTGCTGGCAGTTGCCAGGCGTGACTGCAGGTTGGCGCGCAGCGGCCCCAGGTCGAGCCCGTGGGGATGCTCGTCCAGCGCCGCAAGCGAGAGCTTCCAGACGCTTGCTTCGCCATAGCGCCCCTTACGCAGGGCCAGGTCGATCATCTGCGCTGGCGGCCAGGTCGGTTTCAGTTCCAGTTCGGCACGCTTGGCGAACGCCTGAGCCAGGCCGACGAAGATCTCCCAGTCATGCAAAGCGCCCTCGGGCTTGGCCAGGATAGCGCGATTGAAACGGGTCACATTGCGTACGGCCAACAGGTTGAAGGTGCTGTCGTAATGGTCGTTTTCCAGCGCCGAGGTCGAAGGCAGGATCAGGTCGGCGTGGCGGGTGGTTTCATTGATATAGAGGTCGATGCTGAGCATGAACTCCAGCCCGTCCAGCGCCGCATCCAGCTGCCGGCCATTGGGCGTGGACAGCACCGGATTGCCGGCAACCGTCACCAGCGCCCGCACCTGGCCCTCCCCCGGGGTCAGCATCTCCTCGGCCAGGGCCGCCACCGGCAGTTCGCCAGCGTACTCCGGCAAGCCCGAAACCCGGCTCTGCCAGGCATTGAAATGGCCACCTGACGTGGTCGCCACCAGATCGACCGCAGGCTCGGTACACAGCGCCCCACCCTCTTGATCGAGGTTGCCGGTCACCAGGTTTATCAGTTGCACCAGCCAGTGACACAGCGTGCCGAACGTCTGGGTCGACACCCCCATGCGCCCATAGCAGACTGCCTTGTCTGCAGCAGCGAAGTCCCGCGCCAGTTGGCGTATCTGGGTAGCGGCTATGCCGCAGTGTGCACTCATCGCCTCTGCGCTGAACGGCAAGATCGCTTCGCGCACGTGCTGAAGGCCGCTGACCGGCAAATGCGAACCTCGCGCGAGGTTTTCATCGAACAGGGTGTTGAGCAGGCCACACAGCAACGCTGCATCGCCTCCGGGACGGATGAACAGATGGCGGTCGGCCATGGCGGCGGTTTCACTGCGCCGGGGATCGACCACCACCAGGCGACCACCTCGCCCGCGCAGGGCTTTCAGGCGCTTTTCCACGTCGGGTACGGTCATGATGCTGCCATTGGAGGCCAGCGGATTGCCACCGAGGATCAGCATGAAGTCGGTATGGTCGATATCCGGGATCGGCAACAGCAGGCCGTGGCCGTACATCAAGTGGCTGGTCAGGTGCTGCGGCAGCTGGTCGACCGAGGTGGCGGAGAAGCGGTTTCGGGTCTTGAGCAGGCCAAGGAAGTAATTGCTGTGGGTCATCAGCCCATAATTGTGCACGCTGGGGTTGCCTTGATAGACCGCCACGGCATTGCGCCCGTGGGCCTGCTGAACCGCCCACAGCTTTTCGGCAGCCAAGGCAAACGCCTCGTCCCAGCCGATCGGTTGCCACTCGCACCCTACCCGACGGTGGGGCTGGCGCAGGCGGTCCGGGTCGTTCTGGATGTCTTGCAGGGCCACCGCCTTGGGGCAGATGTGACCCCGACTGAAAGGGTCCTCCGGGTCGCCCTTGATGGAGCTGATCAGCGCTCGCCCGTCGTCTTCGTGGCTGACTTCTATGTTCAGGCCGCAGATCGCTTCGCACAGGTGACAGGCACGGTGATGCAGGGTCTTGGTCATGGCCGCCTCTGCCTTGTTGTCGTAAGGAGTCGTCGAGCCACGACTATGCGCCGCAGCCCTCGCGCCGGCCAGTGCGCTTCGCGGCGTGAATCCCGCGACATCAGGCGCACGATTCGCGACAGCCATTTGCCAAATTGCCAGCAAGCCGTGTACAACCTTCTGTAGCAAATAAAAAACAGCACGGGTGCAAGGGGTACGACACCCTTTGCAACATCTTAAGAACGAGCTGCTGTTTCCCCTCTTGGTTTCAGGCGACATTTAATTATAGTATTGCGCCTTTCCCCATTTCGTCCGCCCCGTGCGGCTTACGCCGCAGGTCACTCCCGTTGTCAAAAAAAACCATACGGTCGACCTGCATACCGTTGCAGATAAGGTAGTCAATCATGAGCGCTAGGCACTTTCTCTCCCTGCTGGATTTCACCACCGACGAATTGCTCGGTGTGATCCGCCGAGGCATCGAGCTGAAGGACCTGCGCAAGCGAGGCGTGCTGTTCGAGCCCCTGAAGAACCGCGTGCTGGGCATGATCTTCGAGAAATCCTCGACCCGTACCCGCGTGTCGTTCGAAGCCGGCATGATCCAGCTCGGTGGCCAGGCGATCTTCCTCTCGCCACGGGACACCCAGCTGGGCCGTGGCGAGCCGATCGGTGACAGCGCCATCGTGCTGTCGAGCATGCTCGACGTGGTGATGATCCGTACCCACGCCCACAGCACCCTGACCGAATTTGCCGCCAAGTCCCGCGTGCCGGTGATCAACGCCCTGTCCGACGAGTCGCACCCGTGCCAGCTGCTGGCCGACATGCAGACCTTCCTCGAGCACCGCGGCTCGATCCAGGGCAAGACCGTGGCCTGGATCGGCGATGGCTTCAACATGTGCAACTCGTATATCGAAGCGGCCAAGCAGTTCGACTTCCAGCTGCGCATCGCCTGCCCGGAAGGCTATGAGCCCGATCCACGCTTCATGGCCCTGGGTGGCGACCACGTGCAGATCGTCCGCGATCCGCAGGAAGCCGTGCGCGGTGCGCACCTGGTAACCACGGATGTCTGGACTTCAATGGGTCAGGAAGAGGAAACTGCACGGCGCCTGGCGCATTTCGCGCCTTACCAGGTCACCCGCGCACTGCTCGACCTGGCGGCACCCGACGCCCTGTTCATGCACTGCCTGCCCGCCCACCGGGGTGAGGAAATCAGCCACGACCTGCTCGACGACCCTCGTTCGGTCGCCTGGGACCAGGCTGAAAACCGCTTGCATGCACAGAAGGCCCTTCTCGAATTCCTTGTCGAACCGGCTTACCACCACGCATGAGTCAACCCTTACTGCTCAACCTGCGCAACCTCGCCTGCGGCTACGGCGAGCAGCGCATCGTCCAGAACCTCAACCTGCACCTGAACGCAGGCGACATCGGTTGCCTGCTGGGCTCGTCGGGTTGTGGCAAGACCACCACCCTGCGCGCCATCGCCGGTTTCGAGCCGGTGCACGAGGGTGAAATCCAGCTGGCCGGCGAAGTCATCTCCCGCGCCGGCTTCACCCTGGCCCCGGAGAAACGCCGCATCGGCATGGTGTTCCAGGACTACGCCCTGTTCCCGCACCTGACCGTGGCGCAGAACATCGCCTTCGGCATCGCCAAGCACCCGAATCAGGCCCAGGTGATCAAAGAGATGCTCGAACTGGTCAAGCTCGGCGGCCTCGGTGGGCGCTACCCGCATGAGCTGTCGGGTGGCCAGCAACAGCGTGTCGCCCTGGCGCGCGCGCTGGCACCTGAGCCACAACTGCTGCTGCTCGACGAGCCGTTCTCCAACCTCGACGTGGAACTGCGCCGACGCCTCAGCCACGAAGTGCGTGACATCCTCAAGAGCCGCGGCACCAGTGCGATCCTGGTGACCCATGACCAGGAAGAGGCGTTTGCCGTCAGCGACCACGTGGGCGTGTTCAAGGAAGGCCGGCTGGAGCAGTGGGATACGCCCTACAACCTGTATCACGAACCGCAGACGACGTTCGTGGCCAGCTTCGTCGGCCAGGGTTACTTCATCCGTGGCCAGATGAGCAGCCATGAAGCGGTCAATACCGAACTGGGAGAGCTGCGTGGCAACCGTGCCTACACCATGGCGCCAGGCAGCTCGGTGGATGTGCTGCTGCGCCCTGATGACATCGTGCCAGCCCCAGGCAGCGCGCTGCAGGCGAACATCGTCGGCAAGAGCTTCCTCGGTGCGTCGACCCTGTACCGTTTGCAGTTGCCCACTGGCAGCCAGCTCGAAGCGATCTTCCCGAGCCATATCGACCACCAGCTGGGTGAGGATGTGGGGATTGCGGTGAAGGCCGATCACCTGGTGCTGTTCCCGGTGCCGGGCAGTGTCGCGACGCAGTCGGCGCGTCAGGAGAACGGGGTTCGCCGCTACAGCTCGGCGACCTGATTCAAGATGTCGGGGCCGCTGTGCGGCCCCTGCAATCTCAGCCTCTACCAATCCCGGCAAATTTGCCCTGGGTATGCTCGGCCAGTACCGCCGCCGCCAACTCGACTTCCAGCCCCCGCCGCCCAGCGCTGACATGGATGGTTGCAAAATTTTGCGCCGAATCATCGATGAAGGTGCGCAGGCGCTTCTTCTGCCCCAAAGGGCTGATCCCGCCCACCAGATAGCCCGTCGCCCGCTGAGCCACAGCCGGGTCGGCCATTTCGCACTTCTTCACGCCAGCCGCATGGGCCAGCGCCTTGAGGTCCAGCGTCCCTACCACCGGCACCACCGCCACCAGCAATTCGCCCTTCTCGCTGCTCGCCAGCAAGGTCTTGAACACCTGCTGCGGTTCGAGCCCTAGCTTTTCCGCCGCCTCCAGCCCATATGACGCCGACTTGGGGTCATGTTCATAACTGTGCACGCGATGTTCGGCGCGGGCTTTTTTCAACAGGTCAAGTGCGGGGGTCATGCAGTGCTCCGGTCTGGGACAGGTCGCGGCTACTTTAGGGCAATTCCTGCGCCCCAGCCAGCCAATGGCTGACGCAGCCCTCTAACACGGGCATCAGCCTTTGAAACAGGCGACCAAAACGTGACTACCCGTTCACTTTCGACCTTTGACATCAGCGTTTCTTGTCTATATTTTTTCGTTTCTGAATAAATGGTGCTCTTTTAAGGTGCGCTTCTTAACACCCGCCTGGGGTCAATGGGGATAGGCACCAGGCTTTGCTGTCGAGCGCTTCGCGCCTCACAACAAAAACAACGAGGTCATACATGACGACTGCTCTTCGCGAACCTACATTGTCCAGCCAATGCCTGGCCGAATTTCTCGGCACCGCCTTGCTGATCTTCTTCGGAACCGGCTGCGTCGCCGCGCTCAAGGTCGCTGGCGCCAGCTTCGGCCTATGGGAAATCAGCGTCATCTGGGGTATCGGCGTAAGCATGGCGATCTACCTCACCGCCGGCATTTCCGGCGCGCACCTGAACCCGGCCGTGAGCATCGCGCTCACCCTGTTCGCCGGCTTCGACAAGCGCAAGCTGCCGTTCTATGCACTCGCCCAGATTTGCGGTGCATTCTGCGGCGCCGCACTCGTTTACACGCTCTACAGCAACCTGTTCTTCGATTTCGAACAGGCCCACGCCATGCTGCGTGGCAGCACCGAAAGCCTGGAACTGGCCTCGGTATTCTCGACGTATCCGCACCCGTCACTGTCCACTGGCCAGGCGTTCCTGGTCGAAGTGGTGATCACCGCGATTCTGATGGCCGTGATCATGGCCTTGGCCGATGACAACAACGGCCTGCCGCGCGGCGCCATGGCCCCGCTGCTGATCGGCCTGCTGATCGCCGTGATTGGCAGTGCCATGGGCCCGCTGACCGGTTTTGCGATGAACCCGGCCCGCGATTTCGGCCCCAAATTGATGACCTTCCTGGCTGGCTGGGGCGAAATCGCCTTCACTGGCGGTCGGGACATTCCGTATTTCCTGGTTCCGGTGTTCGCACCGATCCTCGGCGCTTGCCTGGGGGCTGCGATCTATCGCGGCCTGATCGCCCGCAACCTGCCGACGGCGCAAAGCGCAAGCGCCGAGACAACCGACAATCGCCAGGGCGATACTCAAGCCAACTGATGCTGACGCCCTGAATTCCTCTTTATGCAAGGCCTACGACCATGACAGACACCCAGGATAAGAACTACATCATCGCCCTGGACCAGGGCACCACCAGCTCGCGAGCGATCATCTTCGACCGCGATGCCAATGTGGTTGGTACCTCGCAACGCGAGTTCGCCCAACATTACCCGCAAGCTGGCTGGGTCGAGCACGACCCGATGGAGATCTTTGCCACCCAGAGCGCGACCATGGTCGAGGCCCTGGCCCAGGCCGGCATCAGCCATGCACAGGTTGCCGCGCTGGGCATCACCAACCAGCGTGAAACCACCGTGGTATGGGACAAGGAAACCGGCCGCCCGGTGTACAACGCCATCGTCTGGCAGTGCCGCCGCAGCACCGAGATCTGCGCCCAGCTCAAGCGTGATGGCCATGAAGACTACATCCGCGAAGCCACCGGCCTGGTCACCGACCCGTACTTCTCCGGCACCAAGCTGAAGTGGATCCTCGACAATGTCGAAGGCGCCCGTGAACGCGCCGAGCGCGGCGAGCTGCTGTTCGGCACCATCGATACCTGGCTGATCTGGAAGTTCTCCGGCGGCAAGGTGCATGTCACCGACTACACCAACGCCTCGCGCACGCTGATGTTCAACATCCACAGCCTGCAGTGGGACGACAAGCTGCTGGAAATTCTCGGCATCCCGCGGCAGATGCTGCCCGAAGTGCGCTCGTCGTCGGAAGTGTACGGCCATACCAAGAGCGGCATCGCCATCGCCGGTATCGCCGGCGACCAGCAGTCGGCGCTGTTCGGCCAGATGTGCGTGGAACCGGGCCAGGCCAAGAACACCTACGGTACCGGCTGCTTCCTGCTGATGAACACCGGCGACAAGGCCGTGAAATCCTCCCACGGCCTGCTCACCACCATCGCCTGCGGCCCACGCGGCGAGGTGGCCTATGCCCTGGAAGGCGCGGTTTTCAACGGTGGCTCTACCGTGCAGTGGCTGCGTGACGAACTGAAAATCGTCAACGATGCGCTGGATACGGAGTACTTCGCCAGCAAGGTCAAGGACAGCAACGGTGTGTATCTGGTGCCAGCCTTCACCGGCCTGGGTGCGCCGTACTGGGACCCGTATGCCCGTGGCGCACTGTTCGGCCTGACCCGTGGCGTGAAGGTCGACCACATCATTCGCGCCGCGCTGGAATCGATTGCCTACCAGACCCGCGACGTGCTTGACGCCATGCAGCAGGACTGCGGCGAACGTCTGTCGGAGCTGCGCGTTGACGGCGGTGCAGTGGCCAACAACTTTCTCATGCAGTTCCAGGCCGACATCCTCGGAACCTGTGTGGAGCGCCCGAAAATGCGCGAAACCACCGCCCTCGGCGCCGCCTACCTGGCAGGCCTGGCCTGCGGCTTCTGGAGCGGCCTGGAAGAGCTGCGCGACAAGGCGATCATCGAGCGCGAGTTCAGCCCGCAGCTGGATGAGGCGCAGAAAGAAAAACTGTATGCCGGCTGGAAGAAGGCCGTCGACCGCACCCGTGACTGGGAAGATCACGAGGCGTAACACCACATCAGTGCTGACGCGGCCATTGTAGGAGCGGCCTTGCGTCGCGAAAGGGCTGCAAAGCAGCCCCAGCAATTTATGCGTCTGCGCTGAAACCGTGGGGCCGCGTTGCGGCCCAATCGCGACGCAAGGCCGCTCCTACAATGACCGTGCGCTAATGCGCCATCGTCTACTGGCCGTAGTCCCCGTCCTACGGCATCATTGCAGAATTTGTCCGGCAGCCCCAAAGGACCGCCCATGAATCTGCCCCCACGCCAACAACAAATCCTCGAACTGGTGCGCGACCGCGGTTACGTCAGTATCGAAGAAATGGCGCAGCTGTTCGTCGTCACACCGCAAACCATCCGCCGCGATATCAACCAGCTGGCCGAGCTCAACCTGCTACGCCGCTACCACGGCGGGGCTGCCTATGATTCGAGCATTGAGAACACCGCCTATGCCATGCGCGCCGACCAGATGCGCGACGAAAAGCAGCGCATCGCCGAAGCCGTAGCGCGGCAGATCCCCGACCACGCCTCACTGTTCATCAATATCGGCACCACCACCGAATCGATTGCCCGGGCATTGCTCAACCACAACCACCTTAAGGTCATCACCAACAACCTGCATGTGGCTGCCATTCTGGCTGCCAAGGATGACTTCGAGGTGCTGGTAGCCGGCGGCACGGTACGTCGTGATGGCGGCGTGGTCGGCCAGGCCAGCGTCGACTTCATCAACCAGTTCAAGGTCGATTTCGCCTTGGTGGGCATCAGCGGCATCGATGAAGACGGCAGCCTACTCGATTTCGATTATCAGGAAGTACGGGTTTCCCAGGCGATCATCGCCAATGCCCGCCAGGTGGTGCTTGCCGCCGACTCCAGCAAGTTCGGGCGCAACGCCATGGTGCGCCTCGGCTCGATCAGCTTGGTCGACTGCCTGGTGACCGACCAGGCACCTACCCCTGCACTCACCCAGCTGCTGAACCAGTACAAGATCCGCCTCGAGGTGGTCTGACCCCGCGACGGGCCGTCAACAGGCCCGTCACTTTCGTAAATGTTCGTTTTATTGTCATTTGATCAGTTTTTTCTATAAAGACTGACTGGCGACCGGCTTTCTGTTGCGCTACTATTTTCGGAAACGAACATAAATGTTCATATTCGATATGAACAGCCTCAGGAGGCCTTGCCCGTGTCCCAGCCCGTCTCGTCCCAGCCCCCAGTCGCCGACTGCTACGACCTCGCCGTGATCGGCGGTGGCATCAATGGTGTGGGCATCGCTGCAGACGCCGCCGGGCGTGGCTTAAAGGTATTCCTTTGCGAAAAGGACGACCTGGCACAACACACCTCGTCGGCCAGCAGCAAGCTGATTCATGGCGGCCTGCGTTACCTGGAGCACTACGAATTCCGCCTGGTGCGCGAGGCGCTGGCCGAACGTGAAGTGCTGCTGGCCAAGGCGCCGCACATCGTCAAACCAATGCGCTTCGTGCTGCCGCACCGCCCGCACCTGCGCCCTGCCTGGATGATTCGCGCCGGCCTGTTCCTTTATGACCACCTGGGTAAGCGTAAACGCCTAGGCGCCTCGCGCAGCCTGCGCTTCAGCCAGGGATACCCGCTCAAGCCAGCAATTACCCGCGGCTTCGAATACGCCGACTGCGCCGTCGACGATGCACGTCTGGTGGTGCTCAACGCCATGGCCGCCCGTGAACACGGCGCGCACATTCATACTCACACCCGCTGCCTGCGTGCCGAGCGCGTCGATGGCCTGTGGCAGGTCGAGTTGCAGCACGCCGACGGCACGCTGCAGACGATCCGCGCCCGGGCACTGGTCAACGCTGCCGGCCCATGGGTCGCCAGCTTCATCAAGGATGATCTCAAGCTCGATGCGCCCTACGGCATCCGCCTGATCCAGGGCAGCCACATCATCGTGCCACGCCTGTATGAAGGCGAACACGCCTACATCCTGCAGAACGAAGACCAGCGTATTGTCTTCTGCATTCCGTACCTGGATCGCTTCACCCTTATCGGCACCACCGACCGCGAGTACAGCGGCGATCCGGCCAAGGTAGCAATCACCGGACAGGAAACCGACTACCTGCTGAAGGTGGTCAACGAGCACTTCAATCACCAACTGAGCCACAGCGACATCCTGCACACCTATTCGGGCGTGCGACCGCTGTGCAACGACGAGTCGGACAACCCGTCGGCGGTGACCCGTGACTACACGCTGGCGCTGTCTGCCAGCGAGAACCAGGCGCCGTTGCTGTCGGTGTTCGGCGGCAAGTTGACCACGTACCGCAAGCTGGCAGAGTCGGCGATGGCTGAGCTCAAGCCTTTCTTCACCCAGATGCGCGGCAGTTGGACCGCCACCGCGCCGCTGCCGGGCGGCGAGAACATGACCACCGCCCAGACCCTGAGCGACGCCATCCTGGCCCGCTGCGGATGGTTGCCGGTCGATATTGCCCGGCGCTGGGCCAGCACATACGGCAGCCGCGTCTGGCGGCTGATCGATGGCGTGCATGGCCCTGAGGACCTCGGCCAATCGATCGGCGGTGGTCTGTTCAGCCGTGAAGTGGATTATCTTTGCAACGAGGAGTGGGCGTGCGACGCCGACGATATCTTGTGGCGTCGCACCAAGCTGGGGCTGTTCACCAGCGCGGCCGAACAGCAGGCGCTGAAGGAATACATGCAACAGCGCGAGCAGGATCTGGCCCGCATCCAGGCGGCCTGAGTCAGACTGGCATCAGGCGCTCCTGCGAGCCATACCGCGATTGTGCCCAGGCTTCGGTAGTCAGGTTTCGCATCAACACCGCTTCCTCGGCGGCGTGCTGGGCCATCAGTGCCCTTGCACGCTCGTCGTAGTCGGCCTCCTGCCCTGCCCTGGCTTGTTGTTCCAGGGCTTCCAGGCGCTCATGGTAGCCAGCGCCCATCGTCTCGAAACGCTCGGCGTAGGTTTCCCGCAGATAACGCTGCCAGTACGGCCGTTCGACCAGCGCGTCCAGCATGGCGACGGGGGTGCTACCGCGCAGCACAGCCAGTTCTGCACGGCTGAGATCGGCCATGGATACTTGGGCGAAAGACGCGAAATGCATCGGGTCCGGCACCACCGGCAAGTCGAGTGCCCCTGCCAATCGCGACCGGTAGTACAGCCGTACTTCGATCTCGTCGACCCTGCGCCGACCTTCGTCGCGCATGCGCCGCACGTGCTCGTTGGCGACATCGTCCAGCAGGTCGAGGCGGTGCAGCTGCCGCCCGAGCCGCAGCAGACGGGTTTCCCGCAACGCCACAGGCCCGCCTTCGATGCCCTCGTGGGCGAGGATGCCCACTTCCATCTGGTTGAGCATCAGCAGCAAACGATCCTCGCAGCTGCGCGGCCCATCGGCCTCGCGGAACAGCTGTTCACGCAGGCTCTCGTTGTGCTCGCACGCTTGCAGGATGCGCCAGACACGCTGGCGAAAATATGACGGGTGAGTCGCGAAGTCCTCGGTATCGACAAAATCGGCAAGAAACCTGAACAGCCCACTTGAGCCAGGTTCCCCGACAAGGTGCTGCCAAGTGGCTTCGCGTTGCTCTTGTAAAAGCGCGTTGCTGGTATCCACCCAGGCATCGCGCACGCCATCGTCCAGCCCCCTGTGAACATGGGTCGCGCTGCCCCTTGCACCTGCGGGCGACACACTGCGCGCCTCATCCACGAACTCGGCGCTGGCCTCGCTCAAGGGGTTGTGGTGCAGGCTCATGCGCTGCAGGCGCAGGCGCAACCCGCGCATTTCCCGGCGCAGCTCGCTTATCCGGTTGTCACGCAGGTCGATGTGGGCCCGCAACGCGACATTCTGATGGATCGGAGCGATGTCCACCTGCCCCGTAGAGCGCAAACGGATGTCGCGCACATGCGGCAGGACGGACAGGTCGGGCATGCCATTGAGCGGGTTGTAGCTCAGTATCAGGGTATCGAGACTCGTCAACCGAGCGAGTCGGCTGCTGCCCGCAGCATCCAGCTCGATCAGGTTGTTGCCCAGATTGACCCGTCGCAGTTGGGTCAGCCCCTCGATGCCTTGCGGGACCGAGGCCAGACGATTGCCGCTCAGGTCCAGGTCGACCACGTTCGGGAACAAGCCGAGAAACGAAGCGTCAAGGCTGTTCAACCGCATGTTGCGCAACGCCAAACGGCGCACATGTGCATAGTCGAGCCCGGCGGGCATGTTTGGCAACTGCGCTACATGCTCACCGTCGATGGTCAGCTCGTACTCGTCGTTGCCATCCACCAACTTGCGCCGCCAGCTGCGCCGCAGGGTATTGGCGACGCGACGGCGGCGAATGGCATCGATCGGTGATTGCGAGCTGTTCTGCCATTGGCTCAGGGCCTCACGCAGCTCTGCCAATTGACGTTGCAACATCAGGTAATGATTCCACAGGTTGTCGCCACGCTGACGCACAGCGTCAAGATAGGCGTCGAGCTGCAGCTCGCTGAGCGTCGGAAAAATCTGATGGATACCTTGCCTGATCGCCTGTCGACTGCTTTCCCCGCCACCGCTAAGGGGGTATCCCAAGCGGCCGTCGGCAAATCGCCTGGGTGGCCTGATACTGGTGCCGGTGGAAGGCAGACCGATGAACCCGGCAGCTTGTTCGCGGTTTTCGGCAGCGCCCTTGAGCAAGGCCGTGCGCAGCTGCTTGAACGACAAGTTCGCCCCACCCAGCTTGCGTTTCTGTTCGCCATCCAGACACTGCAAAACCACTTGGAGCAGCGACTGGCCGACACCAGCAGGCTCTCCTGCCTGCGCTTGCGCCAAGGTATAGCCGTGCTCGTGCTGGATGATGACCTGCAGCTGGCTACCCGCTTCCCCCTGGCTCGAATACAGCAAGCGCCCTTCACGCTGACCCGCACGCAACTCGATACGCGACGAGGCAGGCCAAGGTGCCTTGTGCTCTATCAGTTTGAATATCAGTTGCTCACTGTCTGCATTTGCCAAGCCCTGGAAGCGGATGCCCAGGCATGCCCGGTCGATCCGGCTGTCACGCACCAACCAGCGGGCGCGCTCGGCCATCGCCAAAGGCACGCGACCCTGGCTGCGCAGCATGTCCAGCTGGGCCGAGCTGCTGTTGTCGATGATTTCCTGAGCGCAACGCGGCGACAGGCCCGGGAACGCCTCGACCAACTTCGTCTGGTCTGCGCTGGCGCCCTGACGCGACGCTTGCAACGCTTCTTCGAAGGCCGATCCACGCAATGTTGGTGAAGCTTCGTGAAGTACCATGCGCTCACGAAGGTCGACCAACCGCGCAGGCGCTTGCACGCGCTCCAGATGAAGCTGGCGTATGTGTTCGGCCTCGTAGCCCGTCACGTCCAGCAGGTTCTGCGCGTCACTAGACGATATGCCGGATAGATGATCGCCCTCCAATCCTTCCAGCAATACCAGGACGTTGGCCTCGCTGGGCGGGTAACAAGCATTCCTGACCAGCCTCAAGTTGCCATTGGTCATGACCTTCGGCGCCAGAGCGTCGACGAAAGGAACGCGCCTCAGCGTATGCAGTACCCCCGCCGTTGCACCCGCGACAAGCAAACCCTGGGCGACCGTGAACAGGTGATCCAGCGCCCCTTGGCGATCGCCCAGCTGCCAGTCCTGGTAACCCTCGTACAGCTCATCCAACAACTGCGCCGCACTGACCACCAGCATCAGCTCACCCAGTCCAGGTACCACCAGGGCAGCCAAACCCAGCACATCCAGCCCTGTCGCGAACATCGCCTGCAACCGCTTGTGCCGACTCAGCCGGTCTTCGACATCGGTCGGCACGGCTACGAAGGCAGCATCGCTGAACAGCTTGGCGACCAGCAGGGTTCGCGTATGCGCGAAGACATTGCCGGCTACAGGCAGATTACGCCCGTCCAGCTCCATCCCCTCGTCGCGCTTCGATGCATCGAGCAAGCGGGCGAGCGAGTTGCCGAAATGCGTTTTGTCCTGCGCCTTGACAAAACCGCTCAAGAAAGCTCGAAAGCGTACCTGTTTCAAGCGACGTGCCAGGTCGTTGTAAAGAGCGTCCCAGCTATCGTAAAAGTGCAGACACTGCTGCGGATCTCCAGGTAACCACAGGATGATTTCATCCACTCTTTCAGCATTCACCGGCCGCCATTCCAGCGTGACCACGCCATTGATGCAGATACCCAACAGGTAGAGTTGGCGGGGCGTCAGGGTTCCTCGTGCTGATCCAGCTAGCGGGCGCTCTTCGACCAGCGTCAGGAGCCGCTGCAGATCCAAAGCGTCCAGTTTGCCCTTGAGCCTGCCTTCGTAAAGATCGGCCCGCAGACGCGTGCGCAAGCCCTCCTCGAACAGCTTGGCAATGGCTGCGCGAGCGTGCTGCTCTGGCTGACCACGGCCCGATCTGGGCTGCAATACGCTTTTCAGAAGCGCTTGATATTGACCTCCAACGTCCAGTGTGCGGCAAAGCCTTACAAATTGTTCGAAGGTCATCGCCAGCCGCTGCCCCGCCTGATCGACCAGGTGCGCAGTGCGAAACAGCGAGGCCTGGGCTTCGTCCAGTTCGAAATTATGCAACGCGGCCGCCAACAGCGTCTGCCTGCTGCTGTAGGTAACGGTGGGCGTGTAGAATTTCTCTGCCGCGGAAGGGAGGCGGATCTTGTCACTGATGATCACTTGCGCGCGGCGAGGATCGATCCCAGTGAGCCCCGCTGCGGTCAACGCCTGCTGCAACAGTGGTGCGGCGAACATTTCGATGTCGGGTATGCGGCCCAGCAAGTAACGCAAGCTCTCGGCAGCCTGCTGCTGCGCGCGCAAGGCTTGATGGTAGGCCGCAAGCGGGCTCGCTTCGGCTGAGGTCAGCCAGTGCGGTAGCTGCCGGGCAATCAGATGATCTACTGAGCTCGACGGGATGATATCGGCGGATGCCATGGGGATGTGCTCCAGATCTGAAAGACGCCAGCACACCACACCGGGCGGCGGGATCTGCGGTACATATCGCCATGAGGCGCAGCCATCAACCCCACTCATTCGGATAAGCGAACAGATACATTGGATTCATTCGGAAACCCGACCAGATAAATTTGAACAGCAATGGTCAGAAAAGATTAATCCCCAGCATTTTCGCGGCGTTATGATCGAGAGCAGAGCTTGGCACGACTCATGCTCTACACTTGGTAGCCGAATGCACTCGCTTCTAGCTGTATTCGTTGAACGAAAGAGTCCGCCAACGGCTCCATAAAAAAAACAAACACGTCGAGGAAAATTTGATGCGTATCGTTCGTCATCTGTTGGGCGCAACCATCGCCGCCGCGATCATCGCTTCGCCAGCCATGGCCGAAGAACTGACCGGTACCCTGAAGAAGATCAAGGATTCGGGCACCATCACCCTGGGCCACCGCGACTCTTCCATTCCGTTTTCCTACCTGGCTGGCGGTCAAACGCCCGTGGGCTACTCCCACGACATCCAGTTGGCTGTGGTCGATGCCCTGAAGAAGCAACTGGGTACCGACATCAAGGTCAAATACAACCTCGTGACTTCCCAGACCCGCATCCCGCTGGTGCAGAACGGCACCGTCGACCTTGAGTGCGGCTCCACCACCAACAACGTCGAGCGCCAGCAGCAAGTCGGCTTCTCGGTAGGTATCTTCGAAGTCGGTACCCGCCTGCTGACCAAGGTCAAGGACGGTCAGCCTTCCTACAAGGACTTCCCGGACCTGGCCGGCAAGAACGTGGTGACCACCGCCGGCACCACCTCCGAGCGCATCCTCAAGGCGATGAACGCCGACAAGCAGATGAAGATGAACGTGATTTCCGCCAAGGACCACGGTGAAGCCTTCAACATGCTCGAAAGCGGCCGTGCCGTGGCCTTCATGATGGACGACGCCCTGCTCGCCGGCGAAATGGCCAAGGCGCGCAAGCCGTCGGACTGGGTCATCACCGGTACTCCACAGTCGTACGAAATCTACGGCTGCATGGTGCGCAAGGATGACCCGGCCTTCAAGAAAGCGGTCGATGACGCCATCGTTGCCTACTTCAAGTCGGGCGAAGTCAACAAGAGCTACGACAAGTGGTTCACCCAGCCCATCCCGCCAAAGGGCCTCAACCTGAACTTCCAGATGAGCGACGAGCTGAAGAAACTGATCGCCGAGCCGACCGACAAGGCCGCGGACGAGAAGAAGTCCTGATCCTCAGCCAATAGTGGCCTGGTGCGCATCCGCACACGATTGAACCCACAGGCCACGCTTTAGTGTCTACCCTTTCATCCGAGGGCGTTCATCGCCCTCGGATGCTCGAAGGTGCCCGTGAAACAACCGTCTGAGGGGAAATCCCGATGAATTACAACTGGGACTGGGGCGTGTTCTTCAAGTCCACCGGCGTGGGCAGCGAGACCTATCTTGACTGGTACATTACCGGTCTGGGCTGGACCATCGCCATCGCCATCACCGCCTGGATCATCGCATTGCTGCTGGGGTCAGTCCTCGGCGTCATGCGCACCGTGCCGAACCGTCTGGTATCGGGCATCGCCACCGCCTACGTGGAGCTGTTCCGCAACGTGCCGCTGCTGGTGCAGCTGTTCATCTGGTACTTCCTGGTGCCGGACCTGCTGCCCGAAGGCCTGCAGGAATGGTTCAAGCAAGACCTCAACCCGACCACTTCAGCGCTGATCAGCGTGGTCATCTGCCTGGGCCTGTTCACCGCTGCCCGCGTCTGCGAACAGGTGCGCACCGGCATCCAGGCGCTGCCTCGTGGCCAGGAAGCCGCTGCCCGCGCCATGGGCTTCAGCCTGCCGCAGATCTACAACAACGTGCTGCTGCCGCAGGCCTACCGGATCATCATTCCACCGCTTACCTCGGAATTCCTGAACGTGTTCAAGAACTCCTCGGTGGCCTCGCTGATCGGCCTGATGGAACTGCTGGCGCAGACCAAGCAGACCGCCGAATTCTCGGCCAACCTGTTCGAGGCCTTCACCCTGGCCACGCTGATCTACTTCACCCTGAACATGGGCCTGATGCTGCTGATGCGCATGGTCGAGAAGAAAGTTGCCGTGCCTGGCCTGATCTCCGTGGGGGGCAAGTAAATGGACATGGATTTCAGCGAAATCATCCCCGCCCTGCCGGCCCTTTGGGACGGCATGGTCATGACCCTGCAGCTGATGGTCATGGGCGTGGTCGGCGGCATCGTGCTGGGCACCATCCTGGCGCTGATGCGCCTGTCGTCGAGCAAGCTGCTGTCGCGCGTGGCCGGTGCCTATGTCAACTACTTCCGCTCGATCCCGCTGCTGCTGGTAATCACCTGGTTCTACCTGGCGGTGCCTTTCGTGCTGCGCTGGATCACCGGCGAGGACACCCCGGTGGGCGCCTTCACCTCGTGCGTGGTGGCGTTCATGATGTTCGAGGCCGCGTACTTCTGCGAAATCGTCCGCGCCGGCGTGCAGTCGATCTCCAAGGGCCAGATGGGCGCTGCCCAGGCCCTGGGCATGACCTACGGCCAGACCATGCGCCTGATCATCCTGCCCCAGGCCTTCCGCAAGATGACCCCGCTGCTGCTGCAGCAGAGCATCATCCTGTTCCAGGACACCTCGCTGGTGTACACCGTGGGCCTGGTGGACTTCCTCAACTCGGCACGTTCCAACGGCGACATCATCGGGCGCTCCCATGAGTTCCTTATCTTCGCCGGGGTCGTGTACTTCGTCATCAGCTTCTCCGCTTCGTGGCTGGTCAAGCGCCTGCAAAAAAGGATCACCGTATGATTTCCATCAAGAACGTCAACAAGTGGTACGGCGACTTCCAGGTGCTGACCGACTGCACCACCGAAGTGAAGAAGGGTGAAGTGGTGGTGGTCTGCGGCCCGTCCGGCTCGGGCAAGTCCACACTGATCAAGTGCGTCAACGCGCTGGAGCCGTTCCAGAAAGGCGACATCGTGGTCGATGGCACCTCGATTGCCGACCCCAAGACCAACCTGCCCAAGCTGCGTTCGCGGGTGGGCATGGTGTTCCAGCACTTCGAGCTGTTCCCGCACCTGTCGATCACCGAGAACCTGACCATCGCCCAGCGCAAGGTGCTCGGCCGCAGTGAAGCGGAAGCGACCAAGAAAGGCCTGGCCCTGCTCGACCGCGTCGGCCTCAGTGCCCATGCCAAGAAGCACCCCGGCCAGCTTTCAGGCGGCCAGCAGCAGCGCGTGGCCATTGCCCGCGCGCTGTCGATGGACCCGATCGTCATGCTGTTCGACGAACCGACCTCGGCGCTGGACCCGGAGATGGTCAACGAAGTACTGGACGTGATGGTCGAACTGGCCCACGAAGGCATGACCATGATGTGCGTGACCCACGAAATGGGCTTCGCCCGCAAAGTGGCCAACCGCGTGATCTTCATGGACAAGGGCAACATCATCGAAGACTGCCAGAAGGAAGCCTTCTTCGGTGACCCGAGCGCCCGCCACGAACGCACCCAGCACTTCCTCAGCAAGATCCTGCAACACTGATTCGGCAACAACGGCACCGCTGCCCGGGTTCGCCCGGCAGCGGATGCTGGCCGTGACAAGGCCACTGTGATGAAATGCGACCCTTCGCTTCTTCTCCCTGCCAAGCCCGCCGTGAAATCCCGCCTGATTCGCCAATTGCTGCTGCCGCCGCTGATCATCCTGCTGATGGTCGGGCTGGGCATGGCCGGTTTCCTGATCAGCGAGAGCAACGGCATCCGCACCTTGAGCGAAAGCGGTGAGCGCGCGCTGGAGCTGCATGCGCGCACGGTCGAGAGCGAAATCAGCAAGTACACCTACCTGCCGAGCCTGCTGGAGCTGGAGGACAGCGTCTCGCAGCTGCTCACCGACCCGGATGGCGCCAACCGGCAGGCCGTCAACGAATACCTCGAAGGCCTGAACCGCCGCAGCCGCAGCCGGGCCATCTTTGTCCTCGACACCAACGGCCGGGTACAGGCCAGCAGCAACTGGCGCGATGCCGATTCGTTCCTGGGTGAAGACCTGTCGTTCCGGGCCTATTTTCAGAGCGCCGTGCGCGGCGAACCGGGCCGTTTCTACGGGATCGGCAGCACCACGGGCGAGGCTGGCTACTACCTCGCCCACGGCTTGGAGGAACACGGCAAGATCATCGGCGTGGCAGTGATCAAGGTGCGCCTGGATACCCTCGAAGAGCGCTGGCAACGCGCCCGCCTGGAAGCCTTCGTCAGCGACGAGAACGGCATCATCATTCTCTCCAGCGACCCGGCCCGCCGCCTGAAATCGGTACGCCCGCTGACCCCGCAGATCAAGGAGCGGCTGGCGCGCAGCCTGCAGTATTACTGGTGGCCGCTGAACGAGCTGCAACCGCTGGCCCGCGAAACCCTGGCCGATGGCGTGGAAAAACTGACCTTCCCGGCCAACGCCGAAACCGCCCAGGGCAAGCCCCACGAAGTGAGCTACCTGGCGCAGACCCGGCGCCTGGCCGACACGCCTTGGCACTTCACCTTGCTCACCCCGCTGCAGGACCTGCGCCGCGAATCCATGGTGCAGGGCATCCTGGTCGGCGTGGCCTTCGCCCTGCTGACCATCCTCGCCATCGCCTGGAACGAGCGGCGCAAGGTTATCGCCACGCGCCTGGCTGCTCGTGAGGCCCTGGAAGAAGCCAACAGTCAGCTGGAGCGGCGCATCGCCGACCGCACTGCCGACCTGCGCGCCAGCAACGAGCGGCTCAAGGGCCAGATCCGTGAACGTCGGCATGCCGAACAGACCCTGCGCCACGCCCAGGACGAACTGGTCCAGGCCGGCAAGCTGGCTGCGATCGGGCAGATGTCCACCAGCATCGCCCACGAGCTCAACCAGCCGCTGGCGGCGCTGCGGACCCTGTCCGGCAACACCGTGCGCTTCCTCGAGCGTGGGGCACTGGAAACCGCCAGCACCAACCTGCGCACCATGAACGACCTGATCGACCGCATGGGCCGCATCACGGCCAGCCTGCGCTCGTTCGCCCGGCGTGGCGACGACAGCGGCCAGGCGTCGCTGGCCAAGGCTGTGGACGCCTCCTTGCAGGTGCTGAGCAACCGCATCACAGGCTGCCACCTGCAGCTGCACAGCCAGTTCGACGACCAGCAGCTGGCCATCGACCAGACCCGCCTGGAGCAGATCCTGGTCAACCTGATCGGTAACGCCCTGGACGCCATGGCCACCCAGCCACTGCCCGAGCTCTGGCTCGAAGGCGAGCTGCAAGGCGACAAGTACCGCCTGCGGGTGCGCGACAACGGCCACGGTATCGATGCCGAAACCCGCAAGCACCTGTTCGAACCCTTCTTCACCACCAAACCGGGCGAACATGGCCTGGGCCTGGGGCTGACCCTGTCGGCGAGCCTTGCCGCCGCCGCCAAGGGCAGCCTGAACGTCGAGCACCCCGCCACCGGCGGCACCGCCTTCGTCCTCGCCCTGCCCCTGGTCACGCCCCCCAGCGAATCGGCAGAGCAACCATGAACCAAGCGCCACTTACCGTCCTGATCGTCGAAGACGACCCGCATGTGCTGCTCGGCTGCCAGCAGGCGCTGGCCCTGGAAGACATCGCCTGCGAGGGCGTCGGCAGTGCCGAACAGGCCCTGGAGCGCATCGGCGACGACTTTGCCGGCATCGTCGTCAGCGATATCCGCCTGCCCGGCATCGATGGCCTGGAACTGCTCAATCGCCTCAAGGCCCGCGACCGCAGCCTGCCAGTGGTGCTGATTACCGGCCACGGCGACATCGACATGGCCGTCGGCGCCATGCGCAATGGTGCCTACGATTTCATGGAGAAACCGTTCTCGCCCGAACGCCTGGTCGACGTGGTGCGCCGCGCGCTGGAGCAGCGCGGGTTGTCACGCGAGGTGGTGGCCCTGCGCCGGCAGTTGGCCGAACAGAGCAGCCTGGAGGGGCGCATCATCGGTCGCTCGCCGGCCATGGAGCATCTGCGCGAGCTGATCGCCAACGTCGCCGATACTTCGGCCAACGTGCTGATCGAAGGTGAAACCGGCACCGGCAAGGAGCTGGTCGCCCGTTGCCTGCACGATTTCAGCCGGCGCCAGGGCCAGCCGTTCGTGGCGCTGAACTGTGGTGGCCTGCCGGAAAACCTGTTCGAGAGCGAGATCTTCGGCCACGAAGCCAACGCCTTCACCGGTGCCGGCAAGCGCCGCATCGGCAAGATCGAGCACGCCAACGGCGGCACGCTGTTCCTCGACGAGGTCGAGAGTATGCCGATCAACCTGCAGATCAAGCTATTGCGCGTGCTGCAGGAGCGCACCCTGGAGCGCCTGGGTTCAAACCAGAGCATTGCCGTGGATTGTCGGGTGATCGCCGCCACCAAATCCGACCTCGACGCGCTGGGCCAGACCGGGCAGTTCCGCAGCGACCTGTATTACCGCTTGAACGTGGTGACCCTTGAGCTGCCACCGCTGCGTGAGCGCCGCGAAGATATCCTGCAACTGTTCGAACACTTCCTGCAGCAATCGGCGCTGCGCTTCGACCGCGAGGCGCCGTCACTGGACAGCCAGACCCTGTCACGGCTGATGGCCCATGACTGGCCGGGCAACGTGCGCGAGTTGCGCAACGTGGCCGAGCGTTATGCCCTCGGGTTGCCGGCGTTCAAGAAGGGCCCGAGCGGTGGCGCCAGCCAAGGGCTGGGGTTTGCCGAGGCGGTGGAGGCCTTTGAGCGCAACTTGCTCAGCGATGCCTTGCAACGCACCGGCGGCAACCTCAGCCAGGCCAGCCAGGAGCTGGGCATGGCCAAGACCACCCTGTTCGACAAGGTCAAGAAGTACGGGCTCGGCTGAAAAAGCGTTTACGGCCATTGAAGGAGCGGCCTTGTGTCACGAAAGGGCTGCGCAGCAGCCCCAGGATTTCTGTGCAGTGCATAAATTGCTGGGGCTGCTTTGCAGCCCTTTCGCGACACAAGGCCGCTCCTACAATGGTGTGCATCACCACGAAGCAGGCGACTCCGATTCAGAGCCCTGCGATATGAGTAACATCCTGCCGGTGCGATTGCAGGTAAGGCAGCACCGCCGCCAGCAAGGGAGCCTTGAACCGCTCCTGGAAGCGGTGCGCCAGCCCCGGAATCAACCGAAGCTGACTCCCTTGGATATGAGCCGCCAGATGCACGCCGTGCATCACCGGCAATAGCGGATCGGCGGTGCCATGCACCACCAGCGTCGGCACTCGCAACTCATTCAGCAACTGCACCCGGCTCGGCTCGGCCAGAATCGCCATGATCTGGCGCTTGGCGCCCTCAGGGTTGAACGCCCGGTCATAGGCCACCGCTGCCTGCTGCAACAACGCGGCACGGTCGTCATGCACCTCGGGGCTACCCAGCGCCGCCAGCAGGTCCGCCTGCTGCTCGATGGCTACCTCGCGACTCGGCGCACTGCGCCGCGCCAGCAACTGCACCAGGGCCGGATCCGGCGCTGGCAGCCCCGCCGCCCCCGAGCTGGACATCACCAGGGTCAGGCTACGCACCCGCTCGGGCGCCATGGCAGCCAGGTGCTGAGCGATCATCCCGCCCATGCTCACGCCCAGCACATGGAACTGGCGAATACCCAGTACATCCATCAGCTGTAGGCCATCGTTGGCCATGTCGGTCAGGGTATAAGGCGCGGCGACCGGCAGGCCCAGCTTGTAGCGCAACAGCTCGACGGTGAGGTTGGCCGAAGGCGGCAGCTGGTTCCAGCGCGACAGGCCGACATCGCGGTTGTCATAGCGAATGACCCGAAAACCCTGACGGCACAATGCTTGGACCACGTCGTCCGGCCAGTGGATGAGTTGCCCGCCCAGGCCCATGACCAGCAGCAAGGCCGGATCGCGAGGCGCGCCAACGCTCTGATAGACCAGGCTCAGCTCACCGATTTCGGCACGTTGTACCGGCACATGGGCGTCGCAGCGCGTGTCGGCGAAGCTGGCCGAAGTGCTGAACACGAGAAAGAAAAAAAGCAGAATAGCCCGCATGAAAGAAACACCAGAATGCAGATTCCCAGTAGAGCGCGAGTCTGATGAATTTAATTCGGGCGCGCTGCCACAGTTCAGTGACAGTTTGATGAACCCTGCCGAGCGGTGCGGCGCAGCGTCCAGTCGACAGCTCGGGGCAACATGAGCGAAACTCAACTCATCCCCCTGTTTTCTGAAAATTTTCTCTCGGAGTCAGCTGTGCTGGAGATCCGCCACCTGAAAACCCTTCATGCCCTGCGCGAGGCCGATAGCCTGGTGGAGGCCGCCGAACGCCTGCACCTGACCCAGTCGGCGCTGTCGCACCAGTTCAAGGAGCTTGAAGAGCGACTGGGCCTGCCACTGTTCGTGCGCAAGTCCAAGCCTATCCGCTTCACCAGCGCCGGCCTGCGCCTGCTGCAACTGGCCGATGCCACCCTGCCGCTGCTGCGCGGCGCCGAGCGCGACATTGCCCGCTTGGCTGGCGGCACTGCCGGGCGCCTGCACATGGCCATCGAATGCCACAGCTGCTTCCAGTGGCTGATGCCGACCATCGACCAGTTCCGCGATGCCTGGCCGGAGGTGGAACTGGACCTGGCCTCGGGCTTTGCCTTCGCCCCACTGCCGGCACTGGCCCGGGGCGACCTCGACCTGGTGGTGACCTCCGACCCGCTGGACCTCGCCGGCATCACCTACGTGCCGCTGTTCACCTACGAAGCCATGCTCGCCGTGGCCAACCAGCACCCTCTGGCCAGCAAACCGTACATCGTGCCCCAGGACCTGCTCGACCAGACCCTGATCACCTACCCGGTGGAGCGCGACCGCCTGGACATCTTCACCCGCTTCCTGGAGCCAGCCGATATCGAGCCGGCCACCGTGCGCACGTCCGAGTTGACTGTGATGATGATGCAACTGGTGGCCAGCGGCCGTGGCGTGTGCGGCATGCCGCACTGGGCGCTGCACGAGTACAGCGCACGGGGCTACGTGAAGGGCAAGCGCCTGGGTGAGAAAGGCCTGTTCGCCACGCTGTATGCGGCCGTACGCACCGACATGCTCGATGCGCCTTACATGCGCGACTTCCTGCTGACCGCCAAGGACACCTCGTTCGCCACCCTCGATGGGGTCAGCGCGGTACGCTGACGGCCTGGCGGTACAGAGGCAGGATCAGGTCGCGGGTCAGCGGCGCCAACTCAGGCGTTGCTGCCTGATCGGCGGCCAGCCACAGCACTTCTTCGATTTCCGCCGCTGGGGCTACGGCCTCCGCACTGTCGACGCGGAACAGCTCGGCCTGCACTTCGAAGCCTGGTTCGTTGGCCGCCGGTGCGCTGAACTGGCCCAGGTGCACGGCCTGGGCCGGGTCAATGTGCAGCCCCAACTCTTCGTGCAGCTCACGCACCAACGCCTGAACGGGTGACTCACCCGCATCGATCTTGCCACCCGGTTGCATGAACGCCTGGGTGCCACGTTTGCGCACCAGGAGGGTGCGGCCTTGCGGGTCGATCAACAGGGCGGCGGCGATGCGGATGATGTTGGGCATGGGTGGGCTCGCTGAAAAGGCGACAGTCTACAGAAGATCCACGACGAACGGCCCCTTGCCAAGCCGCCGTTCACCCGCCATAACCAACAGATGAACCTGCCAGCCCACCAGCACCCGGTGCTCGAGCTGTTCCACCCGGCCGTCGGCACCTGGTTCCGCCGCCACTTCGCCACGGTCACCGATGCCCAGGCCCGTGCCTGGCCTCTGATCCATGCCGGCCAGTCGATGCTGCTCGCCGCGCCGACCGGCTCGGGGAAGACCCTGAGCGCCTTCCTGGCCGTGCTCGACGAACTGTTCCGCGAGGGCCTGGAGCATGACGGCGAGTTGCCGGCGCACACCCAGGTCGTCTACGTGTCGCCACTCAAGGCGCTGTCCAACGACATCCGCCTGAACCTGCAGGCCCCCCTCGAGGGCATCAGCCAGGCCCTTGAACAACAAGGCTTGAAAGCACCACGCATCACCGCCGCCGTGCGCACCGGCGATACCCCGCAAAAAGAGCGGGCGGCCATGCGCAAGCTGGCACCCCATATCCTGGTGACCACACCGGAGTCGCTATACGTGCTGATGGGCTCGGCCTCCGGCCGCGAAGGCCTGGCCAGCGTGCACACGGTCATTGTCGACGAGATCCACGCCCTGGCCGGCAACAAGCGCGGTGCCCACCTGGCGCTGACGTTGGAGCGTTTGCAGGCTTTGTCCGGGCGCCCACTACGACGCGTCGGCCTGTCCGCCACCCAGCGGCCGGTGGAGCGCGTGGCGCAGTTTCTGGTTGGCGGCCAACGCCCTTGCGCGATCGTCGATGTCGGCCATGCGCGCCAGCGCGACCTCGCCATCGAAGTGCCGCCGGTACCGCTCGGCGCCGTCATGGCCACGGACGTCTGGGGCCTGGTCTACGACCGCCTGGCGGCCCTCGCCCGCGAACACCGCACCACGCTCGTCTTCGTCAATACCCGGCGCCTGGCCGAACGCATCACTCGCCACCTCAGCGACCGCCTGGGCAAGGAAGCGGTAGCCGCGCACCATGGCAGCCTGGCCAAGGAGCTACGCCTGGACGCCGAACAGCGCCTGAAGAGCGGCCAGCTGCAAGTGCTGGTGGCCACCGCCTCGCTTGAGCTGGGTATCGACATCGGCGATGTCGACCTGGTCTGCCAGATCGAATCACCGGGATCGATCGCGGCATTCCTGCAGCGAGTCGGCCGCTCCGGGCACCAGGTCGAGGGCATCCCCAAGGGCCGTCTGTTTCCGACTTCCCGCGATGACCTGATCGAATGCGTAGCGCTGCTCGACTGCGTGCGCCATGGCGAACTTGATGAATTGCATGTCCCCAAGGCACCGCTGGACGTGCTGGCCCAGCAGATCGTCGCCGAAGCCAGCAACCAGCCCTGGCAGGAACAGGCGCTGTTCGACTGCCTGCGCCAAGCCGCACCTTATACCGCCCTTGATCCCGCGCATTACCAGGCCCTGCTGCGCATGCTCGCCGAAGGCTACAACGGCCGCCTGGGCATCCGCAGCGCCTATCTGCACCGTGATGCGGTCAGCGGCACCTTGCGCGGGCGCCGGGGTAGCCAGCTGACCGCGCTGACCAGTGGCGGCACCATTCCCGAGACTGCCGACTATGCCGTGCTGCTCGAGCCACAGGCGTTGAACATCGGCAGCGTCAACGAAGACTTTGCGGTGGAAAGCATCGCCGGCGATATCTTCCAGCTGGGCAACGCGTCCTATCGCATCCTGCGGGTCGAGCCGGGGCGCGTGCGCGTCGAGGATGCCCAAGGCCTGCCGCCGACCATTCCGTTCTGGCTCGGCGAAGCACCGGGGCGCAGTGACGAACTGTCCGCTGCGGTCGCCCGCCTGCAGGCCCGCCTGGATGAGCGTTTGGCACAGAGCGAAGAGGCTCTGCAGTGGTTGCAAGACACCTTCGAACTCGACGAAGCCAGCGCCAGCCAGTTGCTCGATTACCTGGGCCGCACCCGCGAGGTGCTCGGTGCCCTACCCTCCCAACAAACCTTGGTGATGGAGCGCTTCTTCGACGAGTCCGGCGGTACCCAACTGATCATCCATTCGCCCTACGGCAGCCGTATCAACCGTGCGTGGGGGCTGGCCCTGCGCAAACGCTTCTGCCGCACCTTCAATTTCGAGTTGCAGGCTGCGGCCAGCGAAGATGCCATCGTGCTGTCGCTGTCCACCAGCCACAGCTTCGAACTGGATGAAGTATGGCGCTACCTGAACAGCCGCAATGCCGAGGAGATCCTCATCCAGGCCCTGCTCGACGCGCCGCTGTTCGGCGTGCGCTGGCGCTGGAACGCCGGCGTGGCCATGGCTCTGCCGCGCTTCGTCGGCGGTCGCAAGGTGGCACCGCAGATCCAGCGCATGAAAAGCGAAGACCTGATTGCCTCGGTGTTCCCCGACCAGATCGCCTGCGTGGAGAACATCGTCGGTGAACGTCAGATTCCCGATCACCCGCTGGTCGAACAGACCCTCGACGACTGCCTGCACGAAGCCATGGACAGCGAAGGCTGGCTGGCATTGTTGCGACGCATGGAAAGCGGCCAGGTGCGCCTGCTGTGCCGCGACCTGCCCGCACCTTCGCCGCTGGCCGCGGCCATTCTCAATGCACGGCCCTATGCCTTCCTCGATGACGCCCCGCTGGAGGAGCGACGCACGCAAGCGGTGCTCAACCGGCGCTGGAATGACGTGCATGACGGCGATGACCTCGGTGCGCTGGACGCCGATGCGATCACCGCCGTGCAAGCCGAGGCCTGGCCGCAGCCGGGCAATGCCGACGAGATGCACGAGGCGCTGATGACCCTGGGCGCCGTCAGCCATGACGAAGTCCAGGCTAACCCCAGCTGGGACCTGCTGCTGCGCCAGCTGGCCAAGGCCGGGCGCGCCATGCGCCTGATCGATGAAAAACTCTGGCTGGCACGCGAGCGCCTGAACCTGTTGCAAACCCTGTATCCGGCATCGCGCCTGCAGCCCGCGCTGGGCATACTGCCCGGCTTCGACCAGGCCATCGACCCGGACAACGCGCTGAGCGAGCTGCTGCGCGCCCGCCTGAGCGGCCACGGCCCGCTGAGCGTGGCACAGATTGCCGCGCCACTGGGCAAGCCCGCTGCTCAGGTCGAGCAGGCGCTGGCCCGCCTGGAAGCCGAAGGCTATGTACTGCGTGGCCACTTCAACCCAGGGGCGCGGGAGCTGCAATGGTGTGAACGCCACCTGTTGGCGCGCATCCATCGCTACACGGTGAAGCGCCTGCGCCGGGAGATCGAGCCGGTCAGCCTGCAGGATTTCATGCGTTTTCTCTTCGACTGGCAGCACCTGGCGCCAGATGAACGCCTGCGTGGGCCTCAGGCGGTGGCCGAAGTGCTGGGCCAGCTGCAGGGCTTCCCCAGTGCGGCCGGCGCCTGGGAAGCGGAACTGCTGCCCACGCGAATCACGGACTACAGCCCGCAATGGCTGGACGAAGCCTGCCGCAGCGGGCAGTTTGCCTGGAGCAGGCTGGCCGCGACCGTGGCGAGCAACACCTTGTCCAGTACGCCGCTGGTGCTGTTGCCACGCGAGCATATGGGCCTGTGGCGTAGTCTCGCCCCCGAGCCTGCGCGGGAAGCACTTGGCGGGCGGGCACAACGGGTACTTGAAGCGCTGCAGGCCCACGGGGCGCTGTTCTTCGACGAACTGACCAGCGATGCCCACCTGCTGCCCAGCGAGCTGGAAGCGGCGTTGCAGGAACTGGTGGGTGCCGGCCTGGTGGGCGCCGACAGCTTCACCGGCCTGCGCAGCCTGATTACCCCTGCCGCCAAGCGCAGCTCCCGCAATAGCCGGCGCGGCCACCCGCCGATGTCGAGCAGCATGGCCCATGCCGGGCGCTGGGCGTTGCTGCGTCGGGGCAGCACCAGCATTGACGAGAACCAGCGCCTGGAGCATATCGCCCGCACACTGCTGCGACGCTATGGGGTCATCTGCTGGCGGCTGCTGGAGCGGGAAAGCGATGTGTTACCGCCCTGGCGCGAGCTGCTGCGTTGCTATCACCGGCTGGAAGCGCGTGGCGAAATTCGTGGCGGGCGTTTCATTGCCGGCCTGGCCGGTGAGCAGTTCGCCTTGCCGGAGGCGGTCGGGTTGCTGAGGCAGGTACGCCGGCGTGCCTTGGATGCTGGGTTGGTGGTGGTGAGTGCGAGCGACCCGCTGAACCTGATCGGGTCGCTGCTGCCTGGGGCGAAAGTGCCTGCTGTGGGTGGCAACCGGTTGCTGTATCGCGATGGTGTTCCGGTGGCGGTGCGGGTGGCTGGGCGTTATAGCTATCTGCTGGATGCCTCGGCGCAGGAGCAAGCGAGCTGGAAGGATACATTGATGCGTACGCCGACAGGCGCTGGAACCTTATCCTCGAACACCTCTTGGCGAGAATGATTTTCGCTACCCCGATTTTGATTTGCACTGCCACACAAGTTGGCTATGGTCGGGGTTTGCCCCAGGCCCTGAGCCTGACCGCGCCATCGCAAGGATCCCGTATGAGCCTGTCACTTCTCAGCCGCTATGCCTTCTTCACCGCCTGTGTATTGTTCACCCTGGCGAGCCTGCCGTTCCTTCACCACGAATGGCTGTGGCCGTTCACCCTGGTCACCGGGGTGCTCAGCCTGATCGGGGTGTTCGACCTGCTGCAGCAACGCCACGCGGTGCGCCGCAACTATCCGATCCTTGGCAACATCCGCTACCTGGTCGAGGGCATTCGTCCGGAAATCCGCCAGTACCTGCTGGAGGCCGACAGCGATGCCCTGCCCTTCTCCCGCGCCCAGCGCTCGCTGGTGTACGCCCGGGCCAAGAACGAAGCCTCGGACAAACCCTTCGGCACCCTGATCGACGTCTACGAATCAGGCTTCGAGTTCATCGGCCATTCCATGCGCCCGGCGCCACTGACCGACCCGGCAAGCTTCCGGGTCATCGTCGGCGGGCCGCAGTGCAGCCAGCCGTATTCGGCGTCGATCTTCAACATCTCGGCCATGAGCTTCGGTTCGCTTAGCGCCAACGCCATCCGCGCCCTGAACAAAGGCGCCAAGCTGGGCAACTTCCACCACGACACCGGTGAAGGCAGCATCAGCCCCTATCACCGCGAAAACGGTGGCGACCTGGTCTGGGAGCTGGGCAGCGGCTACTTCGGCTGCCGCACCGCTGACGGCCGCTTCGACCCCGAACGCTTCGCCGCCCAGGCCCGCACCCCACAGGTGCGGATGATCGAGATCAAGATGAGCCAGGGCGCCAAGCCCGGCCACGGCGGCATCCTGCCCAAGCACAAGGTAACCCAGGAAATTGCCGAAACCCGGGGTGTGCTGATGGGCGAGGACTGCATCTCGCCATCGCGCCACAGCGCCTTCTCCACCCCGATCGAGATGATGCACTTCATCGCCCAACTGCGTGAACTGTCTGGCGGTAAACCGGTGGGCTTCAAGTTCTGCCTGGGCCACCCGTGGGAATTCATGGGCATCGCCAAGGCCATGCTGGAAACCGGCATCCTGCCCGACTTCATCGTGGTCGATGGCAAGGAAGGCGGCACCGGCGCCGCGCCGGTGGAGTTCACCGACCACATCGGCGTGCCGCTGCGTGAAGGCCTGCTGTTCGTGCACAACACCCTGGTCGGCCTGAACCTGCGCGACAAGATCAAGCTCGGCGCCAGCGGCAAGATCGTCAGCGCCTTCGACATCGCCAGCGTGCTGGCCATCGGCGCCGACTGGGCCAACTCGGCGCGCGGGTTCATGTTCGCCATTGGCTGCATCCAGTCGCAGAGCTGCCACACCAACAAGTGCCCGACCGGCGTAGCCACGCAAGACCCGCTGCGCCAGCGCGCCCTGGTGGTGCCGGACAAGGCCCAGCGGGTGCTGAACTTCCACCACAACACCCTGCGTGCGCTGGCCGAGATGCTGGCCGCAGCGGGCCTTGAGCACCCGGCGCAGCTGGAGGCCAAGCACCTGGTGCGGCGCGTGTCGGCCACCGAGATCAAGCTGTTCTCGCAGATGCATGTGTTCCTCAAGCCGGGCGAGTTGCTCACCGGCGAGGTCAACGGGCAGTTCTATTCACGTATGTGGCAGATGGCGCGGGCCGACAGCTTCGAGCCGCAAAGTGAAGCGGTCGCTTGAGTACCTATACTGGCTGAATGAAATGCAAGCTGGCGGTAGTGGCGAATCGGCCTTCAGTCAGCTTGCCAGAGGCGAAGGGAGCCGCCTGGTACACCGGACGATATTCTCTGAAACCTCCAGACCAGGGCACTGACCATGAACAACGCCCGCGACCTTCGCATCGACTTCTTTCGTGGCCTGGCCCTGGTGTTCATCTTCTGGGACCACATCCCCGACAACCCGCTGGGCAATTTCACCGTGCGCAATATCGGCTTCAGCGATGCGGCGGAGATCTTCGTGTTCCTCGCCGGCTACGCGGCAGTGCTGGCCTATGGCAAGGTCGCCCGGCGCGACGGCTGGCTGGTGGCGAGCATGCGCATCCTGCGCCGAGTCTGGGTGCTGTATGTGGCGCATATCTTCCTGCTGGCGCTGCTGATGGGCATGGTGTTCGTCGCCAACCACCACGCCCAGCGGGACATGATCGAAGGCATGGGGCTGAGCTACTTCCTCCATGACCCGCAGCAAGCGCTGGTGGACGAATTGCTGCTGCGCTTCAAGCCCAACCTGATGGACCCGCTGCCGCTGTACATCCTGTTGTTGCTGGGCTTGCCGCTGCTGCTGCCACTGTTGATGCAACGCCTGGCGCTGGCGGTGGGCCTGTCGTTGGGGCTGTATGCGCTGGTGCAGGCGTTCAAGTGGAACCTGCCGGCCCAGGCCGGTGGGGTCTGGTATTTCAACCCGTTTGCCTGGCAATTGCTGTTCGTGCTCGGTGGCGCAGCAGCACTGAGTGGGCAGCGCAACGCAACAATGTCGTCCACCCGGGCATGGCGCCAGCCGCTGTTCGTGGCCGCAGCCGTCGTGGTGCTGGCCAGCGCGCTGATCACCCTGTCCTGGCGCTGGACGGCACTGCACGATGTGCTGATTCCACGCTGGCTGGGCGAATGGCTGTACCCGATCGACAAGACCAATCTCTCACCGCTGCGGTTGGTGCAGTTCCTGGCGCTGGCCTTCTGCACTGCCAGGCTGGTGCGCAGCGGCCCGTGGCTGCAAGGTTGGGCGGCGCGGCAGAGTTGCAGGATGGGGCGCTATTCGCTGGAAGTGTTCTGCCTGGGCGTGTTGCTGGCGCCGATGGCGGACATGTTCAATGCGATGGGTGGGGATCGCTGGCCGGTGCAGTTGCTGACCGCGCTGGGCGGGCTGCTGGCCATGCTGTTGCTGGCGGGGTGGCTGGAATGGAGCAAGCAGCTGGGGCAACCCAGAGTAGCGCCCGCAGTGGCGGGACAAGGGGCAGCCTAGCTGCCCCCCTTCCACATCAAGAAGCCGGACTGACGATGCCCTGCTCCTGCTTTGGCGCGAGACGGAACGCGTAATACAGCACCGTCAGCAGCACCAGGAACGCCGGGCCAATGTACAGCGCCACGCGGGTATCCTCGAAGTACGCCATCAGGCCCACCACCAGCACCAGGAAGGCCAGGGCCAGGTAGGAGCTCAGCGGCCACAGCCACATGCGGTACTTCAGCGCCTTCTGCTCGGCGGTCGAGAGGCCGGCGCGGAACTTGATCTGCGCCAGCAGGATCATCACCCAGGTCCAGATCGCACCGAAGGTGGCAATCGAGGTCACCCAGACGAACACCTTTTCCGGCACCAGGTAGTTGGCCAGCACGCCCAGCAGCAGCGCACCAATCGACAGCAGCAGCGCATTGCGCGGCACGCCGCTTTTCGAGGTGCGAGCGAAGGCGGCCGGGGCCTGGCCGTTCTGCGCCAGGCTGTAGAGCATGCGCCCGGTGCTGAAGATGCCGCCGTTGCACGACGACAGCGCAGCGGTAATCACCACGAAGTTGATGATGCCGGCAGCCGTCTTGATCCCTAAGCGCTCGAAGGTCATGACGAACGGGCTGCCCTGGCTGCCGATGCCGTCCCACGGGTAGATCGACAGAATCACGAACAGGGCGCCGACGTAGAACAGCAGGATGCGCCAGAACACCGAGCCGATCGCCTGGGGAATGGTTTTCTGCGGATTGCGCGCTTCGCCGGCGGTGAGGCCGATCATTTCCACGCCCAGGTAGGCGAACATCACCATCTGCAGCGACATCAGCACG
Source organism: Pseudomonas sp. SMN11 (assembly GCF_052041945.1). Taxonomy (NCBI): domain Bacteria; kingdom Pseudomonadati; phylum Pseudomonadota; class Gammaproteobacteria; order Pseudomonadales; family Pseudomonadaceae; genus Pseudomonas; species Pseudomonas sp. SMN11. Next base: position 346,912 of record NZ_JBKGGW010000001.1, on the reverse strand, counting down.
CCCGTCACGCCGTTGGGCATGAAGCCGCCGTTGCTCCACAGGTTGGAGATGCCCACGGCGACGCCGTCATTGCCGAAGCCGAACGCGATTACGCCAATGCCACCGAGGACCATGGCAATGATGGTAACGATCTTGATCAGGGCAAACCAGAATTCGAACTCGCCGAACGCCTTGACCGCGATCAGGTTGACTGCGCCCATGCTGCCCAGCGCCATCAAGGCCCAGATCCAGCGCGGCACGTCAGGAAACCAGATGCCCATGTAGATGGCCACCGCGGTGATTTCCGCCACGCAGGTCACCAGCCACAGGAACCAGTAGTTCCAGCCAGTGAGAAAACCCGCCAGCGGGCCAAGGTAGTCCTGGGCGTAGCGGCTGAACGAGCCGGCGACCGGGTTGTGCACGGCCATCTCTCCGAGGGCACGCATGATCACCAGGATCGCCAGGCCACCAATGATGTAGGAAAGCATGATCGCGGGGCCGGCCATTTCGATGGCTTTGGCCGAACCGAGGAAAAGACCGACGCCGATACAGGCGCCCAGCGCCATCAGACGAATGTGCCGTTCGCCCAGCTCACGCTTGAGCGGGCTGCCCTCGGTGGGCGCGGCAGGGGCAGGATGGTTGCCGACTGGCATAGCAATACAACCTCATTTTGTTATTGGATTTGACCTTCGTGCAGCACCGGCCATGCCGATAGGCGTGGCGTTGGCTTGCCAGGCTGGCCTTGTGGGCCGGCCCGTGTGCCGGGCTAGAGCGGCCGGCAGGGCGAAGGGGCCGAGCAGTATAGGAAGTCCGTTACAGGGGTTTTCGCTGTAAAAACAGGGAAATTCAGCGAGTTTTTCGGGGGCTGCTACGCCCGCCCCGATCCCACTGCCACCCTAACAACAACGCCGCAGGATTAAACCCACACCAAAGCCGCATAGCCCTACGCTACATTTCCCGACTTCCTACAAATTTTTCACCTGTTCCTGCCAACGTCTAAGCTTCAGACAAGCAAGACGAAAATACCTGGCCGGATAGAAGACTATGGGCGCACTGTGGCAATCGGAACCAACCAGAACGGAAGCATCTGAAGCACCTCCGGCCAAGACGCCACAACCGCAGTCCCCACGTCAGCGCAGGCTCTGGTGGCGGCTGATTTTCCTGATCCTGCTGGTGGTACTGGTTGCCATCGGTTTCGCCGCCTATGACGAGTTCCGCACCTCCAACCTGCAATCGCGCGAATTCAGCAAGCTGGCCACCACCCTCACCTATTCGCTGCAGCCAGGGCCGAGCGATGCGATCGTCTACCCGGGCGACGGGCCGTTCGACAAGCGCCTGGGCTATAGCGGGCTGGGCGAATTCCTGCCTCGCCTGCTGAAACGCGATTACCTGATCAGCGAACAAGTGCAGTTCTCCCCCGCCTTGATGCGTTATGTCGATCATGGTCTGTTTGCCCCCTACATCGAAAAGATCCAGACCGGCTTGTCGATCACCGACTGCCGCGGCGAGACGCTGTACCAGTACAACTACCCGCAGCACCTGTACCCGGATTTCGCCTCCATCCCACCGGTGATGGTCAACAGCTTGCTGTTCATCGAAAACCGCGACCTGCTCGATACCACGGACGTAAAGAACAACCCGGCCGTGGACTGGCCACGCTTTGCCAAGGCTGCCTACAGCCAGGTGGCCAAGTATCTGGCCCTGCCCGGCCAGTCGGCGGGTGGCAGCACCCTCGCCACCCAGCTGGAGAAGTACCGCCATTCGCCGGATGGCCTGACCGTCAATGGTGCCGAGAAGATCCGCCAGATGATCTCGGCCAGCGTGCGCGCCTACCAGGGTGGCCCCGACACCAGCGAAGCGCGCCACCGGATCGTGCGTGACTACCTCAACAGCGTGCCGCTGTCGGCCGTGCCTGGGCATGGCGAGGTGCATGGCATGGCCGAGGGCCTGCGGGTCTGGTACGGCGCCGATTTCGACCAGGTCAACCAGGCACTGACCTCCACCGCAACGGACCCGGACAGCATGGCCGCGCGCGGCCTGGCCCTGCGCCAGGTGCTGTCGCTGATGATCGCCCAGCGCCGCCCTTCGCATTACCTGTCCAAGGGCCGTGTCGAACTGGCCGAGCTCACCGACTCGCACATTCGCGTGCTGGCGGCCGCCAAGATCATCGATCAACCGCTGGCCGACGCGGCGCTGGCCAGCAAGGCGGTCTACCGCGACTGGGTCGCCCAGCCGACCATCGTGCCGATCATCACCAACAAAGGCATCAGCCTGGCCCGCAACCGCCTGGCGGCCATGCTCAACCGCCCGCTGTATGACCTCGACCGCCTCGATGTGTCAGCCACCAGCACCCTGCAAGCCGACCTGCAGCTGCAGGTCAGCCAGTACCTGAAAAACCTTGCCGACCCCGAATTCGCCGCGCAGATCGGCCTGATCGGTGAACGCCTGCTCACCTCCAAGACTACCGACCAGGTGAGCTACAGCTTCACCTTGTTCGAGCGCACCGCCGATGGTTCGCGGGTCCGTGTGCAGACCGACAGCACCAACCAGCCTTTCGATATCAACGAAGGCAGCAAACTGGAACTGGGCTCGACCGCCAAACTACGAGTGCTCACGACTTACCTGGAAATCATCGCCGAGCTGCACGACAAGTACGCCGGCAAGCCTGCAGCCGAGTTGAAGAAAGTCGAAGTCGCCGAGCTCGACCGCATTACCCAGTGGTCACTGGAATGGCTGGCACAGAACAGCAAGAACCAGAGCCTGGATGCCATGCTCGATGCCGCGTTGGAACGCAAATACTCGGCCAACACGGGTGAAGCCTTCTTCACCGGCGGCGGCATGCACGTGTTCAACAACTTCCGCAAGGAAGACAACAACCGCAACCCGACACTCAAGGATGCCCTGCGCGAATCGATCAACCTGCCGTTCATCCGCCTGATGCGCGACCTGGTGCGTTACGTCACCTACCAGCAGCCGTTCAACCGCGTGCCGCTGCTCAAGGACGACTCCGACCCGCGCCGCCAGGAATACCTGGCCCGTTTCGCCGACAAGGAAGGCACAAGCTACCTGATGCGCTTCTGGAAGAAGTACCAGCGCAAGACTTCCCAGCAGCGCCTGGACACTTTCCTCGACAGCATGCGCGCCACCCCGCAGCGTCTGGCGGCGGTGCACCGCTACCTGTTCCCGGAAGCCGGCCAGGAAACCTTCAATGCCTTCGTCCGTGCCCACAGCAAGGATGACAAGATCGCCTTGGGCAAACTCACCGACGGCAAGCTGGCGGAGATGTACGAAGCCTACGGCCCCGGCAAGTACGACCTGCCCGACCAGGGCTACATCGCCAAGGTCCACCCGCTGGACCTGTGGCTGCTGGGCTACCTGTTGAAGCACCCGAGTTCCACGCTCACCGAAATGGTCAACGCCAGCCATTTCGAGCGCCAGGAAGTCTACAGCTGGCTGTTCAAGAGCCGGCACCAGGGTGCGCGTGACAGCCGCATCCGCACCATGGTCGAGATCGAAGCGTTCCTCGATATCCATCAACGCTGGAAGCGCGTGGGCTACCCGTTCGACCATCTGGTGCCGTCGCTGGCCACCGCCATCGGCAGTTCCGGCGACCGCCCGGCTGCGCTGTCGGAACTGGTCGGCATCATCCAGAACGACGGCGTGCGCCTGCCGACGCTACGCATCGACACCCTGCATTTTGCCGCCAACACCCCCTACGAGACCAAGCTGGTCAGCGACCCGGACCGGGGTGTGCGAATTCTGCCGGTGGAAGTGGCGCGGGCGCTGAAAGGGGCCATGTCGCAGGTGGTCGATGCCGGTACCGCGCGACGCATCTCCGGCAGCTTCAAGCTCAAGGATGGCACGCCGCTGGTGATGGGCGGCAAGACCGGTACCGGTGACAACCGTATCGAAAGCTTCGGCGCTGGCGGCCGGCTGATCGGCTCACGCTCGCTCAACCGTACCGCCACCTTCGTGTTCTTCCTCGGTGAAAACCACTTCGGCACCCTGACCGCCTTTGTCCCTGGGCGCTCGGCGGAAGCCTTCAAGTTCACCTCGGCGCTGCCGGTGCAGGTACTCAAGGGCATGGCGCCGATCCTGATGCCGTACTTGCAGCCAGGTAACCCGAACGAGTGCAAACCACCGCAGGTTGCCATGCATGGCGACGACTCATCTAAAACGTAGATGATAATCATCGGCATTTAGAGGCTTGTGTTTAGATATATCTTGAGTAATATCTTTCGATATATCGAAACACAGGGAGCCTCTAAATGCGTGACCACTCCGCACATGACCCTTTTGAACGCCGCCCTGCCCGTGGCGAGCGCGGCCCGCGGGTTTTCGCCCCGGGTGACCTCAAGCTGCTGATGCTGTCGATGCTGGCCGAGCAACCGGGCCATGGCTATGACCTGATCCGCCAGATCGAAAACCTGTTCGACGGCAGCTACACGCCGAGCCCCGGCGTGATCTACCCCACCCTCAATTTCCTCGAAGAAGCCGAGTTGATCAGTGGCCAGGTGCACGGCAGCAAACGCCTGTACGCCATTACCGCTGCCGGCCGTAACGCGCTGGCCGATCAGGCCGTTGCCCTGGATGGCGTGCGCATGCGCATCGAAGTCAGCAAGCGCGCCTTGCGTGGCCACGACCGCCCGCCGGAAATCCACGAGGCGGTCGGCAACCTGCGCCATGCCCTGCACATGCACAGTGGCCGCTGGACGCCGGAAGAAATCGAACGGGTGCGCAACCTGCTCAACGACACTGCCAAGGCCATCGCCTCCGGGCCTGCCGATCCAGTCAGGGAGAATCCCCATGAGTGACAGCATTCACCGCGTCAACCACGAAATCCGCCAACGCCGCCTGCAGGTGCTGCGGGTCACCGACCTCACCCCGCGCATGCGCCGCATCACCCTAGGTGGCGCCGAACTGCAGGGCTTCACCAGCCTGGGCAGTGACGACCACATCAAGTTGCTGTTCGCTGAAACGGCCGAGCAGCAGCAGGCCATCGACGCCCGCAACCTGGGCCGTGACGGTGGCGCCCGGCCGACCATGCGCGAATACACGCCGCGCCGTATCGACCTGGTGGCCCACGAACTGGACATCGATTTCGTGCTGCACGGCGACGGCCCAGCTTCGACCTGGGCGGCCCAGGCGAAACCTGGGCAGACGCTGAACATCGCCGGGCCACGGGCCTCGATGGTGGTACCGGATATCTTCGACAGCTACCTGCTGGTGGGTGACGAAACGGCGATCCCGGCAATTGGCCGACGCCTGGAGGAGCTGCCGGCGGGGCGTCGGGTGCTGGCAGTGATCCAGATCGAGGATGAACAGGAGCGCCAGCCGCTGCCGAGCAAGGCTGAGGTTGAAGTGATCTGGCTGAAGCGCGATGAAGACTTGCTGGCGTTGCTCAACACGCTGTCGCTGCCCGAAGGCAAACTGTACAGCTGGGTGGCGCTGGAAAAATCGCTAACCCGCCAGGCCAAGGCGTTGTTGCTGGAAAGAGGCGTGGCGGAAGATGCCCTCAAGGCCGCCGCATATTGGCGTGCCGATGGATCTGCAGACGACGAGTGAACCTCCCGGCCGTGCTCCCCTGTAGGAGCGGCCTTGTGTCGCGAAAGGGCTGCCAAGCAGCCCCGGGATTTCAGCGACGCCACACATATTGCTGGGGCCGCTTCGCAGCCCTTTCGCGACACAAGGCCGCTCCTACAGATCAAGCAAACCTGCGCAATCCCCGCCACCGGTCCAGCCCCAGCAACACCAGGCCAATCCCCCAGAACCCCGCCAACACCCCCAGGGCATTGAGCATCACCTGCCCATACCCCAGACTCGCCACATCGATGAACGGGTAGGCATACGCCCCGATCTCACTCCCCCGCCACAGCGCATAGGCGAAATACACTGCCGGGTACAGCGCCCACACCATCAGGTGCCAGAGCCGCAGTCTGCCTTTGGGCACCTCGAACCACCAGTACAAGGCGAACAGCAGCGGCATCACATCGTGCAGCAGTTCATCCGCCAGCCACTGCCAGCCTTCGGGCTGCCACAGGTGGCGCAGCAGCACGCTGTAAGCCAACGCCACCAGCACGATGCTGGCCGCCACCGCAGAACTCACCGAAGGTGACAGAAACCAGCGCCTGGCCGCCGACTCCCGGCCAAAGGCCGCGTAGCTGAGCACCGTCGCCACCAGGGTATTGGTCAGCACCGTGAAGTAACCGAACACATTGATCAACCCGCCAATCAGGCTGGCTTGCTCCTGCCAGCGCGCCAGCAGCACCAGGTAGACCTGCACCGTAAGGCCGAACCAGCCAAGCAACGCCATCGACGTCAGCCAGGGGCGCCGTGGCATGTCAGGCCTGGCGCTGCAGCTTCACGTACAACTGCTCGACCTTCTCCCGCGCCCAGGGCGTCTTGCGCAGGAAGGTCAGGCTCGACTTGATGCTCGGATTGCTCTTGAAGCAGCGCACATCAACGCGTTCGGCCAGGCCCTGCCACTGGTAGTGCGCCACCAGTTCGGTGAGGATCTGTTCGAGGGTCTTGCCGTGCAGCGCGTTGTGTTGGGCCGTGCTCATGCCAGTGCTCCGTAGGAAAGATGCGCACCTTACACGAGTGTAGTGGCGGGTGGGATCCGTGTTGCCTGCGGAAAAACCACTGGCCAGGGGCAAAACCTCTGTGCTGAAATAGTGATGTTATATTGTAACAACACAAAAGCATCTGCCAAGGAACGCCTCATCCCCATGCTGTACATCCCGCTCCGCCTCTCCCCCCTCGCTGTCGCCCTGTGGCTCGCCTCATCACCCAGCCAAGCCGTGGAACTGGAACCCCAGGTCGTCACCGCCAATCCGCTGGGCAACCGTCAACAGGCAGCCCCCAGCACCGTGCTCGAAGGTGACGACCTGTTGCAACAGCAGCACGGCAGCCTCGGTGAAACCCTGAACAAGCAACCCGGTGTGGCCTCAACCTGGTTCGGCCCAGGCGCCAGCCGCCCGGTGATTCGCGGCCTGGATGGCGACCGCATTCGCATCCTGCGCAATGGCGTGGGTGCCCTGGATGCCTCATCGCTCTCCTATGACCACGCCGTGCCGCTGGACCCGGTCACGGTCGAGCGCGTGGAGATTGTCCGCGGCCCGGCCGCCCTGCTGTACGGCGGCAATGCCATCGGAGGGGTGATCAACACTTTCGACAACCGCATCCCCGACTCGCCGATCGAGGGCATCCACGGTGCTGGCGAACTGCGCTACGGCGGCGCCGACACCACCCGCAGCAGTTCCGGCAAGCTGGAAGCCGGTGACGGCACCTTCGCCTTGCACCTGGACGCCAATAGCCGTCAATTCAATGACCTGCGTATCCCCGGCTACGCGCAGAGCGCCAAGGTCCGTGACCCCGAGGCACCAGGCAGTCGCCACCGCCTGGAAAACAGCGACGGCCGCCAGGACGGTGGCGCAATCGGCGGTTCCTACAACTGGGACCATGGTTATGCCGGCCTGTCCTACAGCCGCTACGACAGCAACTACGGCTCGGTGGCCGAGTCCGGCGTGCGCCTGGACATGAAGCAGGACCACTACGCCTTTGCCTCGGAACTGCGTGACCTGGACGGGCCGTTCAGCTCGGTAAAGGTCGATGCCGGCTACACCGACTACGAGCACAGCGAGATCGAAGAAGGCGAGGTACACACCACCTTCAAGAACAAGGGCTACGAAGCCCGCATCGAAGCCCGTCATCAGCCGCTCGGGCCGCTCGAAGGCGTGATTGGCGCACAGGTCAGCCGCAACGAGTTCTCGGCGCTGGGCGAGGAAGCCTTCGTCCCGCACACCGACACCGACAGCCTGGCGCTGTTCATGCTCGAACAGTGGCAGGCCACCGAGCGCCTGAACCTGAGCCTGGGCGCACGCCTGGAACACACCCGCGTCGACCCCGATGCCAAGGGCAACGAGAACTTCGTCGACGCAGACAGCGCCAGCAGCTTCAACGCCTTCAGCCTGTCTTCGGGCGCGGTGTACCAGCTCGACCCGATCTGGTCGCTGGCGGCCAACCTCGGCTACACCGAGCGCGCCCCGACGTTCTACGAGCTTTATGCCAACGGCGCCCACGTGGCCACCGGCGCGTATGAAGTCGGTGACGCCAGCCTGAACAAGGAAAAGGCCATTTCCGCTGACCTGGCCCTGCGCTTCGACAATGGCACCCACAAGGGCAGTGTCGGGGTGTTTTACAGCCACTTCCGCAACTATATCGGCCTGATCGGCACGGGTAACCTGCGTGAAGGCCATGATCACGACCATGACGAGGATGATCACCACCACGATCATGACGATGGCGGCTTCCCCGAATACCAGTACCAGGGCGTGCGTGCGCGCTTCTACGGCATCGAGGCACAAGACCGCTGGAAGCTGCTCGAGAACCGCTACGGCAGCTTTGCGCTGGAGCTGTCCGGCGACTACACCCGGGCCAAGAACCTTGACAGCGGCGAGCCCTTGCCGCGCATTGCCCCGTTGCGGCTGAACAGCGGACTGGTATGGGAACTGGACCGCTGGCAGGCACGGGTCGATGTGCAACATGCCGCATCGCAGCATCGCAAGCCTGAGAATGAGACCAGCACCGACGGCTACACCACGCTTGGGGCCAGCGTCGGCTACCGTTTCGACATCGGCCAGAGCCAGTGGCTGGCCTTCGTGCGCGGCGAGAACCTGACCGACCAGACCGTGCGCTATGCGAGTTCGATTCTTCGGGATATCGCGCCAGCGCCGGGGCGCAGCGTAGAAGTTGGACTGCGGACCACCTTCTAAGCGATTTGGGGCTGCACTGCAGCCCCCTTGCCCAACTGACTGTTACTGGATCAGCAACAATCAACTGCGACATTTTGTCTTTTTTTCTTACAACTTCCCCTATATCCTCCCCGCCGCAAGCTGAATCGCTTCATCCAGCATTCCCAATTGCCACTTCCATCGAAGAACCCACTCCTCGGTGCGCTTGCCGTTTGCCCAATAATCAAAAGATAGCGCTATCTCATGTTCCAACTGCCCAAGACCCGCTACACCGGCTTTGCCCTCATTGCCCTTACCGCCAGCCTGCCGAACACCGCCAGCGCCAGCGAACCCTTCGCCAAGGACTCCCCATGGATGTTCGGCGACTGGGGTGGCACCCGTACCGAGCTGCTGGAAAAAGGCTACGACTTCACCCTCGGCTACACCGGCGAGATGGGCAGCAACCTGCACGGCGGCTACGACCACGACCGCACGGCACGCTACAGCGACCAGTTCACCTTCGGCAGCCACCTGGACCTGGAGAAGATTCTCGGCTGGAACGACACCGAGTTCCAGCTGACCCTTACCGAGCGCCACGGCAACAACATCAGCAACGACCGCATCAACGACCCGCGGGTCGGCGGCTTCACCTCGGCCCAGGAAGTCTGGGGCCGTGGCGAAACCTGGCGGCTCACGCAAATGTGGATCAAGCAGAAATACTTCGACGGCGCCCTGGACGTGAAAGTCGGCCGTTTCGGCGAAGGCGAGGATTTCAACAGCTTCCCCTGCGACTTCCAGAACCTCGCCTTCTGCGGCTCGCAGGTGGGCAACTGGGTCGGCGGCATCTGGTACAACTGGCCGGTCAGCCAGTGGGCCATGCGCGTGCGCTACAACCTCAACCCTGAGCTGTATGCCCAGGTTGGCGTGTATGAGCAAAACCCGTCCAACCTCGAATCGGGCAACGGCTTCAAGCTCAGCGGCAGCGGCACCCAAGGCGCGGTCATGCCGGTCGAACTGGTATGGAGCCCACGCCTGAATGGCCTGAAAGGGGAATATCGCGCCGGCTACTACTACAGTAATGCCAAGGCACAGGATGTTCTCAAGGACAGCAACGGCCAGCCGGCAGCCCTCAGTGGCGCCGCCTACCGCAGCAGTTCGAGCAAGCACGGCATGTGGCTCGGGGCCCAGCAGCAGGTCACCTCGCTGGCGTCCGACCAGTCGCGCGGCCTGAGTCTGTTCGCCAACGCCACATTGCACGACAAGAAGACCAATGTCATCGACAACTATGTTCAAGCTGGACTGGTATACAAAGGCCCCTTCGACGCCCGCGCCAAGGACGGCATCGGCTTCGCCGTCGCCCGCGTGCACGCCAATCCGGCCTACCGCAAGAACGCCCGCCTGGCCAATCAGGTGGCCGGCCTCGACGACTACGACAACCCGGGCTACCTGCCGGTGCAAGACACCGAGTACAGCGCCGAACTCTATTACGGCATTCACCTGGCCGACTGGCTCACGGTGCGCCCGAACCTGCAGTACATCCGCCATCCGGGCGGGGTGTCGCAGGTCGACAGCGCGCTGATCGGCGGCCTGAAGATTCAAAGCACGTTCTGACCACTTTCACACTGACCACCTTCACTAAAGGGAGAACCTACGATGAGCACTGACGGTGCCAACCAAGGAACCCGCTGGCTGCCACGCCTGATGGGCGTGCTGCTGTTGCTGATGGGCCTGGCCCTGCTGGCCGGCGGCATCAAGCTGAGCCAGCTGGGCGGATCGCTGTACTATCTGATTGCCGGCATCGGCTTTGCCCTGTCGGGCGCCCTGCTGCTGGCCAAGCGCCGTATTGCTCTGGGCCTGTATGGCCTGGTGCTGCTGGGCAGCACCATCTGGGCCATGCTCGAAGTGGGCCTGGACTGGTGGCAACTGGTGCCGCGGCTGGCCATCTGGTTCGCCATCGGCGTGGTGCTGCTGCTGCCGTGGGCCCGTCGCCCGCTGACCGGCCCTGCCGCCAAGGCCAACACCGCACTGCTGAGCGTTGCCGTGCTGGCTTCCGGCGCTTGCGCATTGGGCAGCCAGTTCACCCATCCAGGTGAAGTGTTCGGCGAACTGGGCCGCGACAACAGCGAAATGGGCAGCGCCGCACCGGCCATGCCGGATGGCGACTGGCAGGCCTATGGCCGCACCGAGCACGGCGACCGCTATTCGCCGCTGCGCCAGATCACCGCGCAGAACGCCTACCGCCTGGAAGAAGCCTGGCGCATCCGCACCGGCGACCTGCCGACCGACAACGACCCGGTCGAGCTGACCAACGAAAACACCCCGTTGAAGGCCAACGGCATGCTCTATGCCTGCACCGCCCACAGCAAGGTGCTGGCCCTGGACCCGGACACTGGTGCCGAGATCTGGCGCTACGACCCGCAGATCAAGACCCCGGTCGGCACCTTCAAGGGCTTCGCCCACATGACCTGCCGCGGCGTCTCGTACTATGACGAGAACAGCTACGTCAGCCGCGACGGCAGCCCGGCACCGAAAGTGTCCGACGCCGGCCAGGCCGTGGCCCAGGCCTGCCCACGCCGCCTCTACCTGCCGACCGCCGACGCCCGCCTGATCGCCATCAACGCCGACAACGGCAAGGTCTGCGAAGGCTTCGCCAACCAGGGCGCGATCGACTTGACCACGGGCATCGGCCCGTTCACTGCCGGTGGCTACTACTCCACCTCGCCAGTGGCGATCACCCGCAGCCTGGTGATCATCGGTGGTCATGTGACCGACAACGAGTCGACCAACGAACCGTCCGGCGTGATCCGCGCCTACGACGTGCACGACGGCCACCTGGTGTGGAACTGGGACAGCAACAACCCGGACGACACCAAGCCGCTGGCCCCGGGCAAGATGTACAGCCGCAACTCGGCCAACATGTGGTCGCTGGCCAGCGTCGACGAAGACCTGGGGATGGTCTACCTGCCGCTGGGCAACCAGACCCCTGACCAGTGGGGCGCCGACCGCACCCCGGGCGCCGAGAAGTACAGCGCTGGCGTGGTCGCCCTGGACCTGGCCACCGGCAAGGCCCGCTGGAACTATCAGTTCACCCACCACGACCTGTGGGACATGGACGTCGGCAGCCAGCCGACCCTGGTGCACCTGAAGACCAAGGACGACGTGAAGCCGGCGATCATCGTGCCGACCAAGCAGGGCAGCCTGTACGTGCTCGACCGCCGCGACGGCACGCCGATCGTGCCGATTCGCGAGATCCCGGTCCCGCAGGGCGCGGTCAAGGGTGACCACACCGCACCGACCCAGGCCCGCTCCGACCTCAACCTGCTTGGCCCTGAGCTGACCGAAAAGGCCATGTGGGGCGCCACGCCGTTCGACCAGATGCTGTGCCGCATCCAGTTCCGCGAGCTGCGCTACGAAGGGCAATACACCCCGCCGTCCGAACAGGGCAGCCTGATCTACCCGGGCAACGTCGGCGTGTTCAACTGGGGCAGTGTGTCGGTCGACCCGGTGCGCCAGCTGCTGTTCACCTCGCCCAACTACATGGCCTTCGTGTCGAAGATGGTGCCGCGCGAGCAGGTTGCTGCCGGCAGCAAGCGCGAAAGCGAGACCAGCGGTGTGCAGCCGAACACTGGCGCGCCTTACGCAGTGACCATGCACCCGTTCATGTCGCCGATCGGCATCCCGTGCCAGGCACCCGCCTGGGGTTATGTGGCGGCCATCGACCTGTTCACCAACAAGGTGGTATGGAAGCGCAAGAACGGCACTACCCGTGACAGCACCCCAGTGCCGATCGGCATGCCGGTAGGCGTACCGAGCATGGGCGGTTCGATCGTCACCGCCGGTGGCGTCGGCTTCCTCAGCGGCACCCTCGACCAGTACCTGCGCGCCTATGACGTGAACAACGGCAAGGAACTGTGGAAGGCCCGCCTGCCAGCGGGTGGCCAGGCCACGCCAATGACCTATACCGGCAAGGACGGCAAGCAGTACGTGCTGATCGTTGCCGGCGGCCATGGCTCGCTGGGCACGAAGATGGGCGATTACATCATCGCTTACAAATTGGCTGACTAAGTTTCAGCTGCGGCGGTGGCCTCACCGCCGCCTTCGCGGGCAAGCCCGCTCCCACAGGTACAGCGCTGTTCTTCAGGGCAGCGCTGTACCTGTGGGAGCGGGCTTGCCCGCGAAGGGTCCGGCAAAAACCGAAGATGAAACCCTCCCTCTGCGCCCTTCGTCTACCATTGAAACCCATCCCCCCGCGCCCCATCTAAGCACCATAGTCATTCACGCAGGTGCCCCATGAGCGACCAGCAGGATTTTCCGGAACAACCCGACGAACACAGCGAAGTCGAACACCTCGATACCAAGGCCAATACCGGCCACGCCCTCGCCCTGCCCGGCCAGCAGTTGCCGGACAAGGTCTACGTGATCCCGATCCACAACCGCCCGTTCTTCCCCGCGCAAGTGCTGCCGGTGATCGTCAACGAAGAGCCCTGGGCCGAAACCCTCGACCTCGTAGCCAAGACCGAGCACCACTCGCTGGCACTGTTCTTCATGGATACCCCGCCGGAAGACCACCGCCATTTCGACACCTCGGCCCTGCCGCAGTACGGCACCCTGGTCAAGGTGCACCACGCCAGCCGCGAAAACGGCAAATTGCAGTTCGTCGCCCAGGGCCTGACCCGGGTGCGCATCCGCACCTGGCTCAAGCACCATCGCCCGCCGTACCTGGTCGAAGTCGAATATCCGCGCCAGCCGGCCGAGCCGACCGACGAGGTCAAGGCCTACGGCATGGCGCTGATCAATGCGATCAAGGAACTGCTGCCGCTCAACCCGCTGTACAGCGAAGAACTGAAGAACTACCTCAACCGCTTCAGCCCCAACGACCCGTCGCCACTCACCGACTTCGCCGCCGCGCTCACCTCCGCCACGGGTAACCAGCTGCAGGAAGTGCTCGACTGCGTGCCCATGCTCAAGCGCATGGAAAAGGTCCTGCCGATGCTGCGCAAGGAGGTCGAGGTCGCGCGCCTGCAGAACGAGATTTCCGCCGAGGTCAACCGGCAGATCGGCGAGCATCAGCGCGAGTTCTTCCTCAAGGAGCAGCTCAAGGTCATCCAGCAGGAACTGGGCCTGACCAAGGATGACCGCAGCGCCGACCTCGAACAGTTCGAGCAGCGCCTTGCCGGCAAGACCTTGCCTGAGCAGGCGAGAAAGCGCATCGACGAAGAAATGGGCAAGCTGGCCATCCTCGAGACCGGCTCGCCCGAATACGCCGTCACCCGCAATTACCTGGAATGGGCTACCGCCCTGCCCTGGGGTGTGTACGGCAAGGACAAGCTCGACCTCAAGCATGCGCGCAAGGTGCTCGACCAGCACCACGCCGGCCTGGATGACATCAAGGAGCGCATCCTCGAATTCCTCGCCGTCGGCGCCTGGAAGGGCGAGATCAGCGGCTCGATCGTGCTGCTGGTGGGCCCGCCGGGGGTGGGCAAGACCAGCATCGGCAAGTCCATCGCCGAATCCCTCGGCCGGCCGTTCTACCGCTTCAGCGTCGGCGGCATGCGTGACGAGGCAGAGATCAAGGGCCACCGCCGCACCTACATCGGCGCCCAGCCGGGCAAGCTGGTGCAGGCGCTGAAGGAAGTCGAGGTGATGAACCCGGTGATCATGCTCGATGAGATCGACAAGATGGGCCAGAGCTACCAAGGCGACCCGGCCTCGGCGTTGCTGGAAACCCTCGACCCGGAGCAGAACGTCGATTTCCTCGACCACTACCTGGACCTGCGCCTGGACCTGTCCAAGGTGCTGTTCGTGTGCACCGCCAACACCCTCGACTCGATCCCCGGACCGCTGCTCGACCGTATGGAGGTGATCCGCCTGTCCGGCTACATCACCGAAGAGAAGCTGGCCATCGCCAAGCGCCACCTGTGGCCCAAGCAGCTGGATAAGGCCGGCGTGGCCAAGACCAGCCTGAGCATCAGCGACAGCGCCCTGCGCACGGTGATCGAGGGCTACGCCCGTGAAGCCGGGGTGCGCCAGCTGGAAAAACAGCTGGGCAAGCTGGTGCGCAAGGCCGTGGTCAAGCTGCTGGAAGACCCGGACGCCAAGCTCAAGATCGGCAACAAGGACCTGGAGCCCGCCCTGGGCATGCCGGTGTTCCGCAGCGAGCAGGTGCTGGCAGGCAAAGGCGTGATTACCGGCCTGGCCTGGACCAGCATGGGCGGCGCGACCCTGCCGATCGAAGCCACCCACATCCACAGCCTCAACCGCGGGCTGAAGCTCACCGGGCAGTTGGGTGACGTGATGAAGGAATCGGCGGAGATCGCCTACAGCTACATCAGCTCGAACCTGAAGCAGTTCGGTGGCACCCCCGGTTATTTCAACGAAGCTTTCATCCACCTGCACGTGCCCGAGGGTGCCACGCCCAAGGATGGCCCCAGTGCCGGGGTGACCATGGCCAGCGCCCTGCTGTCCCTGGCCCGTGACCAGGCGCCGAAAAAGGGGGTTGCCATGACTGGCGAACTGACCCTGACCGGCCAGGTGCTGCCGATTGGCGGCGTGCGTGAAAAAGTGATCGCGGCGCGGCGGCAGAAGATTTTCGAGCTGATCCTGCCCGAGCCCAATCGCGGTGACTACGAAGAGCTGCCGGACTACCTGCGTGAAGGCCTGACCGTGCATTTCGCCAAGCGCTTCGCTGACGTGGCCAAAGTCCTGTTCTGACCTTTACCGGCCTCTTCGCGGCTAAAGCCGCTCCCACAGGGAAATCACAGTTTTCGAGCGCTGTGCTGTACCTGTGGGAGCGGCTTTAGCCGCGAAGAGGCCGGCACTGGCAACACAAAATCCCTCGATCATCGGGTATCCTCAGGCCATCGCCAGTCTTCGGAGCCACCATGACCGCCCCTCGTCTGCTCGTTCCCCTGAGCCTCGCCCTGCTTGCCGCCTGCGCCCAACAGCCAACGCAAACCGTCGAACTGGACGCTGAAAGCGAATGCCCCAAGCGCCTGCAGGTCGGCCAGAGCCTCACCCTGACTTTGCCTAGCAACCCCACCACCGGCTACCGCTGGCTGGTGCAGAACCCTGCGTCCAACGTGCTGCAAAGCCTGGGCCCTGAGGTCTACAGTGCCCCCGAGGACGCCGGCATCGTTGGCAGCTCGGGCATCTCCACCTGGCGCTACCAGGCCCGCACCGCCGGTGAAGGCCACCTGGTGCTGATCTATCAGCAGCCCTGGGCACCGGAAGTGCGCCCGGTACAGACCTTCGATTGCGCCATCCGGGTCAATTGAACGGGCAGCGCTGGTCAGCCAACCATGCATCCTCGCCGCGGTTTGGCTAGAATGCCGGCCCTGCCTATCGTCAGCCGCCTGGATTCACCGTGAGCAAACAACCCGACCGCCTTTTCGCCCAACCTCTGGAGCAAGTCCCCGACTTCGTGTTCAACGAAGACGTGGTGCGCGTGTTCCCGGACATGATCAAGCGCTCGGTGCCCGGTTACCCGACCATCGTCGAAAACCTCGGCGTGCTGGCCGCCCGCTTTGCCCAGCCGAACACCGCGCTGTACGACCTGGGCGCTTCCCTGGGTGCTGTCACCCAGTCGCTGCGCCGCCATGTGCGCAGCGACGGCTGCCGGGTGATCGCGGTTGACAACTCCGCCGCCATGGTCGAGCGTTGTCGGCAGTACCTCAACGCCCAGGACTCGATGTTCCAGGAGTTGCTGCCGGTCGATGTGCTGGAGGCCGACATCCTCACCCTGCCCTTCGAACCGGCCTCGGTGGTGGCGATGAACTTCACCCTGCAGTTTGTTGCCCCGGAACAACGCTTGGCGCTGCTCGGCCAGATCCGCCAGGCACTGCTGCCCGGTGGCGCGCTGATCCTCTCGGAGAAACTGCGTTTCGCTGATGACGAAGAACAGTCCCTGCTCAACGAACTGCACCTGGACTTCAAGCGGGCCAATGGCTACAGCGAACTGGAAATCGCCCAGAAGCGCAGCGCCATCGAGAACGTGATGAAGCCCGACACCCTGCAAGCCCACAAGGAACGCCTGTACGCGGCTGGCTTCACCAAGGTGGTGCCGTGGTTCCAATGCCTCAATTTTGCCTCGCTGATAGCCCTGCCATGATCGATCTGTCCCCCCTCGTCCGCCGCCTGGCGGGCACGCCCCTGGCTTCCTGGTCCCAAGGCCTGCAAGCTCAACTGGAAGCCAAGCTGGAAAAAGGCCACGGCGACCTCGACCGCTGGCGTGGCGCGCTCGACGCACTGCCAGCCCTGCAGCCCAGCGAAATCGACCTGGCTGACGGCTTGCGCCTGGATTGCGAATGCGATGACGCCACCCGTGCGCAGATGCGCCAGGCCCTGATGGACCTGTCTCCGTGGCGCAAGGGGCCCTTCGACCTGTTCGGCGTGCATGTCGACACCGAATGGCGCTCGGACTGGAAGTGGTCGCGGGTCGGCCCGCACCTTGACCTCAAGGGCAAGCGCGTGCTCGATGTCGGCTGCGGCAACGGTTACTACCAGTGGCGCATGCTCGGTGCCGGTGCCGACATGGTCATCGGCGTCGACCCCAACTGGCTGTTCTTCTGCCAGTTCCAGGCTGTGCAGCAATACCTGCCCGACCTGCCCGCCTGGCACCTGCCGTTCGCGCTGGAAGAGCTGCCGGCCAACCTCGAAGGCTTCGACACGGTGTTCTCCATGGGCGTGTTCTACCACCGCCGATCGCCCATCGAGCACCTGCTGGCGCTCAAGGACTGCCTGGTCAAAGGCGGCGAACTGGTGCTGGAGACCCTGGTGATCGAGGGCGACGAAAACCAGGTGCTGGTGCCCGAAGACCGTTACGCGCAGATGCGCAACGTCTGGTACCTGCCGTCGGTACCGGCCCTGGAGCGCTGGTTGCGCCGCGCCGGTTTCACCGATGTGCGCTGCGTCGACGTCAGTGTCACCAGCGTCGAGGAACAGCGCAGCACCGAATGGATGCGCTACCAGTCGCTAGGCGACTTCCTCGACCCGAACGACCACAGCAAGACGATCGAAGGCTTGCCCGCCCCGCGCCGCGCCACCCTGCTGGCGCGCAAATAAAAAAGGCGTCCATAGGGACGCCCGAATCACCGCTGTGCCGGGGAGCAGTGCCGGCACAGCCGCTGTTGCCTCAGTCCTTGGCCACCTCGCGGGCCTTCTCCTGCGCCTTGCGCTCGCGCTCGGCGACAGCCTGTTGCTTGTCGCCGTGCAGGCGCTCCTGGTCCTGGCGGAATGCTTGCCAGAACTGCTGGGAACGTTCGGCGCCGCCTTCGGCGTAGACACTGGCGCTGCCCAGGGCGAGGGTCGCCAGCAGCAGGTACTTGCTCAGGTTCATCGTGCTTGCCTCGTTGATAACCGATCAGACAGGGCAATCGTATCCACCGGCAGCTAACGCCAAGGTGAGGCGGGCATTACAGTCTTGCAATGTGGCCCTGGCATACAGCCAGATAACGCCAGGATTACAAATCCGTTATCTGCGCCGACGGGCCATTCGCATGCCGTAACATCCTGCTGCTTGACCCTGAAGCCCCTACAGGCTTGAGAATTCTGCCCTTTCCAGCCTACCGAGCCCGCCCATGCGCCTACTGATCATCGAGGACGAACTGCGTACCGCCGACTACCTGCAACAAGGCCTGCGCGAAAACGGTTACGTGGTCGATTGCGCACACACTGGCACCGACGGCCTGCACCTGGCGCGCCAGCAGCCCTACGACCTGGTCATCCTCGACGTCAACCTGCCCGAACTGGATGGCTGGACGGTGCTGCAGCGTCTGCGCGCCGAGTCGGCCACGCGGATCATGATGCTGACCGCCCATGGTCGCCTGTCAGACCGGGTCAAAGGCCTGGACCTGGGCGCTGATGACTACCTGCTCAAACCGTTCGAATTCCCCGAGTTGCTGGCCCGGATTCGTAGCCTGCTGCGCCGTAACGACCAGCAACTGCAACCGAGCACCCTGCGCGTCGCCGACCTGGAGCTGGACCCCAGCCGTCACCGGGCCTACCGTGCCGGCAAGCGCATCGACCTGACCGCCAAGGAATTCGCCCTGCTCCACCTGCTGATGCGCCAGAGCGGCGAGGTCCTGTCGCGCACGCAGATCATCTCGCTGGTGTGGGACATGAATTTCGATTGCGACACCAATGTGGTCGAAGTCTCGATCCGCCGCCTGCGGGCAAAGATTGACGACCCGTTTGACGACAAGCTGATCCATACCCTGCGCGGCGTCGGCTATGTCCTCGAGGCCCGCGTGTGAAGCAGGCCAGCCTGTCGCTGCGCCTGGGCCTGAGCATGACCCTGATGGGCGCCGCCCTGGTCTTGCTGCTCGCCTGCCTGGCAGTGTTCGCCCTCGACCACGAACTGGACAGCCGCGCCCGCAAGGACCTGGCGCGCAAGATGTTGCAGGTAGAGCACAACCTGCGGGTCGACCTGCGCAGTGAGGACCTTGGCAACCGCGCCCATCCGTTGCTCGACCTGGTGATGGGCCACGACAACCTCAGCCTGAGCGTCCTGGCCCTTGAGGGTCGCCACCCGCACCTGCTCAGCCTCGGCCCTGCGCTGGAGTCCCGGGTTGGCGAATTGCCTACCGATTCACGGCTGAACTATCACGAATGGCGCGACAGCAGCGGCAACCAGATCCTCACCGTGACCCGGCAGATGCGCCTGCGTGACGACACCCCGGTGCGGGTGATGATGTCACTCAACCGCGCCGACGACCATGCCCTGCTCCAGGCCTATCTGCACTCCACCCTGCTGGCCCTGCCCGTGCTGTTGCTGCTGATCGGCGCAGGCGCCTGGTGGCTGATGCAACGCGGCTTGAGGCCACTGCGCCACTTCCGCCGCATCGCTGGGCAAGTCTCCACCCAGGACCTGCAACACCGCTTGCCCGCCACCGGGTTACCGCTGGAGCTGGCAGAACTGGCGCGCAGTATCAATGTGATGCTCGACCGCCTGGATCAGGGTGTGCGTCAGTTGTCACAATTCTCCGACGACCTGGCCCACGAACTGCGTACCCCGCTGGGCAACCTGATGGGCAAGGCCCAGGTCACCCTGGCCCGCGAGCGCGATAGCCCGCACTACCGGGAAGTGCTGGAAGACAGCGTCGAGGAGCTGACCCGCCTCAACCGTATCATCAACGACATGCTATTCCTCGCCCAGGTCAGCCAGCCCCAGGCGCAGGTGGCGCTCAAGCCACTGGCGTTGGCGGAGGAAGCGGCGCAGGTAAGCGAGTTGTTTGCCTTCAGTGCCGAGCTGAAGGGTATCGAGCTGCACTTGCAGGGCTGGGGGACGGCGCTGGCAGACCGCTTGATGTTCCAGCGGGCGCTGTCGAACCTGTTGAGCAATGCCATACGGCATGGACCTCAGTGGCAGCCAGTGAAGCTGGGCATCGAGCGTCAGGGCAACGATGTGTTGATCTGGGTGGAAAACCAAGGGCCAGGCATAGCCGATGAACATTTACCTCAACTGTTCGAGCGTTTCTATCGAGTGGGTTCAGGGCGTTCGCGGCTGGAGGGTGGGACGGGATTGGGACTGGCGATCGTGAAATCGATCATGCAATTGCATGGAGGGCGGATCGAGGTTCGAAGCGAAGCGACAGGGCCAACCCGGTTCACCTTGGTGTTCCGGGCCGGCACTGACGACTGATCAGCGCGAAGCCGCGACGATCAGCGCCTTCATCTCGGCCACAGCGGCCTTGAAGCCGACGAACAGCGCATGCGCGACCAAGGCATGGCCAATGTTCAGTTCATTGATGCCCTTGATCGCCGCCACCGCCTCGACGTTGTGATAATGCAGGCCATGACCAGCATTGACGATCAGCCCCTGACCCACGCCAAATGCTACGCCGTCGACGATGCGCTGCAGTTCCTCGGCCACTTCGGTCGGTGTTTCGGCATCGGCATAACGCCCGGTGTGCAGCTCGACGGCTGGGGCGCCGACACGGCGCGAAGCCTCGATCTGCCGCTCGTCAGGATCGATGAACAGCGACACTTCAGCACCGGTACGCGACAAGCGCTCGACCGCTGCCTTGATGCGTGCCTCCTGGCCGGCCACGTCCAGGCCGCCTTCGGTGGTCAGCTCCTGGCGGGTTTCGGGAACCAGGCAGATATGCGCCGGGCGGATCTTTTCGGCAAAGGCCATCATCTCTTCGGTGATGCCCATTTCGAAGTTCATGCGCGTCTGCAGTACATCCTTGAGCACCAGCACGTCGCGCTCCTGGATATGCCGGCGGTCTTCACGCAGGTGCACAGTGATGCCGTCGGCGCCTGCTTCCTCGGCATCCAGCGCAGCCTTGACCGGGTCCGGGTAGCGGGTGCCGCGGGCCTGGCGCAGGGTCGCCACATGGTCGATGTTGACGCCAAGAAGCATGCGGTTGCTATGAGTCACGAAAGGCTCTCCTGAAGTTTGAGCCACACAGCATACGACGTGCTCAGCGCTTGCGAAACAGTTCCCGGCTGACCAGCGGGTTTGGCCCCAGGTGTACCGCCAGTGCCTGGCGCATCAGGCGCTTGGCCGCCAGCAAGGCGCCGGGGGCATTCCAGTCGGCCTGGGCCAGGGCCAGCAGCTCGGTGCCGCTGAACAGACCAGGTTGGGCCAGGTACACGCGCTCGAGGCCGGCATCGACCCGCAGGCGGTACAGTCCGTCAGCTTCGATCGGGTGGTCGTTGACGTCGTGGCTGAGTGAAAAGGTGTAGCCCAAGTCTTCCAGCAGCCGCCACTCGAAGGAGCGCAGCAGGGGTTCCAAAGGCCTTCCTGCGGCCAAGGCTTGCAGGGTCAGTGCGTAATGCTCGAACAGTTCGGGTTGCGGCGCCTCGGCGGGGAGCAGGCGCATCAGCAGTTCATTGAGGTAGAGGCCGCTGAACAGCGCGTCACCATGCAGCCACGCTGCAATACCCACAGTGTCCAGGCGCCTGACGTTCTTCAGCTCACCCTTGCCGAACAGCTCCACTTCCAGCGGAACGAACGGCCGCACCAGGCTGCCACCCTTGCCTCGCGCACGCCGCAGCACCGCACGCAGGCGGCCCTGCGGGGTGAAGAAGTCCACCAGAGCACTGGTTTCCTTGTAGGCGCGGCTGTGCAGGACGTAGGCCGGCTGGCCGACTGGCTGTTCCATAAAGATCACTCGTTACCTGCGCCCCGGTAATACTGCTAATTGGGGCTGCTGCACAACCCATCGCAGCGGTTCGTCGCCACGACAAGCCAGCTCCCACACCGACAGCATCGACTTCAAGTCATGTGCAGTACCTGTGGGAGCTGGCTTGTCGTGGCGACGAACCGCTGCGATGGGCCGCAAAGCGGCCCCAACAGTAATACTTAGAGGTCGCCGTAGCCCAGCGAACGCAAGGCGCGTTCGTCGTCGGACCAGCCGCCTTTGACCTTGACCCAAAGGTTGAGCATGACCTTGGAGTCGAACAGCACTTCCATGTCCTTGCGCGCTTCAGAGCCAATGCGTTTGATGCGCTCGCCCTTGTCTCCGATGATGATCTTCTTCTGGCCATCACGCTCGACCAGGATCAGCGCATGGATGTGCAGCACGTGGCCCTGCTGCTTGAACTCTTCGATTTCCACGGTGATCTGGTACGGCAGCTCGGCACCCAGCTGGCGCATGATCTTCTCGCGCACCAGTTCGGCAGCGAGGAAACGGCTGCTGCGGTCGGTGATCTGGTCTTCCGGGAAGAAGTGGTCGTTTTCCGGCAGGTGCTTGGCGATCTGGGCTTCCAGCGCTTCCAGGTTGTGGCCCTGCTGTGCGGAAATCGGCATCACTTCAGCGTTCGGCAGTT
This sequence comes from Pseudomonas sp. SMN11, assembly GCF_052041945.1. Lineage (NCBI taxonomy): Bacteria > Pseudomonadati > Pseudomonadota > Gammaproteobacteria > Pseudomonadales > Pseudomonadaceae > Pseudomonas > Pseudomonas sp. SMN11. The sequence continues at coordinate 324,428 of NZ_JBKGGW010000001.1, read as the reverse complement.
GCTCCTGCAGCCATTGCAGGTGCGGGATCAACTCGGCCTTCTCTTCCATGCGGTCGGTCTTGTTGACGGCAATGATCAGTGGGCCGGTCACGTACTGCACGCGCTCCAGCACCAACTGGTCTTCGTCGGTCCACTTGGTGCGGTCGACGACGAAGATCACCACGTCGACGTCCTTCAGGGCCGCCGAGGCGTTGCGGTTCATGTAGCGGTTCAAGGCCTTGTCGTTGGCCTTGTGCATGCCCGGGGTATCGACGTAGATCGCCTGCACGTCACCCTCGGTCTTGATGCCGAGCATGTTGTGGCGGGTGGTCTGCGGCTTGCGCGAGGTGATCGCCAGCTTCTGGCCGAGGATGTGGTTGAGCAAGGTCGACTTGCCCACGTTCGGGCGGCCGACGATGGCCACGTAACCGCAGCGGGTCGGATTGTTATCAGTCATTACCATTCTCCACGCCCAGGGCGATCAATGCAGCAGCGGCGGCGACCTGCTCGGCAATACGCCGGCTGACGCCTTGGCCACGGCTCTTGTTGTTCAGCAGTACCACTTCGCATTCGACGAAGAAGGTACGGCAGTGCGGTTCGCCCTGGATGTCGACCACTTCGTAACGCGGCAGCTCACAGCTGCGCGATTGCAGAAACTCCTGCAGGCGGGTTTTCGGGTCCTTGTTGGTGTCGACCAGGGTCAGGCCCTCGAACTCGTCGGTCAGCCAGGCGAGGACACGCTCGCGCGCGGTCTGCATGTCCGCGTCCAGGTAGATGGCGCCGATCAGCGCCTCGAGGGCGTCGGCCAGGATCGACTCACGGCGGAAGCCACCGCTCTTGAGTTCACCCGAGCCCAGGCGCAGGTAGTCGCCCAGGTCGAAACCACGGGCCAGGCGGGCCAGGGTCTCGCCCTTGACCAGGCGGGCACGCAGACGCGACAGTTGGCCTTCGCGGGCCTGCGGGAAGCGCTCGAACAGCGCCTCGCCGGCGACGAAGTTGAGAATGGCGTCACCGAGGAACTCCAGGCGCTCGTTGTTGCGCCCGGCATAGCTGCGGTGGGTCAAGGCCAGCAGCATCTGCTCCTGATCCTTGAAGGTGTAGCCGAGCTTGCGCTCGAGACGGGCAAGGGAAGCAGTCATGCAGCCACCCGTTGGTTGTTCAACGCGTTGTTCAAATCAACATCCTGAAAGACTGTTTGGCTGTGGTCCGTCGCGGTAAGCGGCGAATCTCTCGTTCCTTGAGAACACAGCCTATGTCAGAAATGCATTCGGCGCTGTCTGCAAGACAGCGCCGAAGGGTATCAATGGATCAGGCCGACCCGCGACAGGTTGGGCAAGTGGCTGAGCTTGGGCTCTGGCCAGCTCATCCACACCGCGAAGGCCTTGCCGACGATGTTCCGGTCCGGAACCATGCCGTGCAGCTCTTTAGGGATTTTCGGGTCATCCCAGTAGCGGCTGTCGTTGGAGTTGTCGCGGTTGTCGCCCATCATGAAGTAATGGCCTGCCGGCACGGTCCATTGCTGGTCCGGCGGCATGCGATAACGGGTCATCTCCTTGCGGATCAAGTGCTCGGCTTCGCCGAGTTTTTCCTTGTACAGCTCAGCGCTGCCCAGGGTACCTGGCTCGGCGCCGACCAGCTGCTCGGCAATCGGCTGGCCGTTGACGAACAGCCGCTTGTCGTTGGTGTAGCTGATCTTGTCGCCTGGCAGGCCGACCACACGCTTGATGTAGTTGACGTTCGGGTCGCTCGGGTAGCGGAACACCATCACATCGCCGCGTTGCGGGTCACCAACCTCGATGACCTTCTTGTCGATCACCGGCAGGCGGATGCCATAGGAGAACTTGTTCACCAGGATGAAATCGCCCACTTCCAGGGTCGGTTTCATCGACCCCGAAGGAATCTGGAACGGTTCGACCAGGAACGAGCGCAGCACCAGCACGATGAACAGCACCGGGAAGAACGACTTGCCGTACTCAACCAGCAGCGGCTCTTTGTTCAGGCGCTCGACCACCGCCATTTCTGGTTGGGTGACGCTGCCCTGGTAGTTGGCGATCGCTGCCCGCCGGCGCGGGGCCAGGAACAGCAGATCGATCAAGCCCAGCAAACCGCAGACGAAGACGGCGATGACTAGCAACAGCGGGAAATTTAGCGACATAGGACCTAGCTATCCAACCTGAGCACGGCGAGGAAGGCTTCCTGTGGAATCTCCACGTTACCCACCTGTTTCATGCGTTTCTTACCGGCCTTCTGCTTCTCCAGCAGTTTCTTCTTACGGCTGACGTCACCACCGTAGCACTTGGCCAGTACGTTCTTTCTGAGCGCCTTGACGGTCGTCCGCGCGATGATCTGGCCGCCAATGGCTGCCTGGATCGCCACGTCGAACATCTGCCGAGGGATCAGCTCCTTCATCTTCTCGGTCAACGCACGGCCTTTGTAGGCCGCGTTGTCGCGGTGCACGATCAATGCCAGGGCATCGACCTTGTCGCCGTTGATCAGTACATCCAGCTTGACCAGGTTGGCCGACTGGTAGCGATCGAAATGATAGTCCAGCGAAGCATAGCCGCGGCTGGTCGACTTCAGGCGGTCGAAGAAGTCCAGGACCACTTCGTTCATCGGCATGTCATAGCGCACCTGCACCTGGCTGCCAAGGAACTGCATGTCGCGCTGCACGCCACGCTTCTCGATGCACAGGGTGATGACGTTACCCAGGTGCTCCTGCGGCACCAGGATGGTCGCGGTGACGATCGGCTCGCGGAAATCGGCCACGGCCGAGACATCCGGCAGCTTCGACGGGTTGTCGACGACGATGGTTTCGCCGGTCTTCAACTCAAGCTCGTAGATCACGCTTGGCGCGGTGGTGATCAGGTCCAGGTCGTATTCGCGCTCCAGGCGCTCCTGGATGATCTCCATGTGCAGCATGCCGAGGAAGCCGCAGCGGAAGCCGAAGCCCAGGGCGTCGGAGCTTTCCGGCATGTATTGCAGCGACGAGTCGTTGAGGGTCAGCTTCTGCAGGGCGTCGCGGAAGTCCTCGAAGTCGTCGGAGCTGACCGGGAACAGGCCGGCGTAGACCTGCGGCTGAATCTTCTTGAAGCCTGGCAGCACTTCGACCTCGGGGGTCGTGGACAGGGTCAGGGTGTCACCGACCGGCGCACCGTGAATGTCCTTGATGCTGGCAATGATGAAGCCTACTTCACCGGCCTTCAGATCGGCGGTCTGGGTGTGCTTCGGGGTGAAGACACCGACGCTGTCGACCAGGTGCACCTTGCCGGTGGACTTGACCAGGATCTTGTCGCCTTTCTTGACGCGGCCGTGGCGCACACGCACCAGCGAGACCACGCCCAGGTAGTTGTCGAACCAGGAGTCGATGATCAGCGCCTGCAGTGGCGCCTCGATATCGCCTTCCGGCGCGGGAATGGTCTGCACCAGGCGCTCGAGCACCTCGTCCACGCCCATGCCGCTCTTGGCGCTACAGGCCACGGCATCGGTGGCGTCGATGCCGATGATCTTCTCGATCTCGTCCTTCACGCGGTCCGGATCGGCCTGGGGCAGGTCCATCTTGTTCAGGACCGGCATGACTTCCAGGCCCTGCTCGATGGCGGTGTAGCAGTTGGCCACGGACTGGGCTTCGACGCCTTGGCCGGCGTCCACCACCAGCAGCGCACCTTCACAGGCCGCCAGCGAACGCGAGACTTCGTAGGTGAAGTCGACGTGGCCAGGGGTGTCAATGAAGTTCAGCTGGTAGACCTTGCCGTCTTGCGCCTTGTAGTTGAGCGTGACGCTGTGGGCCTTGATGGTGATACCGCGTTCGCGCTCCAGGTCCATGGAGTCCAGTACCTGGGCTTCCATTTCGCGCGCCGACAGGCCACCGCACATTTGAATGAAACGGTCGGCCAGCGTCGACTTGCCATGGTCGATGTGGGCGATGATGGAGAAATTGCGGATATGACTCAAATCACTCACGGGTCAACACTCGGAAAAGGCTGCGAGCCGGACGCCCGCCGAAAAATAGCCGGGAATTGTACCTTAAGCTGCTGGGATATGGGAGATTCCTCTACCGGACTGTACACAGCATTCGCCCCCGCAATTGTGAACTTTCATGAAAAAGGGCAGCCGAAGCTGCCCTTTCCTACCCTTGAGCCCGCTTATTCAGCGAGTTTGAAGGTGATGAAGCTGGCACGCCCCTGGCGCAGTACGCGCATCGACACCGAACGGTTCTTCGGCAGGTCCTTGGCGATTTCGGTGAACTGCTTGGCCGACGCGACCGCCTGGTTGTTCAGGTGGCTGATCACGTCGCCCGGGCGCAGCCCGATCATCGCGGCCGGGCCGTCCTGGACTTCCTTGATGACCACGCCACCCTTGAGCTCCAGGGTCTTCTTCTGTTCGGCGGTCAGGTCCGATACCGACACGCCCAGGCGGTTGCTGTTGCGCTCGGCGCCGCCTTCAGGGCCAGTACCGGCACCGATGTCGGCATCGTCATCCGGCATTGGGCCGACAGCGACGTCCAGGGTCTGGCGCTTGCCGTTGCGGATGATTTCGAGCTTGGCTTTCTCGCCGTCCTTCAGGCTGCCGACCAGGTGCGGCAGGTCGGCCGACATGACGATCGGCTGGCCGTTCATGCTCAGGATCACGTCACCCACCTGCAGGCCGCCCTTGGCTGCCGGGCCGTTTTCCAGTACTTGCGCCACCAGGGCACCCGCCGGCTTGTCGAGGCCGAACGATTCAGCCAGGTCCTTGTTGACCTCCTGAATCACCACGCCCAGCCAGCCGCGGCTGACCTTGCCGTCTTTCTTCAGCTGGTTGGACACATCGATGGCCACGTCGATCGGGATGGCGAAGGACAAGCCCATGAAACCACCGGAACGGGTGAAGATCTGCGAGTTGATACCCACCACTTCGCCCTTCATGTTGAACAGCGGGCCACCGGAGTTACCCGGGTTGATGGCCACGTCGGTCTGGATGAACGGCACATAGGTGTCGTTGGGCAGCGTCCGGCCCTTGGCACTGACGATACCTTTGGTCACCGAGTGGTCGAACCCGAACGGCGAACCAATGGCCAGCACCCACTCACCGACCTTGAGCTTCTCGGAGTCACCCAGCTTGACGGTCGGCAGGTTCTTGCCCTCGACCTTTAGCAGGGCCACGTCGGTGCGCGGGTCGGTGCCGATCAGCTTGGCCTGCAGCTCGCTGCGGTCCGACAGGCGGACGATGATCTCGTCGGCATCGGCAACCACGTGATTGTTGGTCAGTACATAGCCATCGCTGGAAATGATGAAGCCCGAACCCAGCGACATGGCCTCGCGCTGACGGTCACCGCGCGGCGAACGCGGCTGCTGCGGCATGTTGCGCTCGAAGAACTCGCGGAACATCGGCGGCAGGCCTTCGAGGTCTGGCATCTGCCCGGAGGCGACGCGGTCCGGCAGCTTCTGCTTGGTGCTGATGTTGACCACGGCCGGCGAGGCTTGCTCGACCAAGGTGGTGAAGTCCGGCAGGGCTTCATCGGCCTGGGCACTGAGCACCTGGCCGAGCATCAGCACGGCGGCGAACATCGTTAGGTAGGATTTCAAGCGTGGTATTGACATACGGCTCCCGTCACAACGAGCGGTAGTTGGAAATTGCCCTGCACAAAGCAGCAAAGGCCAGGCTCCTAGAAGCCTGACCTATAGAAAATTTGCCGAAGGATTGCAAATGACAATGCTTTAATTTCATTTCAGCCGCGTGTCCGTTCGCCTGTGCATTGCCCTTGATTCGGCCCGAAAAAGCGCACCGTCACTGGCGCGCCTGGGCATCTTGAGGGCGCATCGACAACGCGATACGTTCTGCCGTACCCAGTGGAATCTCGCCGACCACGGTGACCTGCACCTTGCCCTTGGGCGTATTCAGCCGGCGCGAAACGGCCGAGGTCGGGCCAAGCTGGGTGCGCACATCAGCGCCGGCATCGTCCTTCACCGGCTCGAGGAACACCGAGAATCGGGCCAGGCCATCGTCATACATAAGGCTGCTGATCGAACTGTTGCGCTCAGGGTCGCGGCGCACCGTACTGTTGATCAACTCGAATCCCGGCGGCAGCCAGTCAGAACGCCAACCGGCAACCGCTTCGCTGCTGGTACTGGCCACCCGCTCGACCGGCTTGCATGCAGCACTGGCTTGCAGGTCCTGGTCGGTAGGCAGGTCGTCGGTGTCAAGGCGGGTCATCTGGAAGCGCTCGAGCAGTTGCCCCTTGTCATTGAGCATCAATGAGCGCAGCGGCAGCCCGGTACGGCGGTCCAGGTGGAGTTCGAATGCGTAGCGATGCTGATCGCGAGGTGTCAGCGTGACAATCACGGCATCGCGGTCAGCGACCCGTGACTTGCCTGCCACGCTCAGGTCATACCAGCTCATCAGCTTGAGGGGATCGAGCGAACGCTGTGCAGAATCAGGAGGTTTACCTACCCCGCTCGCCAAGGCACCACTGACGCACTGCACCTTGCCATCCACGCGCACGATTTCCTGGGCGGTGCCATCGAGCTGCAGAAGCCGTTCGCTGACCTTGCCGTCCTGAACGCGATGCCAGATATCGTGGGAAGAAAAGCTGCCGTTACGTTCGTAGACGAAGGAGCCCTGGTAACTCTGCTTCTGCTCGGCCTGTGCCAGCTTGTTCAACCATTCACTCGCCTCAGGCGATGAGTTGGCTGCCAACGCTGGCACCGTCATGCAGCTGCCTATCAGCAGCGACAGGAGAGGTAGCGCGCGCATGATCCTCCTTACTTAGCGGTTTTCCAGGCTGGCGGCGCGGGCATACGGCAGGGCGGTTTCAGTGCCCTTGAGCGCGGATTCCTGCGCGTGCTGGCGCAGATAGCCTGGCAGACGCTGATCCCAGCCGGCCTGGTTCTGCAGCACGCCGTTGGCCATCGGCCCGGTCGGTTGCTCACTGCTTTCACTATAGCCTGCCAAAACCGCCGGACCCTGACTTTGTGGCATGCTCAGGCCTTGCTGTGCAGGCTGCTGGGCAGCCAGCTCGGCGCCAGTGATCTCATCCTGGTTGTACATACGCACACCGGCCAGCACCGCTACGGTGACCGAGGCAGCCACGGCCAGACGGCCAATGCTGCGCCACGGGCCCTGCTTGACCTTGGCCGGTACGGCTTCATCGGCCAGCGCGGCGGAGACCGCCGAGGCGATATCCAGCTTGGGCAGCAGCAATTCCTTGTGCATCGCTGCGCGGGCTACCTGGTAACGCGACCAGGTGGCTCGGGTTTCGGCATCGTCGACGGCGTTCAACACCCGACGCAATTCCAGTTCGTCCGCTTCGTTATCCATCACCGCGGACAGCGATTCCTGCAAAGCTTCACGACTCATGGCGGTTCCTCTCTTGGCTATCGCCGCTGTCTCAGGTTTCCTGCAACAACGGCTGCAGGGCTTTATCAATGGCCTCCCGAGCGCGGAAGATTCGAGAGCGCACGGTACCCACCGGACATTGCATGACACTGGCAATGTCTTCGTAACTCAACCCGTCGAACTCACGCAGCGTCAGTGCCGTGCGCAGATCTTCGGGCAGTTGCTGGATGGTGCGATGGACAGTGCCTTCGATTTCATCCCGCAACAACGAGCGCTCTGGGGACTCGAGATCCTTGAGACCATGATCGCCGTCGTAAAACTCCGCATCCTCGGAGCTCACATCGCTGTCTGGCGGCCGTCTTCCACGGGACACCAGGTAGTTCTTCGCCGTGTTGATGGCGATGCGGTACAGCCAGGTATAAAACGCACTGTCACCGCGGAAATTGCCAAGCGCACGGTAGGCCTTGATGAAGGCTTCCTGTGCTACATCCTGGGCCTCGTGGGTGTCGTGAACGAACCGCACGATCAACCCTAGAATCTTGTGCTGATACTTCAGCACCAACAGATCGAACGCTCGCCTGTCTCCGCGCTGCACGCGCTCGACAAGCTGCTGATCCTCTTCCTGGGTTAGCATGAACACTCCTCAGTAAACTCGAAGGAGCGTTGCCACAGCCTTTGTTCAGGCTTGCAACCATAGACTCGGGCTTTGCGCAAAAGTTCTCCCCTCCAAGCAAGTTTCCTGCGGCCCTTGGTCGGCTCGCACGGAAGACGCGGCGCGGTCACGGCCCGCTGCGTCGATAATCAGGTTTCGAATACGCAGGTGTCAGCCCGAATAGAGCTGCCGCCCCGCGTCGCCGCGGCAAATTGTGGCGTGCGGACAGCCTTCATAGGATTTCCGGCCGTGTCGGAAAGTTCCCGTAAAGATTGACGCAACGTCCCAACTGGCATGGAAATTGGTTGCCGCAGGCTGCTATAAAGGCAGCCCGGCCAGCATTCACGATAGTTTCACATTGCCATCTGCACGTGACTATTGTGCCGCGCCCTTTCCAAAGATTACTAGTGTCCCGACATGAGCCAACAATTCCAACATGATGTCCTGGTGATCGGCAGCGGCGCAGCCGGTCTCAGCCTGGCACTTAACCTTCCCGGCCATTTGCGCATTGCCGTGCTGAGCAAGGGCGACCTGGCCAACGGCTCGACCTTCTGGGCCCAAGGCGGGGTCGCCGCCGTACTCGACGACACCGACACCGTGCAGTCGCATGTCGAGGACACCCTAAATGCCGGAGGTGGCCTGTGTGACGAAGACGCTGTGCGCTTTACCGTCGAGCATAGCCGCGAAGCCATCGAATGGCTGATCGAGCAAGGTGTGCCTTTTACCCGCGATGAGCACTACAGCGTCGATGATGGCGGTTTCGAGTTCCACCTGACCCGCGAAGGCGGCCACAGCCACCGACGCATCATCCATGCCGCCGACGCCACCGGCGCGGCGATTTTCACCACCCTGCTCGAACAGGCGCGCAAACGCCCGAACATCGAGCTGCTGGAGCAGCGCGTGGCGGTCGACCTTATCACCGAGCGCCGCCTGGGCCTGGCGGGTGACCGTTGCCTGGGCGCCTACGTGCTGAACCGCAACAGCGGCGAAGTCGACACTTTCGGCGCACGCTTCACCGTGCTGGCCACGGGAGGGGCAGCCAAGGTCTACCTCTATACCAGCAACCCCGATGGTGCCTGCGGCGATGGCATCGCCATGGCCTGGCGCGCCGGCTGCCGGGTGGCGAACCTGGAATTCAACCAGTTCCACCCAACCTGCCTGTATCACCCGCAGGCCAAGAGCTTCCTGGTCACCGAGGCGTTGCGTGGCGAAGGCGCGCTGTTGCGGCTGCCTAACGGTGAGCGTTTCATGCCGCGCTTCGACCCGCGCGAAGAACTGGCCCCTCGCGATATCGTCGCCCGCGCCATCGACCACGAGATGAAGCGACTGGGCGTGGACTGTGTCTACCTGGACATCACCCACAAGCCGGCCGACTTCATCAAGAGCCACTTCCCGACCGTGTATGAACGCTGCCTGGCCTTCGGCATCGATATCACCCGCCAGCCGATACCGGTGGTTCCTGCCGCCCATTACACCTGTGGCGGGGTCATGGTCGATGATCGCGGCCACACCGATGTGCCCGGCCTGTACGCCATTGGCGAAACCAGCTTCACCGGCCTGCACGGCGCCAACCGCATGGCCAGCAACTCGTTGCTGGAATGCTTCGTCTATGGCCGTGCCGCAGCGGCGGACATCGAGGCGCACCTGGACCAGATCGCCATGCCCAGGGCCCTGCCCTGCTGGGACGCCAGCCAGGTCACCGATTCGGACGAAGACGTGATCATCGCGCACAACTGGGACGAGTTGCGCCGCTTCATGTGGGACTACGTGGGCATCGTGCGCACCAGCAAGCGCCTGCAGCGCGCCGAGCATCGCGTTCGCCTGCTGCTCGACGAGATCGACGAGTTCTACAGCAACTACAAGGTCAGCCGCGACCTGATCGAACTGCGCAACCTCGCCCAGGTGGCGGAGCTGATGATTCGCTCGGCGATGCAGCGCAAGGAAAGCCGCGGGCTGCATTACACCCTGGATTACCCGGGATTGCTGCCAGAGGCCAGGGACACCATCCTCAGCCCGACCTGAAACAGCTGTCGAACCGGCGACGGCTGAACTTCAGACGCACCCGCAAACGCCGGTGCTGGTCAGCCCCCAAGGCATCTCGAGGTACGCACTGGCTCTCGCCGAGCCAGTGCCCAGCCCTGACGAACCGCAACACCACCATTCCCGGCACGGCTACACTGTCCCGACACAGGCGCACCGGCTGCCAGCCGAGCGCCCGGCTGAATACGCGCCAGCCCAGCGCATCTCGGCGCAGGCCAGTAACAGCACGGGGGTCAGTCAGCAGGATACGACGGGGAATGGCCCAGCACGCGTGGGCAATACAAGCGGCAAGAACAGAAAGGCCAAGCCACCAGGGCTGCGCGCTCAGCCACAAGACCAATAGCGCCAGCACCTGGCAACCCAGGTAGGCCGCCAGCAACAGGCGCGAGCCCTGCCAGCGGCACTCGAAACACTCACTTGGGCTGGACACGATCCAGAATGATGCGGACCATGCGCTGCAGCTCCGGGTCTTGCGACTCGGTACGCTCCATGAACCAGCCGAACATGTCCTGATCTTCACAGCTCAACAGGCGGACATAAAGTTCGCGGTCGGCTTCGCTCAGGGTCGGATAGACCTCCTGGGTGAATGGCACCAGCAGTACGTCCAGTTCCAGCATGCCGCGGCGGCTGTGCCAGAAAAGCCGGTTGAGTTCAGTTTGTTCGACCATGGGGCCCTCCTCGAATGGTCGCGCAGTATACCGCGCAGTGAACGAAGCGACACAGGGCGTTGGTCTAGTCACCTACCTATTTTGTTACTGGCGTTCTATGATGGCCGCCAGTCTTTAGCCACCGCGATGACCCATGGCCGATTCCGCTTTCTTCAGCCCCCTGTCCCACGAGGGCATCCTCGCCGTCCGCGGCTCCGACGCCGGCAAGTTCCTGCAGGGCCAGCTGACCTGCAACATCAACTACCTCAGCCTCGAGCATGCCAGCCTCGGCGCCCGCTGCATGGTCAAGGGGCGCATGCAGTCGAGCTTCCGCATCCTGCCCGAGGGCAATGGCTACCTGCTGGCCATGGCCAGCGAGCTGCTGGAGCTGCAGCTGGCCGACCTGAAGAAGTACGCCGTGTTTTCCAAGGCCACGCTCACTGACGAGAGCGCAGCCTGGGCGCGCTTCGGCCTGCAGGGTGGCGGTGCCGCGCTGCAGGCACTGGGGCTGGACCTTCCGGCTGCGGCGGGTAGCACCGTTCGCCATGATGGCCTGATCGCCATTGCCGTCTCCGCCGACCGCGCCGAACTCTGGGTACCTGCAGAGCAGGCCGACAGCATTCGCCAACAGCTGGCAGCCGCGTTGCCGGAAGGCAGCCTCAATGACTGGTTGCTGGGGCAAGTGCGCGCCGGCATCGGCCAGGTCATGGGCCCCACCCGCGAGCTGTTCATCCCGCAGATGATCAACCTGCAGGCCGTCGATGGCGTGAGCTTCAAGAAAGGCTGCTACACCGGCCAGGAAATCGTCGCGCGCATGCAGTATCTGGGTAAGCTCAAGCGCCGCCAGTACCGACTGGCACTCGAGCAGCAGGATGTTCCGGCCCCCGGTAGCGAAATTTTCTCACCGACCCATGGTTCGTCAGTTGGCGAAGTGGTGTTGGCCGCCAGCACCGGCCAGGGTTGCGAACTGCTCGCAGTGCTCAGCGCCGAGTCGGTGGAGGACGACAACCTGCACCTGGGCAGCCTCGAAGGCCCCCGCCTGCAGGTGCTGAGCCTGCCCTACGAGCTGGACCGCGACCAGGAAATCCAGCGCTGAACAGTGCACCACCCTTGCCGTTGAGACGTTAATGAACAAGCTGGCCGAGATGGTTCAAGCGCAGTTGCTCGCTGCCATCGACAACGATGACCTGGTCCTGCCAACCTTGCCCGAGGTAGCCCTGAGCATTCGCGAGGCCGCCGAAGACAGCGAGATCAGCGTTGCCGCCCTGAGCAAGGTAATCGGCCGTGACGCCGCCCTGTCCGCGCGCCTGATCAAGGTGGTCAACAGCCCGCTGCTACGCGCAGCGGTCGAAGTCACCGACCTGCACACGGCCATCACACGATTGGGCATCAACTACAGCTGCAACCTGGCGATCGGCCTGGTGATCGAACAGATCTTCCATGCCCGCTCGTCGGCAGTTGAACAAAAATTGCGGGATATCTGGTCGAACAGCCTGGAAGTCGCGGGCATCAGCTATGAGATCTGCCGTCGCTTTACACAGTTGAAACCCGACCAGGCAACCCTCGGCGGGCTGGTCAACCAGATCGGCGCGCTGCCGGTGCTGATCTACGCCGAAGAACACAACGAGCTGCTTTCCGACCCGGTCTGCCTGCACTATGTGATCGAGCAGATCCAGCCGGTGCTGGGGGACAAGATTCTCTCTTCGTGGGAGTTTCCCGAGCAGTTGGTCAACCTGCCGAGCCAGGTACAGGACCTGGACCGGCGCACCGACAAGGTCGACTACATCGATGTAGTACAGATCGCCAAATGCCTGAGCCAACGCGGGCGCAGCCGGCCGTTGGCGGCGTTGCCGGCTTATCGGCACCTTGGGCTGCCCTTTGGCACCGAGCTGGAGATTGCCGAGTTGCTGGAAGCGCGGAGCATGTTGCGCTGATAGGGGCTGCCTGCACTTTCCCCGCCAAGGGGCCGGTACAGGCAGAAGATCAGTCGGCGATAAAGCTCACCCGCACTTTCAATCCGCCCTTCTCGCCATCATGCAGGCTGATCTGCGCCAGGTGCGCCCTGCAGATCTCACCCACGATGGCCAACCCCAGCCCACTGCCCTGCACACCCCTGCGATAGAACCGCTCGAATACCCGCTCGCGCTCCTCTTCGGGAATCCCCGGCCCATCATCCTCGACCTCCAGCACCGCCGGCGCCAGCACCCGCAGAATCACATTGCCGCCCGCCGGGGTATGCGCCAGCGCATTGTCCACCAGGTTGCTGAGCAGCTCGTTGAGCAATGTCGGCTCCCCCTTCAACCACACCGGTGCCTCGGCTTCCAGCGCCAAGGCCACGCCGCGGTTGTACGCCAGTGGCGCCATGGCCATGCCCAGTTCACGGGCCAGCTGGCTCAGATCCAGGCGCTGGGCACCACCTTCGGCAATCGCCCGGGCGCCGTTCTCGACCCTGGCCAGCGACAGCAACTGATTGGCCAGATGGGTCAGGCGATCAGTCCCCTGCGCTGCCGACTCCAGGGTCTGCCGCCATTCTTCGGGCTGCTGCGAACGCAACCCCAGTTCGACCCGTGCCTTGAGCGCCGCCAGTGGCGTGCGCAGTTCGTGGGCCGCCTCTGCAATGAACTGCGCCTGGCGTTCGAACTGCCCGCGCAAACGCTCGGTGAAGTGGTTCAAGGCACGCACCAGTGGGCCCAGCTCACGCTGCACCTGTACCACCGGCAACGCCCGCAGGTCATCCGGCTGACGCTCTTCCACCGCCGTGCGCAGGCGCTCGAGGGGGCGTAGCGCCGCGCTGACCGCGAACCACACCATGACCAGTGCAGCCAGCGCCAGCATGCCCAGGCGCAGCAGGGTGTCGGCCATCAACCCACGGGCCATGCGCACCCGCGCCTCTTCGGTCTCAGCCACGCGAATTTCCGCCATGCCATTCATGTTCGGCTCGCTCACCGCTTTCAGCAGGCTGACCACGCGCACGTCCTGGCCGAGGTAGGTAGCGTCGTAGAAGCGCGCCAGTGCCGGATAGTCGTCGGTACGCGGGGTGCCGGGCGGCGGTGGCGGCAGGTGCTCGTAACCGGAAATCAGCTGCTGGTTGATGTCCAGCACCTGATAGTAGATACGCCCGGCGCTGTCGTAGGCGAAGGTGTCCAGCGCCACATAGGGCACATCGGCGCTGAGGCTGCCATCACGCTGGGACAGCCCGGCGGCTATGGTCCGCGCCGAAGCCAGCAAGGTGCGGTCGTAGGCGGTATCGGCCGCTTCGCGACCGTTCCAGTAGGCGCTCAGGCCGCTGGCCAGCATCAGCACCACCAGCAGCAGCGCCAGGTTGCCCAGCAGCCGCCCGCGCAAGCTGCCATTGTCACGCATCGCGGTGCTCGAGCAGGTAACCCAGGCCGCGGAAGGTGACAATCGCAACCGAGTGGCCATCGAGCTTCTTGCGCAGGCGGTGGATGTAGATTTCGATGGCGTCGGGGCTGGCCTCTTCGTCCAGGCCGAATACCTGGGCGGCCAGCTGTTCCTTGCTCATCACCCGACCTGGGCGAGCGATCAATGCTTCGAGCACGCTTTGTTCACGCGAGGTCAGGGTCAGGTTTTCCTCGTCCAGGCTGAAACGCCGGGTGTCCAGGTCGTAGACCAGTGGCCCGCAGCGCTGCTGGCGCTCACCACCGAGCACGCTGCGCCTGAGCAAGGCCTTTACCCGCGCTTCCAGTTCGGTCAGCTCGAAGGGTTTGGCCAGGTAATCGTCAGCACCGAGGTTCAGCCCGTGCACGCGATCCTTCACATCGCTGCGTGCGGTGAGCATGAGCACCGGCAGGGTCTTGCCGCGACCGCGCAGGCGCGCCAGCACCTCGAAGCCGTCCATCCGTGGCAGGCCCACGTCGAGCACGGCAACGGCGTACTCCTCACTGGCCAGGGCCAGGTCGGCAGCCACGCCATCATGCAAAACATCCACGGTCAGGCCTTGGCTTTTCAGGGCCTGGGCCACGCTTTCAGCCAGTTGCAGATGGTCTTCGACCAGCAGCACGCGCATCGGATTCTCCCTGCTCGGGTGGGGCGGTGGCGCGGAGTGTACCGCCGTCGCCAAGCCTGTGAAGCCCCTTATAGCAAACCTTTTACGCTGAAAGGTTAGCGAAAGGTTCATTGCCTAGCATCGCACCACGGTCGCTCCACGCGCCGAAAAAAGCACCAGCAAGGTGCAACGAACAAGAATAAAAAACGGAGTCATCCCGATGCTGTCATCGCAGCCTAAGGCGCTCGCGCCTAGCCGTTCCCTGTCCGCACGCCCTTCTGCCATCGCCAGTGCAGTTGCACTTGCCGGTGTCGCCCCGCTGAGCCAGGCCGCCTTCTTCGAAGACAGCACGGCAACCTTCGAAACCCGCAACATGTACTTCAACCGCGACTTCCGCGACGGCACCAGCGCGCAGCAATCCAAGCGCGACGAATGGGCCCAGGGCTTCATGCTCAACTTCGAGTCCGGTTATACCGATGGTACAGTGGGCTTCGGCCTGGATGCGCTGGGCATGATGGGCATCAAGCTCGACTCCAGCCCCGACCGCACCGACACCGGCCTGCTGCCGACCCACGATGACGGCAAGGCTGCCGACGAGTATTCCAAGCTCGGCCTGACCGGCAAGGTCAAAGTGTCGAAGACCGAACTGAAGATCGGCACCCTGATCCCGGAACTGCCGACCCTGCAGCCCAACGACGGCCGTATCCTGCCGCAGACCTTCGAAGGCGGTCTGCTGACCTCGCAGGAGATCAAGGGCCTTACTTTCACCGGCGGGCGCCTGGACAAGGCCAAGGACCGCAACGACACCAACTGGGAAGACCTCGCCCTCAACAACAAGAACGGCCGCTTCGGTGGCACCTTCAGCGCCGACAACCTCGACCTGGCCGGCCTGGACTACAAGTTCACCGATCGCATCACCGGCAGCTATCACTTCGCCCAGCTCGACGACATCTACCGCCAGCACTTCATCGGCATGCTCGCCACCCAGCCATGGGGCCCGGGCACCTTCGGCGCCGACGTGCGCCTGGCGATCAGCGACGATGCCGGGGCGGCCAAGGCCGGGCGCATCGACAACACCACCTTCAACACCATGCTCAGCTACAGCCTGGGTGGGCACAAGGTCAGCGCTGCCTGGCAGCAGCTTTCCGGCGACAGCGCCTTCCCCTACATCGATGGTGCCGACCCGTACCTGGTCAACTTCGTCCAGATCAACGACTTCGCAGGTAAAGACGAGCGCTCGTGGCAAGCGCGCTACGACTACAACTTCGCCGCACTTGGCGTCCCCGGCCTGACCTTCATGACCCGCTACATCAACGGCGACAACGTCAGCCGCGCCGCTGGTGGCGAGGGGAAGGAATGGGAACGCAACACCGAACTGAAGTACGTGGTACAAAGCGGCCCGTTGAAGAACGTCGCCGTGCGCCTGCGCAACGCCACCTTCCGCTCAAACTTCGCCCGCGATGCTGACGAAGTGCGGCTGCTGGTGAGCTACAGCGTCGCGCTGTGGTAACCCAAAGCGGTAACCCATAACAACAATGCTCACGGAGACATTCGATGACCTTTTCACTGCGCCGCCTCGTCCTCGCCACCGGCTGCCTGTTGCTGGCCGGCAATGCCCTCGCCGCCGAACCGAAACGCCCTGAATGCATCGCCCCGGCTTCGCCTGGCGGTGGTTTCGACCTGACCTGCAAACTGGTGCAGAGCGCCCTGGTGCAGGAAAAGATCCTCAGCAAGCCGATGCGTGTGACCTACATGCCCGGCGGTGTCGGCGCCGTGGCCTACAACGCCGTGGTCGCCCAGCGCCCGGCCGACGCTGGCACCCTGGTGGCCTGGTCCAGTGGTTCGCTGCTGAACCTGGCCCAGGGCAAGTTCGGCCGCTTCGACGAGAACGCGGTGAAGTGGTTGGCGGCAGTCGGCACCAGCTACGGCGCCATCGCGGTGAAGAGTGATTCGCCCTACAAGACCCTCGACGACCTGGTCGCGGCACTGAAGAAGGACCCGAGCAAAGTGGTGATCGGCTCCGGCGGCACCGTCGGCAGCCAGGACTGGATGCAGACCGCACTGATCGCCAAGGCCGCCGGCATCAACCCGCGCGACCTGCGCTACGTGGCCCTGGAAGGCGGCGGCGAGATCGCCACCGCGCTGCTGGGCGGGCACATCCAGGTCGGTTCCACCGACATCTCCGACTCCATGCCGCACATCCAGAGCGGCAACATGCGGATCCTCGCGGTGTTCTCGGAAAACCGCCTGGACGAGCCTGAGATGAAGGACATCCCCACCGCCAAGGAACAGGGTTACGACATCGTCTGGCCAGTGGTGCGCGGCTTCTACCTCGGGCCGAAGGTGAGCGACGAAGAGTACGCCTGGTGGAAAGAATCGTTCGACAAAATGCTGGCCTCGGAAGACTTCGCCAAGCTGCGTGACCAGCGCGAGCTGTTCCCGTTCGCCATGACCGGCGCGGAGCTGGACGGCTATGTGAAGAAGCAGGTGACTGAGTACAAGGCACTGGCCAAGGAATTCGGCCTGATCCAGTAAGCCCCCCGAAAGCTGTCATCGTTCCCTGTGGGAGCGGGCTTGCCCGCGAAGCAAGCACCGCGGTGCATGGCACCGGCTATGCCGGTGTTCGCGGGCAAGCCCGCTCCCACAGGGCCCGTGTCGCGCCGTAAACAACGAGGATTTCCTCATGATCCTGCAACGCATCTTCGCCCTGGCCCTGCTGGCGGTGTGCGCCGCCCTGGCCGTGATGGCCTGGCCCTATCAGGCCGCGTTTTCCTACGAACCGGTCGGCCCGCGTGCCTACCCGCTGCTGATGCTTGGCCTGATGAGCCTGGGCCTGCTTTACCTGGCCATCCGTCCCACGCCCATCGTGCGCAAAGACGACGAGCCTGAGCTGGACCGCGAAACCCTGATCAAGATTGGTGCCTGTGTCGGCCTGCTGATTATCTTCGCCGGCACTTTCGAACCCCTGGGTTTCATCCTCAGCGCCATCCTGGTCGGCATCCCCATGGCCCGTCTGTATGGCGGCCGCTGGCTGCACAGCACCCTCGTGGTGGTGGGCATGAGCGTGCTGCTCTACTGGCTGTTCGACCGCGTCATGGACGTACCCCTGCCCCTCGGCCTGCTGAGCGTACTGGAGAACTGACACATGGATACCTTGAGCTACCTGGGCCAGGGCTTCGGCGTCGCCCTGTCCCCTTACAACCTGGTCACCGCCCTGTCGGGTACGCTGATCGGCACCGTGGTCGGCCTGCTGCCAGGCCTGGGCCCAATCAACGGTGTGGCCTTGCTGATCCCGATCGCCTTCGCCCTCGGCCTGCCACCGGAGTCGGCGCTGATCCTGCTGGCCGCGGTGTACCTTGGCTGCGAATACGGCGGCCGTATCAGCTCGATCCTGCTGAACATCCCTGGCGAAGCCTCGACCGTGATGACCACCCTCGACGGCTACCCGATGGCGCGTCAGGGCTTGGCCGGCGTGGCCCTGTCGCTGTCGGCCTGGAGTTCGTTCATCGGCGCGTTCATCGCCACCTGCGGAATGGTGCTGTTCGCCCCGCTGCTGGCGAAATGGGCGATTGCCTTCGGCCCGGCGGAATACTTCGTGCTGATGGTGTTCGCCATCGTCGCCCTCGGCGGCATGGCCGGTGACAAGCCACTGAAGACATTCATTGCCGCCCTCATCGGCCTGTTCCTGTCGGCAGTCGGTATCGATGCCAACAGCGGTGTATACCGCTTCACCGGTGACAGCGTGCACCTGGCCGACGGTATCCAGTTCGTGGTGCTGGTGCTGGGCCTGTTCTCGATCAGCGAGATCCTCCTGCTGCTGGAGAAGACCCACCATGGCCACCAGGCGGTGAAGGCCACCGGGCGCATGCTGTTCAACTTCAAGGAAGCAGCCTCGGTGTTCGTGGTCAACATCCGCTGCGGCCTGTTGGGCTTCATCATGGGCGTACTGCCGGGTGCCGGCGCGACCCTGGCCAGCGCCGTTGCCTACATGACCGAGAAACGCATTGCCGGTGAAAAAGGCAACTTCGGCAAGGGTGATGCCCGTGGCCTGGCTGCTCCGGAAACCGCCATCGGCGCCTCCTGCTGCGGCGCCCTGGTGCCGATGCTGACCCTCGGCGTACCCGGCTCGGGCACCACCGCGGTAATGATCGGCGCGCTGACCCTGTACAACATCACTCCGGGCCCACTGCTGTTCGAACAGCAGCCGGACATCGTCTGGGGCCTGATCGCCTCGCTGTTCATCGCCAACATCATGCTGGTGATCCTGAACATCCCGATGATCCGCATCTTCACCCGCATCCTCGCCGTACCGAACTGGGCGTTGGTACCGGTAATCGCGATCATCACCGGGATCGGCGTCTATGCAGTACATGCCACCACCTTCGACCTGTTCCTGATGGTCGGCATCGGCATCATGGGCTACATCCTGCGCAAGCTGGACTTCCCGCTGTCGCCGATCCTGCTTGGCTTCATCCTCGGCGGCCTGATGGAGCAGAACCTGCGCCGGGCGCTGTCGATTTCCAACGGTGAGCTCGGCATCCTCTGGTCGAGCCCGATCAGCATGTCGGTATGGGTGCTGACCATCTGCATGCTGACCCTGCCGCTGCTGCGCATCTGGCGCAAGCGCAGCCTGCAGCGCCGGGCCATGGCTGATGCCTGATAGGTCACTGCCGCTGTTTGTCGCAACCGGGCTGGTCGGCCTTGCTGGCGGTTTCGCCGCCAGCAAGGTCGGCTGGCCTTTGCCATGGATGGTCGGCGCGTTGCTGGCGATCATCCTGGTGCGCTGCCTGACGCCCTGGCAACTGTCGGAAATCCCCAATGGCCGCAAGTGTGGGCAATGCATCATCGGTATCGGCATTGGCCTGCACTTCACCCCGGCGGTGATCGAGCAGGTCGCCAGCCACTTCGCGCTGATCATCTTCGGCGCGCTGTTCACCACGCTTTCCAGCGTGATCAGTGTGTGGCTGCTGCGGCGCACCGGTGAAGACCGTGCGACGGCATTTTTCGCCAGCATGCCTGGTGGCTCGGGGGAGATGGTCAACCTTGGCGCACGCAATGGCGCGGTACTCAGCCAGGTGGCTGCGGCGCAGAGCCTGCGCGTGCTGGCCGTGGTGCTGTGCGTGCCGGCACTGTTCAAGTTCCTGCTTGGTGACGGCGTGCCGCTGAATCACGCCAGTAGTGTCAGTTGGGGCTGGCTGGCGCTGATCGTGCCGTTGGGAGTGGCGGTGGGGTTTGCCTGGCAGCGGCTGCGCCAGCCCAACCCGTGGCTGTTCGGGCCGTTACTGGTCGCCGCGTCGGTGAGCCTGGCAGGCAACCTGCAGATCGCCTTGCCCAACGGTGCCAGTCAGATCGGCCAGTGGCTGATCGGTAGCGGCCTGGCCTGCCATTTCAACCGCGCGTTCTTCCGCCGCGCGCCATCCTTCCTCGGGCGCACCCTGCTGGCCACGGCACTGTGCATGGCGATTGCCGGCAGCGCAGCGTGGGGGTTGAGCGTGATGACCGAGCTGGACCTGCGTTCGCTGACCCTGGGGATGATGCCGGGCGGGATCGCCGAGATGAGCCTGACGGCCGAAACCCTGCAGTTGTCGGTGCCGCTGGTGACGGCGCTGCAGGTGGTGCGGTTGATTCTGGTGCTGTTTCTGGCGGAGCCGTTGTTCAGGTATTGGGTCAAGGCTCAGGACTAGGGGCTGCCGCCCTGCAGCCCCTGCCCGCCTTCAGAGTGGCGGCAATGCCCAGTTGATGGGCGCCATGCCACGCTGTTCGAGGAAGCTGTTGGTGCGACTGAAGTGTCCGCAACCAAGGAACCCGCGATACGCCGAAAGTGGCGACGGGTGCACCGACTTGAGCACCAGGTGCTTGGTGCCATCGATCAGCTTCTGCTTGCTCTGGGCATGCGCCCCCCACAGCAGGAACACCACGTTCGGACACTGCTCGCTGACCACCTGGATGATCCGGTCGGTAAAGAACTCCCAGCCCTTCTTCGCATGCGAGGCGGCATTGGCGCGCTCGACGGTCATGGTCGTGTTGAGCAGCAGCACGCCCTGCTCGGCCCAGCTCTGCAGGTAACCATGGCTAGGGATCGGGATGTTCAGGTCGCGCTGCAGCTCTTTGTAGATGTTGACCAGCGACGGTGGCGCCGGCACCCCCGGCTGCACCGAGAAGCACAGGCCATGGGCCTGGCCCGGGCCGTGATAGGGGTCCTGGCCGAGGATTACCACCTTGACCTGCTCCAGCGGCGTGGAATTGAGCGCATTGAAGATCAGCGGCCCCGGCGGGTAGATCTCCTTGCCGGCCGCGTGCTCCTGGCGCAGGAACTCACGCAGCTGGTGCATGTAGGGCTGGTCGAACTCGGCGCGCAGTGCAGCCTTCCAGCTGGGTTCGAGTTTGATGCGATCGTCTTCAGTCATGGGGCCATCCGTAAACAATGGCGCGACACTAGGTAAGCCAATCACCCTTGTCAATCGATCCGACCGACGACCGGCATGATCGGCGATGCGGGCCATACTTGGGGGATGACTTGCGCGAGGTAGTCCATGGCCATTCATTGCGAGGTACTCACCGGCGCCGATGGCGCCCGAATCGGCATCGCCACGCTCGATGCCCCCAAGGCGCTCAATGCCCTCAACCTGCCGATGATCGAAGTGCTGGGCGAACAGCTGCACAGCTGGGCCAGCGACCGTGGCGTCGTCTGCGTGTTTCTACGCGGTAACGGCCCCAAGGCCTTTTGCGCCGGCGGTGATGTGCGAGCGCTGGCCCAGGCCTGCCTGGCCCACCCCGGCAGCGTACCACCGCTGGCCGCCACCTTCTTTGCCGCCGAATACCGCCTCGATTACCTCTTGCATACCTACCCGAAGCCCTTGCTGTGCTGGGGCCACGGGCATGTGCTGGGCGGCGGCATGGGGCTGCTGCAGGGCGCCGGTGTACGCATCGTCACCCCAAGCAGCCGGCTGGCCATGCCGGAAATCAGCATCGGCCTTTACCCGGACGTAGGCGCCAGCTGGTTTCTCGCCCGCCTGCCCGGCAAGCTTGGCTTGTTCCTCGGGCTGACCGGGGCACCGATCAATGCCCGTGATGCCCTAGACCTGGACCTGGCTGATCGCTTCTTTGGGGAAGAACAGCAAGAGGCATTGGTCGAAGAGCTGCTGCAACTGAACTGGCAGGAGCAGACCGGCCTGCAGCTGAACAGCCTGCTCAAGGCCGAGCAGCATCGCGCATGGGCCGAGCTGCCAACGGCGCAGTGGCTGCCGCGGCGCCAGGTGATCGACGAACTGCTCGATGTAGCCGACCCAGCTGCGGCCTGGCGGGCACTCGAAGGCCTCAAGCATCACACTGATCCGCTGCTGGCCGAGGCCGGCCAACGCCTGCATGAAGGTTGCCCGCTGACCGCGCACCTGGTCTGGGAACAGATCCACCGCGCCCGGCACCTGTCGCTGGCCCAGGTGTTCCAGATGGAATACGGCATGAGCCTCAACTGCTGCCGGCACCCGGAATTCAGTGAAGGGGTGCGCGCCCGCCTGCTGGACAAGGACAACCAGCCGCGCTGGCACTGGCCGGATGTGGCGCAGGTGCCAGCGGCGGTGGTCGAGGCGCATTTCGCGAAGGTGTGGGAAGGGCGACACCCGTTGGCCGACCTTGGGTCATGACACCCTCAGCGCTGCCAGTTGTGGTCGCCACCCCGCCCACGATTCGACTGGCCGTCGTTGTCGCCGCGGTTATGGGAATGCCAGCGATCATGCTGGTAACGCTGGCTGCCATCGCGATAGTCATTGCGATCGCGATCGCGGCCATAGTCATTGCGCTGACGATTGCCATAGTCGTAACGCGGGTTGCCATGCCACTGGTTCACCCCCGGCGGTGGGTTGGGCCGGTAGTAAGGTACGGGGGCCGGGTGATAGTAACGAGGCGCGGGCTGATAGTAATAGCGCGGCTGCGGAGTTACATAGTAGCGGTCATAGCGGTAATACCCTGGCGTCACGTAGCGATCGGTCGAATAGTATTCAGTGCGTGAATAGCCGCCACCGTCGTAGTAGGGCGCACAGGCAGATGTCATCAGACCCAGCAGGGCGATCAACAGAATTCGATAGGACATGGCGGCCTCCTGGACCGCTGAGGTGCCCGAACAGCGGCGCTGGCGAGCGTCGACTAAAACGTGTTCATCGACAATGAATCAGACAACGGCGACAAGGTGCAGTGCCATTTCAGCAACAAATTGATACAGCTCGAAATAACCATTAAAAACATGCAGTCTTTTGCCTGTCATCTCACTAGAATGAGCGCCTCGGCACACATCACGGGAAGATCATGCCTTCACGCTCCGCCCTGTTTTCACAGCGCTCGCTGATCCTCGCCTTGCTGCTGTTGCTGACCTGCGGCTTCCTCGCCACATCGCTGATCAGCTATGTAGCCTCGCGCAGCGCGATCCGCGACGGCATCGTCAATACCGAGCTGCCACTGACCTCCGATACCGTCTATTCGGAAATCCAGAAAGACTTGATCCGCCCGGTGCTGATCGCCTCGATGATGGCCCAGGACACCTTCCTGCGCGACTGGGTGCTGGCGGGTGAACAGGACACCCAGCGCGTCACTCGCTTTCTCGGCGAGGTGATGGGAAAGCAGGACACCTTCACCTCTTTTTTCGTCTCCGACCGCACTCTCACCTACTACCAGGCCAAGGGTGTGCTCAAGCACGTGGTACCGAACACCTGGCGCGATGCCTGGTACTTCCGCCTACGCGAGATGAAAACGCCGTATGAGATCAACGTCGACCTGGACATGGCCAACCAGGACAACCTGACGGTGTTCATCAACTACCCGGTGCTGGACTATCAGCAGCGCTTCATCGGCGCCACCGGCGTGGGGCTGAGCGTGGACGCGGTGATCAAGCTGATCGACAAGTATCAGCGCCGCTACCAGCGCTCGGTGTTCTTCACCGACGCCAAGGGCAAGGTCATTCTGACCGGCTCGGAGGGTGGCCCGCATGGCCTGAAGGTCGGGCAACCCTTGTCCGACAATACCGACCTGAGCGATTTGCTGGCGCAGCGCCCGACGCCCACCGAGGGCAGCCACGAGTACAAGGACAGCAGGGGTCACAGCCACTTCCTTAATGTGCGGCAACTGCCCGAACTAGGCTGGTACCTGCTGGTCGACAAACGCGAGACCGGCGCCCTGGACCCGATTCGCCACTCGCTGTACCTGAACCTGGTGATCTGCGCGATGATCACCCTGGTGGTGCTGTCGCTGCTCAATGGCATGCTCAGGCGCCACCAGGCCAGCACCGAGGCGCTGGCGACCCTAGACAGCCTGACCGGCCTGCCCAACCGGCGCAGCTTCGACCTGCTGGCCGCCCAGGCCCTGCAGGAGGCCCAGCGCGATTGCGCACCTTTGGTCGCCTTGCTGATCGACCTCGATCACTTCAAGGTGCTCAACGATACCCATGGCCACCTTGCAGGCGACGAAGTGCTGCGTCAGTTCGCCAACGTGCTGCAGGGCAGCCTGCGTCAGTCGGATATACTCTGCCGCTGGGGTGGTGAGGAATTCATCGTGCTGTTGCGCGAAGCTGAGGGCCGACAGGCGATCGACGTGGCGGAGAAAATTCGCCGTCGTACCGAGCAACTGACCTTCAGCTACGAAGATCAACCCTTGCGCCTGACCACCAGTATCGGCCTCAGCGCCTTGCAACCGGGTGACAGCCTCCACGCCCTGCTGACTCGCGCCGACCGTGCGCTTTATCGTGCCAAGCAGGCCGGTCGCAACCGCGTCTGCAGTGAAACACCCGGAACTGAACATGAATGACAGCCAGCTCTGCCCTGCCTGTGGCGCCCTTAACCAGTGCAGCCTGGCCGACGCACGCAGTGCCACCCAGGCCTGCTGGTGCTACGGCGTAACCATCGACCCTGCCGTGCTCCAGGCCCTTCCTGCCGAACTGCGAGACAAGGCCTGCCTGTGCCCGCGCTGCGCCGCCGTGGAAGACCAGCTTATGGGAGCCGGCTCGCCCGCGAACAAGCCGGCACCGCTCTAAAGTGAAAAACCGCTAAACTGCGTCCCCATTTCACGTTGCCCGCTGCCATGCGCCTCGACCGCTTCCTCGCCAACCTGCCCTGCTACAACCGCCAGCAAGTACGCCTGCTGCTGGTGCAGCGCCGTGTGCGCCTGGACCACAAAGTGGTCACCGACCCCAAGGCGGACGTCCGGGAGTTCAGCCGCGTGGAAGTGGACGATCAACTGCTGCAGGCCGGCCGCCCCGCACGTTACCTGATGCTGCACAAGCCCACTGGCTGCGTCAGCGCCACGCAAGACCCGCAGCACCGCACCGTGCTCGACCTGCTGCCCGGCGAATTGCGCGACGACCTGCACATCGCCGGGCGCCTGGACTTCAACACCACCGGCCTGATGATCCTGACCAACGATGGCCAGTGGTCACGGCGCCTGACCCAGCCGGCCACCAAGCTGCCCAAGCACTATCTGGTGGAAACCGAAGACGAGATCGGCGCGCACTATGTCGCCAAGTTCAGCGAAGGGTTCTATTTCGCCTTCGAAGACCTGACCACCCTGCCCGCCCGACTCGACATCCTCGGCCCGCGTCAGGCACGGCTGGCAATCGTCGAAGGGCGCTATCACCAGGTCAAGCGCATGTTCGGCCATTTCGACAACAAGGTGGTCGGCCTGCATCGCGAAAGCATGGGTACGATCCGCCTTGATCCGGGCCTGCAACCCGGCGAATTCAGGGCCCTGACGGCGGAAGAGATCGCCTCCGTCTGAATGCCGTAATACAGGCATACGACCGCTGAGCGGCCCGAGTCACAAATTTGCGCAAACGGCACTTGCGGGATCCCCGACCCACTGCTTGACTCTCAACTCGTCAGTCCGCGAGTGACCAGCCAGTCACGCCTGCAGTTCAGACACCTTTTGCCGGCCACCCAAAGCCCAGATGCCTTGGGGCACGGCAGATTGCCCGCCACAACAATATCGTCGACACGTGTGCCAAGGATCGACACAGGGCCCCCCGTTTTATTCAGGCGAATGCCTACCTGTCATAAAGAACGTGCACCCTAGGTGACGCGATTACCCTTTTTGCGCCAGGAGTCGATGACATGAGGCCAGAAATCGCTGTACTTGATATCCAAGGTCAGTATCGGGTTTACACGGAGTTCTATCGCGCGGATGCGGCCGAGAAGACGATCATACTGATCAATGGGTCGCTGGCCACCACGGCCTCGTTCGCCCAGACGGTGCGTAACCTGCACCCACAATTCAACGTTGTGCTGTACGACCAGCCGTATGCCGGCAAGTCCAAGCCGCACAACCGCCAGGAACGGCTGATCAGCAAGGAGGACGAGGCGCAGATCCTTCTCGAACTGATCGAGCGCTTCCAGTGCGACCACGTCATGTCCTTCTCCTGGGGCGGTGCCAGCACCCTGCTGGCGCTGGCGCACCAGCCGCGGATGGTGAAGAAGGCGGTGGTCAGCTCGTTCTCGCCGATCATCAACGAACCGATGCGCGACTATCTGGAGCGTGGCTGCCGTTACCTGGCTGCCTGCGATCGCTACCAGGTCGGCAACCTGGTCAACGACACCATCGGCAAGTACCTGCCATCACTGTTCAAGCGCTTCAACTACCGGCATGTCAGCGGCCTGGACAGCCACGAGTATGCGCAGATGCACTTCCACATCAATGAAGTGCTGCAGCGTGACCTGCAGCGGGCACTGAACGGCGCGCGCAACATCGACATCCCGGTGCTGTTCATCAACGGCGACCGCGACGAGTACACCACCGTCGAAGATGCCCGCGAGTTCGGCAAGCATGTGGGCAACAGCCAGTTCAGCGTGATCCGCGACGCGGGCCACTTCCTCGACATGGAAAACAAGGCAGCCTGTGAAGACACCCGCAACGTCATGCTCGGTTTCCTCAAGCCGACCGTGCGCGAGTCCCGTCAACGCGGTAACCCATACATCCAGGGGCAGCATGCATTGGCCATCTGAGCGCATCGGCGTCCCTTACCCACACCCGCAGGTCATGGGGCGCCTACAAGCTTTTTTATAACTTGGGCTTCTAATTCAGGGAGGGTTCTGGTACAAAGTCCAGCGCAGACGCGGGTATAGTTTAGTGGCAAAACGAAAGCTTCCCAAGCTTTAGTTGAGGGTTCGATTCCCTCTACCCGCTCCACACATTGCATTCCCCGCATGGCGTTCCAGCAACGTCATCGCTGTCAAAAGGAGCCCACGGCTCCTTTTTTCGTTTCTGCCCTTTCATTGATATGGCCCATGGCCGCAGTCGACGCCTTCCGCTTCAATGCGCTTGCAAGCGAAACGGCTTGGGGCGCATATGCTTCATGAATCCGTGAAACATATTGAAAGGACGACGCATGTTTCTCTCCCGCTGGCTCCCCGGCCTTGCCAACCTGCTGCATTACCGTCGTGAATGGTTCCATGCCGACTTGCAGGCCGGGCTTTCGGTGGCGGCTATCCAGATACCCATCGCCATCGCCTACGCGCAGATCGTCGGCCTGCCGCCGCAATACGGCCTTTACGCGTGCGTGCTGCCGATGATGGTCTATGCCCTGATCGGCAGCTCGCGGCAATTGATGGTCGGCCCCGACGCCGCCACCTGCGCCATGATCGCTGGCGCCGTGGCGCCACTGGCCATGGGCGACCCGCAACGCATCGCTGAACTGTCGGTGATCGTCACCGTGCTGGTAGGGGTGATGCTGATTGTCGCCGGTGTGGCGCGCGCCGGATTCATCGCCAGCTTCTTCTCGCGCCCGATCCTGATCGGTTACCTCAACGGTATCGGCTTGAGCCTGATTGCCGGGCAATTGTCCAAGGTCGTGGGGTTCAAGATCGAGGGAGACGGCTTCATCCTCAGCGTGGTGAATTTCTTCCAGCGCCTGAACGAGATCCACTGGATGACCCTGTCTATCGGCCTGGCCGGGCTGGCACTGCTGATCTTGCTGCCGCGCCGCTACCCTCGCCTGCCGGCGGCCCTGGTGACCGTGGCAATCTTTACCCTGCTGGTCGGCCTGCTCGGCCTGGACCGCTTTGGCGTCGCCGTCCTCGGCCCGGTGCCGTCCGGCATCCCCAAACTCGCCTGGCCCCACAGCAACCTGAACGAAACCAAGAGCCTGCTGCGCGATGCCTTGGGTATCGCCACCGTGAGCTTCTGCAGCGCCATGCTCACCGCGCGCAGCTTTGCTGCACGGCACGGCTATGCGATCAACGCCAACCATGAGTTCGTCGCCCTTGGCGTAAGCAACCTGGCCGCCGGCATTTCCCAGGGCTTTGCCATCAGCGGCGCCGACTCGCGTACGGCGGTCAATGACATGGTCGGTGGCAAGAGCCAGCTGGTCGGCATTATCGCGGCACTGGTCATCGCCCTGATCCTGCTGTTCTTCACCGCACCGATGGCGTGGATCCCGCAGGCGGTGCTGGGTGCGGTGCTGCTGATGGCCGGCTGGGGCCTGATCGACATCAAGTCGCTGGGCAGGATCAGGCGCCTGAGCCGCTTCGAGTTCTGGCTGTGCCTGCTGACCACGGTCGGCGTGCTTGGTCTGGGCGTATTGCCAGGCATCGTGTTTGCCGTGACCCTGGCGATCCTGCGCCTGCTCTATACCATCTATCAGCCCACCGACGCCGTGCTCGGCTGGCTGCCAGGCACCGAAGGCCAGGTCGACATCCGCAAGAACAAGGATGCCCGCACCGTGCCGGGCCTTGTGGTGTACCGCTTCGACGACGCGATCCTGTTCTTCAACGCCGACTACTTCAAGATGCGCCTGCTCGAAGCGGTGCAGAGTCAGGCCCAGCCTCATGCGGTGCTGTTCGATGCGGAAGCGGTGAGCAGCATCGACGTCAGCGGCATCACCGCCCTGCGCGAAGTGCGCGACACCCTGACAGCGCAGGGCATCCACTTTGCCATCGCCCGTGCCCGCGGCACCTTCCTGCGCATGCTGGTGCGCTCGGGGATGGCGCGGGAGATGGAAGAAAAGTTGCTGTTTGGCTCAGTAAGGGCGGGAATTCGGGCTTATCGGGTTTGGCGGAACAGGAGTCGCAAGGCGCCAGAGGCCGAACAAAAGCCACTGGCGAGTCAGGACAATCAATAACCCAAAGCTTCCAGCATTTCGGATTCGGAGCGCTTCACAGGTCGTTGCAGGAAGCGCAACAGCTCTGCGGACCGATTGGTGAAGATCCCGTCGACACCGGACTGCATGGCCTTGTCGAAATCGACCCGGTCATCGAGTGTGTAGACGTGAACCAATAGCCCGCGCTCGTGATTCGCCTTGTTCATCCACGGCTGGATCAGGTTGCTGTAGCTCTGCTCGCTCAGATGAGTGCGCGTGGCTGACGGGCCGGTACCGATTGCGCCCTCCCGCTTTGCATGGTCGAGCCAGCGCAGGAACTCCGCCTTGTCCTTGGGCTGTTGGCGCGCATAGAAAGCGGCCTTGTCCTGCTCGCCTGACTGGGCAAAATCCTGCCCGGATGCCGATGCGATGCCATTGTTGCCCACCCACAGCAAGAGGATCTTCGGCACCTGCGGCATGGCTTCGTGCAGCAGCTTGAGGCTGTTGCGGTCGAAGGTCTGCAACACTACCCGCCCCGGCCGATCGAGCCAGCCTCGGGCTTCGAGGCGTGCCTTCAGGTCTTTCTCGATGCCGGGGAACTGATTGGGCACCTTGGTTTCGATGTACAGCCCAGGGTGGCGGTCTGGGTTGCCTTCGGCGATGTCGATGACTTCGTCCAGTGTCAGGATCGGCAACTTTTCGAACGACGGACGGGCACGCTTCGGGTAGGCCTGATTGAACCAGCTGCCGGCATCCAGCGACTTCAGCTCAGCCAGGGTGAAGGCACTGACCGGGCTTTTCGCACGCTCGGGAAATCGCTCGGCGACGTTGCTGGTGCGCGACAGCTCATCATCGTGGACCACCACCAGCACGCCATCGCGGGTGCGTTGCAGGTCGAGTTCCAGGTAATCGGCGCCCAGTTCACGGGCCAGCAGATAGGCAGGCGTGGTGGATTCGGGGGCATCGTAGGATGCGCCGCGGTGGGCGATCACGGCCGGGTAAGGAATGCCTTGGGCAGCGGCCAAGGTCTTGCCATCAGTGGCTGAGGCCAAGGCAGCCGAGAACAGCGTGCTCAGGGCCAGGGTGCGGAGCAGCGGATTGCGCATGGAGAAGTCCTCTTTCGTCCTGCGTTGCAGGCAGCACAAGGCTGCAATGTAAACACCAACCCTCGCACACCTTGCATGACATGCTAAAGTCCCCGCCGTTTCCCGCACCACCGAACGGACCGCACATGCCAGCTCTCGACGCCCGCCTCGCCTCTTGGCCAGACCTCAACCAGCGCCACCCGTGTACAGCCCTGCTGCTGGGCAACGGCGCCAGTCGCGCGCTATGGAAACCGTTCGGCTACTTCTCGCTGTACGAGGAGGCCCAGCGCGCCGGGCGCAAGAAAGGCCTGGCGATCAGTGACCAGGCCCTGTTCAAGTCGCTGGGCACCGAGCTGTTCGAGCCGGTACTGAGCACCCTCAACCACACCGTGCGCGCCAACGCCGCCCTGGCCATCAATTCCACCGCGCCGCTGAACCGCTACTATTCGATCAAGGAAGGCCTGATCCACGCCATCCGCACCCTGCACCTGCCCTGGCCGCTGGTGCCAGCCGCTACCCTGGCGTCTATCAACCAGGCCCTACGCGAATACCGCAGCGTCTATACCAGCAACTACGACCTCATCCTGCCCTGGGCCATGCAGCACAATCCGCAGGGCTTCGCCGCGCTGTTCGACGACCAAGGGTTCTTTGACATACGCCGCACCCGCAGCGAAGGCACCCGCGTATTGCACCTGCATGGCGGCTTGCACCTGCTCAAGCTGCCTGACGGCAGTACCCGCCAGCGCAGCGCCGACAGCGCCGAGTTGCTGGACGGCTTCGCCGTGAACATTCCCGGTGAAGTGCCGTTGTTCGTCAACGAAGAACGCAGCGACGAGAAAATGCGCGCCATCCGCAACTCGGACTACCTGGCCTGGGGGTTGGGGCAGCTGGCACAGGAAAGCCAGGGCATGTGCCTGTTCGGGCAACATCTGGACGGCACAGACCAGCACCTGGTCGACGCCGTTCGCCAGGCACGACCGGCGCATCTGTCGATTGCCATCCGGCCGTTGAGCGAGGCATCGGTAATCAATCAGAAGCAGCACTTTGTCGAGCGGTTCGGGGATATGGCCGGGACTGCGCTGCACTTTTTCGATGCCAGTACGCATCCGCTGGGGTTGGAGAAGTTGGCGATCGAGGTGGCGTCAGCGCGTCGCTAATAGCCGCGCTCAACTAGCTTGCAAAGGCTGGGTTTCGCACTCAACCGAAAACGCGCGCATGTGCACGGGAAACATTGACGGACATGGCTACCCGAGCCAGATCCACAATGTCCTGACCGATCGCGTAACTTCCCCGCGCCTGCAACCAGATCAGCACATCCGCAAGATGCCACAGCGATGTACTGCCTTCATGAATTGGTGTAGGGAAACTGTACATATGCGAAAGCATCAACTTGCGCATGTTTTGCCGTGAGACACCGATGATTTCCGCTACGTCGGTGAGCCCTACCAAGTCGGGTGTCGCTTCGATCAGGCGGGCACCGGGCACTGCTTTACGTACATCACTCAGCGCACTTTCAATGGCTTCCATGGCAGAGGGCGCTTCGCGCACAAAAGCCAGTGCCAGGCGGCCTGGCTGCCCAACTCCCACCATTGCATCATCACAGCCTGCCTCGGCCAGACGCTCCAGCATCACATCGACGTTTTCGTCTTCGATCAGTTGATACTTCAGGGTGAACTCGTATTCCACTGCTACCTCTCCTTACCAGCTTTAGCCATGCTGCTGGGGCAGTTGTCCACGACGCGCCTTAGCTGACGGGCAAAATTGCCAGGGTTTGTCGGGGTGCTCCACACGCTGGTAATGCAAAACTCCCCGCAACGGCAATCGGCATCATTCAGGGGGCAGTACAGCTTGCCGCCTCCTACCACCACCCGCCATCCCTGTGACTCAGCGTGCCTCAAGGCCTGCTCGACCTCTTTTCTGGCATGACTGGGGCGTGACATCAGCTTTCTCCAGTGTGGGCTTGTGATTAGCAGGTTGTCAAATGACAACCATCGAGATTGACGAACAATCACGCCACACTACAGAACTCTCAAGGATCAAAACGGCCGCTAAATGCTCTTGGGAATTCTCCTACAAGAATGCAGGAGCAGTTCTCCAGTGCACTTCATCTTGCTGTAATCAGATCAGCTTGTCCGCCCGCAACAACGTCTCCAGGCAATGCTCCTGCACCCCATAAAACGCCTTGAGCTGCTCGATCTTCTTCAGCAATGCCGCGTTATCCCCCGCCTGCAGGCGCTTCACCGCAAGAATCATCTTGTTCTTGTTGGTGTGCTCCAGGGAGATGAACTCGAACACCTTGGTTTCATAGCCACAGGCTTCCAGGTACAGCGCTCGCAGGCTGTCGGTCAGCATCTCGGCCTGCTGCCCCAGGTGCAGCCCGTATTGCAGCATCGGCTGCAGCAGCCCCGGGCTGTGAAGTTGCGGGCGGATCTGTTTGTGGCAGCACGGCGAGCACATGATGATCGCGGCATTGCAGCGGATGCCGGTGTGGATCGCGTAGTCGGTGGCGATGTCGCAGGCGTGCAGGGCAATCATCACCTCGATGGCCTCGGGCACCACGCTGCGCACATCGCCGCACTGGAACTCCAGGCCAGGGTGTTCCAGACGCTGCGCGGCGGCATTGCACAGGTCGACCATGTCCTGGCGCAGTTCCACTCCGGTCACCTGCGCTTCTCGCGCCAAGGTGTTGCGCAAGTAATCATGCATGGCGAAGGTCAGGTAACCCTTGCCCGAGCCGAAGTCGGCCACCCGCAGGGTCTGCTCGACCGGCACCGGGGCATTGGCCAGGGCGTGGTCGAAGACTTCGATGAACTTGTTGATCTGCTTCCACTTGCGCGACATCGACGGGATCAGCACGCCTTGGGCATCGGTCACGCCCAGGTCGCGCAGGAATGGCCGCGACAGCTCCAGGTAGCGTTTCTTTTCGCGGTCATGGCCGGTATTGGCAACCGCCTCGCGTGGCGCCTGGGCGCCGTGGCGCTGGAGCATCGGCTTGCCCTTCTTGCTGAAGGTCAGCTGCACTTCGCCGTCGGCATTGAACAGGTGGGCATTGCGAAAGCTCTCCGGCAGCAGCTCGGCAACCAGCGCCTGGGCCTGCTCCAGCGGCAGGTTGCGGGTGATGTCGCGGGTCTGGTGGCGGTAGACCAGCGACAGCTGGGCCTGCCCCTTCACCAGCAGTGGCTTGGCGATGATGCGCTGCAGGGTCTGGTCGGCTCCGACATGGCGCGCCAGCACCAGCTTGACCAGGGTGTTGCCGTGCAGGGCGGCACTCAGCAGGTCGAGGAACTGGGCGCGCGCATCCGGCGCGGAAGAAGCGGAAGTACTGGCGGACATGGAAAGCGGGTGCCTCGGATAACAGGGGGCGCGTTGCGCAATGCCGCGCATTCTACACCCTGTGCCAACCAGTTCAGTCGAGAATCACCAGACGGTTGGGCAGTTCGTTGCGCGCATGGGTGCGTGGCACGTGTTCGCACAGCAACTCGCCGCACGCCTCGATGCACTCGACAAAGCCCTGCAAGGTCCGCCCCAGGCGAACCTGTTCGGCGAAACGCGCAACCAACACAGCGCGGGCCTGGGCATCGAGATGATGATCGATGCCTAGGTCGACAAGAATCTCCACATGCCGCTCGGCCTCGGCGACAAAGATCAGCACCCCTGTAGCACCTTCCGTGCCTTGCAGGTTCTGTTCGCGAAACTGCTGGCGCGCCAGGCTCGAAGCGCGCCAGCGGCGCAAGGCCGCGGGGATCAGCATGGCCGCCAGGCGCGGGCTGCGCAGCAGCAGGCACAGGCCAATGAACAGCAGCATGTTGGCAACCAGCAGCCCTCGTATGCCAGGCCAGCCCAGCAACCACTGCAGCAGGCCAGGCACGGCCAGCGCCAGCACGGCGGCCCAGAACAGTGGCAGGTAGGCATAGTCATCGGCGCGGCGCGCCAGCACGGTCACCAGTTGCGCATCGGTGCGCCGCTCGACCCGGGCGATGGCCTCGGCCACCTGGCGGCGTTCGTATTCATTGAGGGGGGTCATGCCTTCGCTCTCTATCAGCGTTCTTATAGTTGTTGTCCCGGCATTCGGGTCTTCGTCCGCGGTCGACATATTCAGGCATAATCCGCCGCTGGAAGCATCACCCGCGAATCGTACAACAATAGCCGCCTGAAAACTTCGGCCGCGCGCGTATCACCGTGGATACGGCAAAGGCCTCGACAATGGAATTGATGATGAAACTGTCTTTGCTGGGCCTGGCCATGGGCCTTGCCAGCCAGGCGGCCCTTGCCGCCCCTACCGCCCCGCCCCTGCAGGACAAGCAGGCGTTCATCGACCACCTGATCAGCCAGATGACCGAGGCTGAAAAGATCGGCCAGCTGCGCCTGATCAGCATCGGCCCGGAAATGCCCCGCGACAAGATCCGCGAAGAAATCGCCGCCGGTCGCATTGGCGGTACGTTCAACTCGCGCACCGCCCCCGAGAACCGGCCGATGCAGGACGCCGCCATGCGCAGCCGCCTGAAGATCCCGATGTTCTTCGCCTACGACACCATCCACGGCGAGCGCACCATCTTCCCGATCGGCCTGGGCCTGGCCGCCAGCTGGGACATGGACGCCATCGCCAAGGTCGGCCGCACCTCGGCCATCGAAGCGTCGGCCGACGCCCTGGACATGACTTTCGCGCCCATGGTCGACATCGCCCGCGACCCACGTTGGGGTCGCACCAGTGAAGGCTTCGGCGAAGACACCTACCTGACCTCGAAGATCGGCCAGGTAATGGTCCGCTCGTTCCAGGGCAGCAGCCCGGCCAACCCCGACAGCATCATGGCCATCGTCAAGCACTTCGCCCTGTATGGCGCGGTGGAAGGCGGGCGCGACTACAACACGGTCGATATGAGCCTGCCGAAGATGTACAACGACTACCTGCCGCCCTACCGCGCCGCGCTCGACGCCGGTGCTGGCGGGGTGATGGTGGCACTCAACTCGATCAATGGCGTGCCGGCCACCTCCAACACCTGGCTGATGAACGACCTGTTGCGCAAAGAGTGGGGTTTCAAGGGCGTGACCATCAGCGACCACGGTGCCATCCAGGAGCTGATCCGCCACGGTGTCGCCCGCGACGGCCGCGAAGCCGCCAAGCTGGCGATCAAGGCCGGCATCGACATGAGCATGAACGACACCCTGTACGGCGAAGAGCTGCCAGGGCTGCTGAAATCCGGCGAAGTGACCCAGCACGAGCTGAACCAGGCCGTGCGCGAGGTGCTCGGTGCCAAGTACGACATGGGCCTGTTCAAGGACCCTTACGTACGCATCGGCAAGGCCGAAACCGACCTGAAAGACTATTACGCCGAGAACCGCCTGCACCGCGACGCCGCCCGTGACGTGGCACGCCGCAGCCTGGTGCTACTGGAAAACCGCAACCAGACCCTGCCACTGAAAAAGGCCGGCACCATCGCCCTGGTCGGCCCGCTGGCCGATGCTCCGATCGATATGATGGGCAGCTGGGCCGCCGACGGTAAGCCGATGCACTCGGTCACCGTGCGCGAGGGCCTGCGCCGTGCGGTCGAGGGCAAGGCCAAGCTGGTGTACGCCAAAGGCTCCAACGTCACCGGCGACAAGGCGATCCTCGACTACCTGAACTTCCTCAACTTCGATGCACCGGAAATCGTCGATGACCCACGCCCTGCGGCCGTGCTGATCGATGAAGCGGTCAAGGCCGCCAAGCAGTCCGATGTAGTGGTGGCCGTGGTCGGTGAGTCCCGTGGCATGTCCCACGAGTCGTCGAGCCGCACCACCCTGGAAATACCGGCCAGCCAGCGCGAGCTGATCAAGGCCCTGAAGGCCACCGGCAAACCGTTGGTCCTGGTCCTGATGAACGGTCGCCCGCTGTCGATCAGCTGGGAGCGTGAGCAGGCCGATGCCATGCTCGAAACCTGGTTCTCCGGTACCGAAGGCGGCAACGCCATCGCCGATGTGCTGTTCGGCGACTACAACCCGTCGGGCAAGCTGGCCATCACCTTCCCGCGTTCGGTCGGGCAGATCCCGATGTACTACAACCACACCCGCATCGGCCGGCCGTTCACCCCAGGCAAGCCGGGCAACTACACCTCGCAGTATTTCGAAGAGCCCAACGGCCCGCTGTACCCGTTCGGCTATGGCCTGAGCTACAGCAGCTTCGAACTGTCGGGCCTGACCCTGTCGAACAAGGACCTCAAGCGTGGCGATACTCTGGAGGCCAAGGTGACGGTGAAGAACACCGGCAAGCTTGACGGCGAGACGGTGGTACAGCTGTACCTGCAGGATGTTTCGGCGTCGATGAGCCGTCCGGTCAAGGAACTGAAGAACTTCCAGAAACTGATGCTCAAGGCCGGTGAGTCGCGGACCTTGACCTTCCGCATCAGCGAGGACGACCTGAAGTTCTACAATGGCCAGCTGCAGCGGGTGGCCGAGCCTGGCGAGTTCAATGTTCAGGTCGGGCTGGACTCCGAGGCGGTGCAACAAAAGAGTTTCGAGCTGTTGTAACTAGGTTGGCCTTCTTCGCGGGCAAGCCCGCTCCTACACGCCCTCTGTAGGAGCGGGCTTGCCCTGCGAATGGGCCGGGCCTGATATCCCCATCACCCGGATCCGCCCCATGCCCTTTTCCTTTCGCGCCCTGCGTCTGGGGCTGATCACCCTGCTGATCGTGCTTGGCACCGCACTCAGCGCCGGCTGGGCCATGCACCAGGCCAAACGCCAGGCCATGGAAGACGACGCCCGCCGCGCCAGCCAGCAGCTCGTGCTGTACGCCAACGCCCTGCACACCCTGATCGATCGCTACCGCGCCCTGCCCGCCGTGCTGGCGCTGGACCCAGAGCTGATCGAGGCCCTGCGCGGCCCGGTCAGCGAACAGGTGCAGCACGCGCTCAACCTCAAGCTCGAGCGCATCAACGGCGCCGCCAACTCCTCGACCCTGGAGCTGCTCGACCGCACCGGGCTGGCCGTGGCCGCCAGCAACTGGCGCCTGCCGACCACCTACGTCGGCTCCAACTACGGCTTTCGCCCCTACTTCAAACAGACCCGCAACCTGGGCAGCGGCCGCTTCTACGCGGTGGGTGTGACCAGTGGCGTGCCGGGCTATTTCCTGTCCAGTGCGGTCAACGACGAGCACGGGCGCTTCCTCGGTGCCATGGTGGTGAAGCTGGAGTTCCCCGAGCTTGAGCGCGAGTGGCGCCAGGGCAGCGACATCCTGCTGGTCAGTGATGCCCGCGGGATTACCTTCATCGCCAATCAGGACGGCTGGCGCTACCGCGAGTTAAAGCCGCTCAGCGGCGCCGATCGCGCCGAGCTCGGCGAGACCCGCCAGTACGACAAACAGCCGCTGGTGCCGCTTCAGCATCAGATACTGACCCGCTTCGCCAACAACAGTCACCTGAGCCGCGTGCAGGGCCCCGATGGCGCTGCCGAATACCTCTGGGAAAGCCTGCCGCTGGAGGGCGAGGACTGGACCTTGCACCTACTGCGCAAACCCCAGGTCGAAGCCGCTGGCCGCAACGCTGCACTGGGCGCCGCCGCCGTGTGGCTGAGCCTGGTGTTCGCCGCACTGTTCGTCAGCCAGCGCCTGCGCCTGGCCCGCCTGCGCCAGCGCAGCCGCGAAGAGCTCAAGCGCCAGGTCGAGGAACGCACCCGCGAGCTGCGCACCGCCCAGGAGGGCCTGGTGCAGTCGGCCAAGCTGGCCGCGCTGGGCCAGATGTCGGCGGCCATGGCCCACGAGATCAACCAGCCGCTGACCACCCAGCGCATGCAACTGGAAACCCTGCGCCTGCTGCTCGACCACGGCCGCTACGACGATGCGCGCAAGGCCCTCGAGCCACTGGAACAGATGCTCACGCGCATGGCCGCGCTGACCAGCCACCTGAAGACCTTCGCCCGCAACAGCCCGGTCGGCCTGCGCGAACGCCTCGACCTGGCCACCGTGGTCGACCAAGCCCTGCACCTGCTGGACACCCGCATTCGCAGTGAGGAAGTCGAAGTGGCCCTGTACCTGGCACGCCCGGCCTGGGTCCGGGGCGACGCGATCCGTCTCGAGCAGGTATTGATCAACCTGCTGCGCAACGCCCTCGACGCCATGGCCGATAAACGCTACAAGCGCCTGGAAGTACGTATCGAACCGGAGCACGAGCAGTGGCGCCTGAGCGTGCTGGATTCCGGCGGCGGCATCGCCGAAGCGAACCTGGCCAAGGTCTTCGACCCCTTCTTCACCACCAAACCGGTGGGCGAAGGCCTGGGGCTGGGCCTGGCGATTTCCTATGGCATCATCGTCGAAGCCGGCGGCCAGTTGCACGCCCAGAACCTGCCGGGCGGCGCCCGCTTGAGCCTGACCTTGCCCCGTGACCTGGAGCCTGTATGTTGAATTCGGTGATCGTCGTCGATGATGAAGCCAGCATCCGCACTGCGGTCGAGCAGTGGCTGAGCCTGTCGGGCTTCAGTGTGCAACTGTTCGCGCGCGCCGAAGACTGCCTGGCCCAGCTACCCGCGCACTTTGCCGGGGTGATCATCAGCGACGTACGCATGCCAGGCATGGGTGGCCTGCAACTGCTCGAACGCCTGCAGGCGGATGACCCGGACCTGCCGGTGATCCTGCTGACCGGCCATGGCGATGTGCCGATGGCGGTCGAGGCCATGCGCAACGGCGCCTACGACTTCCTCGAAAAGCCCTTTACCCCGCAGCACTTGCTGGGCAGCCTGCGCCGCGCCTTGGAGAAACGGCAGCTGGTCCTGGAGAACCGCCGCCTGCATGAACAGGCTGACCTCAAGTCGCGCCTGGAAACGACCCTGCTCGGCATGTCGCATGGTTTGCAGCAGCTTCGCCGGCAGGTGCTGGACCTGGCTAGCCTGCCAGTGAATGTGCTGATCCGCGGCGAAACCGGCAGCGGCAAGGAGCGCGTGGCGCGCTGCCTGCACGACTTTGGTCCGCGTGCCGACAGGCCGTTCGTCGCGCTCAACTGTGCGGCCATCCCTGAGGCACTGTTCGAAGCCGAACTGTTCGGCCACGAAAGCGGTGCCTTCACTGGCGCCCAGGGCAAACGCATCGGCAAATTGGAGTACGCCAACGGCGGTACGGTGTTCCTCGATGAGATCGAGAGCATGCCGCTGGCCCAGCAGGCCAAGCTGTTGCGGGTGATCCAGGAGCAGAAGCTGGAGCGGCTGGGGGCCAACCAAAGTATCAGCGTCGACCTGCGCATCATTGCCGCAACCAAGCCCGACTTGCTCGAAGAGGCCCGAGCCGGGCGTTTTCGCGAGGATTTGGCCTATCGCCTGAACGTGGCGGAACTGCGCCTGACGCCATTGCGTGAACGGCGTGAGGATATCCCGCTTCTGTTCGAGCATTTCGCCCGTGCGGCCGCGGCCAAGCTGGGGCGCACGGCGCCAGCACTGAGCGGTGCGCAACTAGCGCAGCTGCTGTCCCATGACTGGCCGGGCAATGTGCGTGAACTCGCCAATGCGGCGGAGCGGCATGCCCTGGGGTTGGGCTCGCCGAACATCGAAGTTGCGCCTGCCGGACAGTCGTTGGGTGAGCAGATGGAAGCGTTCGAGGCCCAGTGCCTGCGTGCGGCGTTGCGTCAGCATGCGGGGGAGATCAAGGCGGTGATGGAGGCCTTGCAGCTGCCTCGACGCACGCTGAACGAAAAAATGCAGCGCCACGGTTTGGTCCGAGAGGCATTCGTCGAACGGGAATAGGCGGAAATCCGCTTATCGGCGAATCTTGATAGGCGAAAATCCGCTTATTTCTGTGAGATCTCGGGGTTGCTGTGCAGCCCTTCGCGGGCACACCCGCTGCCACAGAGAACTGCGCCGCGCCAAGTAACCCGCGGCTCCTGTGACATTGCAACGCCCCCATTTGGATCGTTACGCACCCATTTGGCACACCTTCTGCAATTGCCCTGGCAAGCTGCGCTTCGGCGCGCTCCACAAAAACAACGAGAAGGTATCCCTGATGGATAACGCCACCTCCCTGCCAGCCGGGGCGGCCGACACGCCCGCCGCTGAAAAAACCACCGCCAGCCGCCTCAAGTCGATCTTCAGTGGTTCCATCGGCAACATGGTCGAATGGTACGACTGGTACGTCTACGCCGCATTCTCGCTGTACTTCGCCAAGGCCTTCTTCCCTGCCGGCGACTCCACCGCCCAACTGCTCAACACCGCCGCGATCTTCGCCGTGGGCTTCCTGATGCGCCCGATCGGTGGCTGGCTGATGGGGCTCTACGCCGACCGCAAGGGCCGCAAGGCCGCGCTGATGGCTTCGGTGCTGCTGATGTGCGCCGGTTCCCTGGTGATCGCCCTCACCCCAGGCTATGACACCATCGGTGTCGCGGCGCCGGTCCTGCTGGTCATCGCACGCCTGATGCAGGGC
The DNA here is from genome assembly GCF_052041945.1 of Pseudomonas sp. SMN11. Lineage (NCBI taxonomy): Bacteria > Pseudomonadati > Pseudomonadota > Gammaproteobacteria > Pseudomonadales > Pseudomonadaceae > Pseudomonas > Pseudomonas sp. SMN11. The sequence goes on along the minus strand of NZ_JBKGGW010000001.1, from coordinate 284,283 downwards.
CTGTCAGTGGGCGGCGAATACGGTACCTCGGCCACCTACCTCAGCGAAATGGCCAGCAAGGACCGCCGTGGCTTCTTCTCCAGCTTCCAGTACGTGACGCTGATTTCCGGCCAGCTCATTGCCCTGGCAGTACTGATCATCCTGCAACAAACCCTGACCACCGAGCAGCTGTACGCCTGGGGCTGGCGTGTGCCTTTCGTGATCGGTGCGCTGTGCGCAGTGGTTGCCCTGTACCTGCGCCGCGGGATGGAAGAAACCGCCTCTTTCACCAAGAAGGAAAAGGCCAAGGAAAGCCTGATGCGCACCCTCATGCGCCACCCGAAGGAGCTGATGACCGTGGTGGGTCTGACCATGGGCGGCACCCTGGCCTTCTACACCTACACCACCTACATGCAGAAGTACCTGGTCAACACCGTGGGCATGAGCATCAGTGATTCGACCACCATCTCGGCGGCCACGCTGTTCCTGTTCATGTGCCTGCAGCCAGTGATCGGTAGCCTGTCCGACAAGATCGGCCGTCGCCCGATCCTGATCGCTTTCGGCGTGCTCGGCACCCTGTTCACCGTACCGATCCTCAGCACCCTGCACACCATCCAGACCTGGTGGGGCGCGTTCTTCCTGATCATGGCGGCGCTGATCATCGTCAGCGGCTACACCTCGATCAACGCAGTGGTGAAGGCCGAGCTGTTCCCCACCGAAATCCGCGCCCTGGGCGTCGGCCTGCCGTACGCGTTGACCGTGTCGATCTTCGGCGGCACCGCCGAGTACGTGGCCCTGTGGTTCAAGAGCGCCGGCATGGAAAGCGGCTTCTACTGGTACGTCACGGCGTGCATCGCCTGCTCGCTGCTGGTGTATGCGACCATGAAGGACACCAAGCAGCATTCGCGGATTACTACTGACTGATGGTGATACCGCATGAAAAAAGGGCGCCCTATCAAGGGCGCCCTTTTTGCTTCAGGACATCTCCAGCACCTGACGCGGCTCACGTTTCTGGTACCAACTCGCCATCAGCACCAGCACCAGCAGCACGCCCCCCAGCACAGCGGAAGAACCGATGGTGCCGAAGTCCAGCCCGCCCTTCTCGTGAGGCTTGGTCAGGACGTCGCCAAGGGTCGCGCCGAACGGACGGGTCAGCACGAAGGCCACCCAGAACAGCACCACACCCGGGATGCGCGTCCAGTAGCGGGCCAGTACCACCAGTGCGATGGCGCTGCCGACCAGCAGTGCACCACCGGCAAAACCCAGACCCGAGTCGTCCGCCAGGTAGTCGCCCAACGCGGTACCCAAGGTGTTGGAAAACAGGATCGCCACCCAGTAGAAGATTTCACCGGTGCGGTTCTTGATGCGGGTAACGTCGAGCGGGTTGCCGCTCAGGCGCCAGACCAGGAAGGTCAGCAGCAGGATACCGATCAGGATTGCCGAGCCTGCGGCATAGCCCAGGCCCAGGGTGCGGTCCATGAAGTCGGACATGGTGGTGCCGGCGGTGCTGGTGGACAGGATCACCAGCCAATACAGCATCGGGTGATAGCGGCGCGAAAACAGCTGACCGAACAGGGTCACCAGGAACACGCTGATCAGCATCATCGAGCTGACGGCATAGCCAACGTTGAGGGTCATCGACAGCAGATCACCGGCTGTTTCGCCAAGGGTGGTGGCGCAGATCTTCATGACCCAGAAGGCCAAGGTGATTTGCGGAAGTTTGTTCATTGTTTGCCGCTCCGGAATTGAGTGCGGCGATGGTGCTGAGAAGGGCTTGAAAAATCGGTTGGCGATATATGAAAAAAGCGTCATACGCTGTTACAAATTAAGATTTTTCATTCTTAACCACCGATTAATCCTACTCCCTCAATCTGCAATGGCTGGCGAAGCATTGCGCTCGCCTTGGGTTCGAAGCACCTCATAAAGAGGCATCGGCACCTGCTGATAGTCACAGCGCTCGGCCAAATACATCTATTAATTAGATTTTTAGGCGCTATTTTTTGCGCTTTTTAATCAAATTAATCGGCGTAGCATTAAACCCATAGAAACAAATAACCTCTCGCACCCAAAGGAGCAACGACCATGAAAAGCAAACTGATCCTCACCCTGGCCCTCTCGGTATTCGCTGCTGGCGCATTCGCCGAAGATGGTTTCGACCGCACCAACGCCCACACCTTCGCCGCTGCCCAGACTCAATCGGCCAGCTACGCAGAAGACGGCTTCGACCACACTGGCGCTCAACGCTTCGCTGAAGATGGCTTCGATCACACCGGCGCCCAACGCTTCGCCGAAGATGGCTTCGACCACACCAACGCCCAACGCTTCGCCGAAGACGGCTTCGACCGCACCAACGCCCACCGCCTCAGCTGATCCCTGTTGCGCGCTACCAGCCCGGCCTCGGCCGGGCTTGATCATTTTCAGGCGGACAAAGGCTTGGCACACTAGGCACTTCGTTCCCAGGATGCTGGCAGATGTACTACTACGAACCCGCCAAAGGCCACGGCCTGCCCCACGACCCGTTCAACGCCATCGTCGGCCCGCGCCCGATCGGCTGGATCTCCTCGCAAAGCCAGGACGGCCAACTGAACCTCGCGCCGTACAGCTTCTTCAACGCCTTCAACTACATTCCACCAATCATCGGTTTCTGCAGCGTCGGGCGCAAAGACAGCCTGAACAACATCGAGCAGACCGGCGAGTTCGTCTGGAATCTGGCGACCCGACCACTGGCCGAGCAGATGAACCAGAGCTGCGCGGCCGTCGCCGCCGATATCAGCGAGTTCGAGCTGAGCGGGCTGACTGCGGTGCCATCGAACATCGTCAAAGTGCCACGCGTGGGCGAAACGCCGGTGGCCTTCGAGTGCAAGGTGAGCCAGATCGTCCAGCTCAAGCGCGCTGATCAGGAACTGGTGCCTAGCTGGCTGATTTTGGGTGAGGTGGTGGCGGTGCACATAGCCGAGCACCTGCTGAAGAACGGCATCTACGATACCGCTGCCGCCGAGCCGATACTGCGTGGTGGTGGCCCGGCGGATTACTTCGAGTTGGGCAACCTGTTCAAGATGGCTCGCCCACAGGCCTGATCACCAGATCAGTTCGCCTTCCTCGCCCACGCCGTGCAGGCGTGCAAGCTCGGCGCAGGCGGCTTCGTCAGCCGCCACGGCGCTTTTGAACACCTGCTCGTCGAGTACCTTGTGAAAGCGCGGCGCGCCGCCCATGCCCAGGGCCTTGACCGCGATGGCGGCGTTATAGCCACCGCCTTCCACCGGGACCATCGCCGAAACCGCTTCGAAATGCGGGAATTCCCTACGTGCCATGTTGCCATCCGCCTGTTGATCGAGGGGCGGCATTCTAACCGTGTTTCAATCGAAGGTATGCAGGTCGAGGCTGCTGACGACCTGTGCCTGAACCAGCTCGCCGAACACATTGAGGGTGGGTGAAGCGAAATAGCCACTCATCGCCTGCTGATCCTGCCAGCTGCCGCTGAGCAGCCACAGGTCGGCGTCGGCCTGGGAGCGCTGCACGGTGAAGCTCAGGCAGCCCGGGGTGCGCAAGGATGGCTCCAGCAGGTCGCGCAGGCGGGCGCCGAGTTCTGCGGAACGACCGCTGCTGGCGCGGATGAAAGCCAGATGGGTGACCGGTTGTCGTAGGGTCATTGCACGATCTCCTTGAAGCAGGCGGGCGGAAAACCAGGCTGCCAAGGTTAGGGGCTGGCACGCGCGACGCGTTAGGCCATTACTGCTCACCGATTGCCTGATCCTGCACTGCGGCAGGATCAGGCAATCGACGTGCAGCTTTCGACTAGCGCCCGCCATTGCCCAAACCTATGCTGCGTCGGTCAGCAGAGGAAAGCCATCATGACCACCGCCCCGTCCATCGACCCGACTCTGGAAGTGCAACGCCAGGAACTGGCCGAGCTGATTCGCAAGCACGCTGGCGAGCCTCATGGCCCCGCCTCGGCCATCGACGACCTGTATCTGGTGCGCTACACCGAGGACGTTCGTTCGGTACCTACCTTGGCTCAACCGGCGCTGTGCATCCTGGCGCAGGGCAGCAAAAGCCTGTTCCTCGGCGACGAACAATACGCCTACGACCCGTTGCATTACATGGTGGTATCGGTGACCTTGCCGCTGAGCGGCGTGAAGCTGGACGCCAGCCCGGAAAACCCGAGCCTGGGCATCCGCATGGACCTCGACCCAGCCGAAATCAGCCAGCTGATCGCAGAAAGCGGGCCGATGCTAGTGCCCAACCTGCCCTCCGGCCGTGGCCTCTATGTGGAACGCACCGACCCGCAGCTGCTCGACGCGTTGCTGCGGCTGGTCCGCTTGCTGGACACACCGCGCGACATCGGCATGCTGGCGCCGCTGATTCGTCGCGAGATTCTCTACCGCCTGCTGCGTGGGCCGCAGGGTTATCGTCTGTACGAAATCGCCCTGGCCAACAGCCAGACCCACCGGGTGTGCCAGGCTATCACCTGGCTCAACCAGAATTATCAGCAGCCGCTGCGCATCGAGGACCTGGCCCGCGAAGTCAACCTCAGCACCTCGACCCTGCATCACCGCTTCAAGGCCGTGACTTCCATGAGCCCGCTGCAGTACCAGAAGCAACTGCGCCTGCAGGAGGCGCGGCGGCTGATGCTCAACGACGGCCTGGAGGCGGCGGTGGCGGGCTATCGGGTAGGGTACGAAAGCCCGTCGCAGTTCAGCCGCGAGTACAGCCGGCTGTATGGCGCACCGCCGATTCGAGATGTGGCGCGGTTGCGCGCCAGTGCCGGTTGAAAAATCGCGTGAACCTGCACCGGCTTTTTCGCGGGTAAACCCGCTCCCACAGGATCACCACATTCCTGTGGGAGCGGGTTTACCCGCGAAGAGGCCGGTGCAGGAAAAAACTTATCTCACTCCACCACTGAAGCCTGCCACTGGTTCTGATCGACCTGGATCAGCGTCGGCCCCTTGCGCTCCACCGCCCGTCCCAGCGCAGCCTGCAGTTGCTCGACATCGGCCACATGCTCGGCATCGGCACCCAACGCCCGCGCCACGCCGATGAAGTCCGGGGTATGAATGTCCACGCCAACCGGCTCGATCGCCCGGTTGACCATGTACTTCTTGATCTCCTCGTAACCCTGGTTGTTCCACAGCAGCACGATCATCGGCACCTGCGCCTCTACCGCGCTGGCCAGTTCCGGCAGGGTGAACTGCATGCCGCCATCGCCAATCAGGCAAACCGCTGGCGCACGCTCGGCCGCTTGCTCGGCGCTGCCCAACCAGGCACCCATCGCCGCTGGCAATGCATAGCCCAAAGTGCCGTAACCGGTCGAAGCATTGAACCAGCGGCGCGGCTGATCCATGTCCAGGGTCAGGTTGCCGGTGTACACCGGCTGGGTCGAGTCACCGACCAGAATGGCGTTGGGCAGGCTTTGCAGAATGCTGCTCAGCAGGCGTGTCTGGCTCAGCGTCGGCTGGTCCCAGCCCGTTGCCAACGCTTCGCGCAGGCGCTGTGCGCGGGCAACGCCCCAGCCCTCGGCACACACCGGTGCGGGTAGTTGACGCAAGGCCTCAAGCAGAGATTGCGCAGCCAGTTCGGCATCCGCCACCAGCGCCAGCTCCGGCAGGTAGTTGCGCACGGTCTGGTCCGGGTCGATGTCAATGCGCAGCAGGCTGCCAGGAATCTTGAAACCGCCCTTGAAGGTCACGTCATAGTCGGTCTCGGCCAGTTCGGTGCCGATCGCCAGCACCACATCGGCCTCTTCCACCAGCTCACGGGTGGCGACCAGCGATTGGGTCGATCCAATCTGCAGCGGGTGACTGGCTGGCAGCAGGCCTTTGGCGTTGATGGTCAGTGCCACCGGTGCCTGCAAGTGCTCAGCCAGCAGCCCCAGCGGTACACCCGCAGCCAGTGCGCCACCACCGGCGAGGATCAGCGGCCGGCGGGCATTGGCCAGGCGTTCGGCCATGGCGGCTACGGCCTGGGGAGCGGCACCTGCGCGGGCACTGCGCACAGGGCGGCCGGGCAGCAGGTGGTCGGCGGGCTCCACCAGCACGTCCAGCGGGATTTCGATATGCACCGGGCGTGGGCGGGCGCCATCGAACACGGCAAAGGCGCGAGCCAGCACCTGCGGCAGGTCATCGGCGCTCATCAGCGTCTGCGAGAACGCCGCCACGCCCGACACCAGCACTGCCTGGTTGGGCAGCTCGTGCAGCTTGCCGCGGCCGCCCCCCAGCTGATCGCGCGACTGCACGCTGGAGATCACCAGCATCGGGATCGAATCGGCATAGGCCTGGCCCATGGCGGTGGTGATGTTGGTCATGCCCGGGCCGGTGATGATGAAGCACACGCCTGGCTTGCCACGGGTACGCGCATAGCCATCCGCCATGAACCCGGCGCCCTGCTCGTGACGCGGGGTGATGTGGCGGACCGACGAGCCCGCCAGGCCACGGTAGAGTTCCACGGTATGTACGCCGGGAATGCCGAAGACATGGTCCACGCCATAGCCTTCAAGGAGTTTGACCAATACTTCGCCGCAGGTTGCCATGGGGTTTCACCTAAGATCTTGTTGGGGAGAATCTTGTTGCAATCTGCTCCCATTGGACCCAAGGCACCGCTACCCCCACAATGCAAAAAAACACATACTAGCCATGTCCTGTAATCATGGCTCAGCGCAATGAAACGGCTACCCCCCCTGCCCGCCCTGCACACCTTTCTGGTCACCGCGCAGCACTGCAATTTCACCCGTGCCGCACAGCAGCTGCACATCACCCAAGGCGCCGTCAGCCGGCAGATCGCCGGGCTCGAGGAGCACCTGGGCTACGCTTTGTTCCAGCGCCAGGCCCGCGGCCTGAGCCTGACCCGCGAGGGCCAGGACTGGCTGCCTCGGGTACAGCAGATCTTCGGACTCATCGAACAAGGCGTGCGCGAAGTGGGCGGGCGCAGCGCCACCTTGCAGCTCAAGGCACCGACCTGCGTGATGCGCTGGCTGCTGCCACGGCTGATGGAGTGGCAGGCGCTGCGACCAGACGTGCCGGTCGAATTGACCACCACGGTGCAACACGGGGTCGACTTTCGCCGTGAGGGGTTCGATGCAGCCGTGGTCTATGGCGCTGCGCCGAACCATGGGCTGCGGGTGCGCAAGCTGTTCGACGAACAACTGACACCAGTGTGCGCGCCTTCGCTGCTGAACGGGGCGGTGCCCCTGCAGCAGATCCAGGATCTGGCCCGGCACATGCTGCTGCATCCATCACGGGATGAACATGACTGGCGGCTGTGGCTACAGGCGGCAGGTGTGGTGCTGGAGGCACAGGGGCCAAAGCAGCATTTCGAAACGCTGGACATGGCAATGGCCATGGCATCGCAGGGAACCGGGGTGGCGATTGGCGACTGGGCGCTGATCGGTGATGACTTGCGCGGGGGGCGGCTGTGCATGCCGTTTGCGCTGAAGGTAGAGACCGGTAAAGGGTATTACCTGGTGAGCCAGGCGAAGAGCCTTCCGCCAGGGCTGGGCGAGCTCATGGACTGGCTGGAAAGCCAGGCCAGTCCATGAGCTACAAACGTCTCAGTAACCGACGGTGAAGCGCTGGCGCGAGTGCGCCGGTTTCTCCAGTTCATCGAGCATGGCAATGGCAAAGTCGGCAAAGGTGATCGTGCTTTTGCCATCCGCACCGATCAGCAGATGGTCCTTGCCCAGTTTGTAGTGCCCGCTGCGCTCGCCTTCGACGAATTCCGCCGATGGCGACAGGAAGGTCCAGTCCAGTGTCGGCTCTTGGCGCAGCACATCGAGAAATTGCACCCCGGCACTGGCCTCAGCCTTGTAGGCCTCCGGGAAGTCCGGGCTGTCGATCACGCGGTGCCCGGAAGGCAGCAGCAGGCTGCCTGCGCCGCCCACCACCAGCAGACGCTTGACCCCGGCACGCTTGACCGGCTCGATGATGGCGTGGGGCTCGAGGGTCGAGAAATGCGCTGCACTGAGCACCGCGTCAACACCTGCGACCGCCTGCTGCAGGGCAGCACTGTCCTTGGCATCCAATGCCTGGGTGGTTACACCTTCGCGCCCCTGCAACTGCGATGGGTCACGGGCGATGGCCACCACACTGTGGCCGCGACGCAGGGCTTCTTCCAGCAGTTGGCTGCCAGCACGGCCGGTGGCGCCGATGATTGCGATCTTGCTCATCGAAAATGCTCCTGTCAGTTGAACGGAATTACCACTTCATTTCGCCCTTGGCGACCTTCGCGCCGAGCTCCAGCGAACTCTCATCGGCAAGCCCGGGATAGCGCTGTTTCATCGCCTCGATCAACGCGCCGCTATCCTTCGCCTTGGCCGCTTCGACATCAAACGCGCGAATGTAGCCCGCCGTGAAGCGCACGGCGTCGAGTGAGTGACTGCTCTGGCCCAGGTAATGGCCTGGCACCACCGTACGCGGTGCCAGGGTCTCGATCTTCGCCAGGGTGGCAAGCCAGTCGGCGTGGGATTTGGCCGTCTGGGTGTCGGCCATCCACACGTGGATGTTCTGCGCAACCACGACACCGCCGACCACCGCCCTGATCGACGGAATCCAGACGAAACTGCGGTCCGGTTGCGGACCATCCAGGCCGACGACCTCCAGCGACTGCCGTTCCAGCATCAGGCTGTGGCCGTGTAGCAGTTGCGGCAACACCAGCCGTGCCGGCTTGTCCGCGCCCATCTGCGGCCCCCAGTACGCCAGCTTGGCGTCCATGGTCTGGCGGATATGGGCCAGCGTGGCTGCCGAGGCGAACACCTTGGCGTCGGGGAAGGCCTGGGTCACGGTGTCCAGGCCGAAGTAGTAATCCGGGTCACCGTGGCTGATGTAGATAGTGGTCAGGCGTTTGCCGCTGGCCTGCAGGCGCTGCACCAGTTGCTCGGCCTGGGCCTTGCCGAACTGGGCATCGACCAGGATGGCCTCTTTCTCGCCACTGACGATCACCGAGCTGACCGGGAAAATGGCCTGATGCCCCGGGTTGTATACCTCGAGCTGCAACGGCTCGGCGGCCAGTGCCGGGCCGGCCAGGGTAATGCAGGCCAGCAGCAGGCCACGCAAGGGAGTGAAGAGCGACATGGTGACTCCTGCGGGATGAACGATGGGCAACAGCTTAGTTGCCCGATCCATGACAAAAAATGCGATGCTCAGACATAGTTTGTTTCTAAAATCGGGCAAATCATGGATCGTCTCAACGCCATGCGCGTTTTCGTCACCGTCGTCGACCTGGGCAGCCAGTCGGCTGCGGCAGACCACCTGCAGCTATCGCGCCCCGTAGTGTCGCGCTACCTGGCCGAGCTGGAGGAGTGGGTTGGCGCACGGCTGATGCAGCGCACCACGCGCAAGCTCAGCCTGACTGCCGCCGGCCAGGAAACCCTGCCCCGCTGCCGGCAGTTGCTGGACCTGGCCGGTGACCTGCAGGCCGCGGTGCAACAACCGCAAGATGCGCCGAAGGGTGCCCTGCGCATCAGCGTCAGTACGTCGTTTGGACAGGCGCAGCTGGCCGATGCGGTCGCCGAGTACGTGCGGCGCTACCCTGGGGTGAAGGTTGAACTGCAGATGCTCGATCGCACGGTCAACCTGGTGGACGAGCGTATCGACCTGGCAATCCGTACCAGCAACGATCTGGACCCGAACCTGATTGCCAGGCGCCTGACCGTGTGCCGCTCGGTGATCTGTGCAACGCCCGCCTACCTGCGCGAGCACGGCACACCGCAGCAAGTCGAGGAACTCACCCAGCACAACTGCCTGACCCATGCCTATTTCGGCCACAGCCTGTGGCATTTCGAAGTGGGCGGCCAACAGATCGCCGTGCCGGTGCAAGGCAACATCAGCGCCAACGAGGTCATGACGCTGCAGAACGCAACGCTGGCAGGTGCCGGCATCGCTATGCTGCCAACCTACCAGGCGGCCACGGCCCTGCGCAGCGGCGCTCTGGTGCGGCTGCTGCCGGAAGCGCGGCCACGGGAGCTGAACCTGAACGCGGTCTACACCTCGCGCAAGCATATGCCGGCGACCTTGCGCAGCATGCTGGATTTTCTGGTGCAACGGTTCAGGGACGAACCGGAGTGGGACCGGGACTTGTATTGACTATGCTTAGCGTGTCACCTGTGCAGTAACAGGAGGTGAGCACCATGGGCATCAAGTCCAGAAGAGTCGCCATGGTCATGGCCCTGACCGCGGTCGCAGCGCTGTATGGCTCGGCCTGCTGGCGCGCCGAACTGCTACGCAGCCAGCCCAGTGCGGCCAACCGTTGCGAGCAGGAACACTGCGTGCCCCACACCGCAACCTTGAGTGCCGTCCGTTAGTTGATTGGCACCACGCCAATCACTCCTCGACGCTCATGTACTCCTTGGCCCAGCGGATGTAGTCCTCAGGCTGGGTGTAGGTGTGCGAGAGCTCGGTGGCGCTGAGGTTCTCGGACTTGTTCTGCTGGCCGCGCTGCAGGCGCAGGCAGTCATAGGTGGCCTTGATTGCGGCGAAGTAGGCGGCATGGCCATCGACCACGATACGCACGCCCAGGCGAGCGAGGCGCTCGTCGTCACGCAGGTTGGGGTTGGCATAGGTCACCAGCATCAGCGGCACGGTCAAGTGCTCGGCGATCTTTTCCAGCTGATCGAAATCCTTCACCCCGACCATGCAGATTCCGTCGGCACCGGCCTTCTGGTAGCTCTGGGTGCGTACGATGATTTCCTCGGTGGTGAGCACGCCGGCATTGGTCCGGGCGATGATCGACAGCGACGAGTCGACGCGCGCTTCCAGGGCCGCACGGATCTTGCCCACGCCCTCTTCGACCGAGATCAGGTCGGTGGACTTGCGCCCGAACTGGGCAGGCAACAGGGTGTCTTCGATGGTCAGCGCAGCCACACCGGCGCGCTCCAGTTCGATGACCGTGCGCATGACGTTGAGCGCATTGCCATAACCGTGGTCGGCATCGGCGAGCACCGGCAATTGCGCCACGCGGCCAATGCGGGTGGCCTGCTCGACGAACTCGCTCAAGGTGATGAGGGCGAAGTCCGGTGCTGCCAGCACCTGCAACGAGGCCACCGAACCGCCGAGGATGCCGACTTCAAAGCCCAGGTCGGCAGCGATGCGTGCCGACATCGGATCGAACACGGAGGCGGTGTGATAGCAGGAGCCTGAAGCGAGCAGCTCGCGGAAGGCAAAACGCAGATCTTGATGGGAAGCCTTGGGCATGATCACTCCGCTTATATATGTAGAAAATGAACGGTTGCTACCGACCCCTGAATCGGGTCTACCTGACCTGTTCCAACCGTCGCCATCTGGGCGGTCATGCTCGACATGCAGGCAGAGGAATAAAAGGTGTGGGAGACAGCGGAGCACGAGCCTGCGGCAAAATGCTGCACCAAGCTGGTGCAGGCCGCGGCTTACAGCCGCTGTGGCATACCAACGATATCACGCGGCCATGCAGCGCTGGATGAATGCGCCAATGCCGATCTTGCATAGGCGATGCAGATAGTACATAGGAAGCTACCTAACTCGGGTTACAATCCGGCTATTCGCGTCGCCCTTCCAGACAAGGTACCCCCGTGACTGCCGCCCTGCCCCCGACCGTCCTGCGCAACGTGTTGACCGCCCTGATGCTGGCGATCTTCCTCGGTGCCCTAGATCAGACCATCGTCGCCGTCTCGCTGCCGGCCATCTCGGCCCAGTTCAACGATGTCGGCCTGCTGGCCTGGGTGATTTCCGGCTACATGGTGGCGATGACCGTGGCCGTGCCGATCTACGGCAAGCTCGGCGACCTGTATGGCCGGCGACGCATGATCCTCACCGGTATCAGCCTGTTCACCCTGGCCTCGATCGCCTGCGCCCTGGCCCAGGACATGCAGCAACTGGTCATGGCGCGCGTGCTGCAAGGCATTGGGGCCGGCGGCATGGTGTCGGTGAGCCAGGCGATCATCGGCGATTTCGTACCACCGCGTGAACGTGGCCGTTACCAGGGCTACTTCAGCAGCATGTACGCCGTGGCGAGCGTGGCCGGGCCAGTACTCGGCGGCTGGCTGACCGAGTACCTGTCCTGGCGCTGGGTGTTCTGGATCAACCTGCCGCTGGGACTGGTCGCGCTGTGGGCGATCCGCCGCGCCTTGGCCGGCATGCCGGTGCAGCACCGTCAGGCTCGGGTCGATTACCTCGGCGCGGTGCTGATGATCCTCGGCCTGGGCAGTTTGCTGCTGGGCATCACCCTGGTCGGCCAAGGCCAGGCGTGGAGCGCACCCGCGGTGCTGACCCTGTTCGCCTGCGCCTTGCTTGGCCTGAGCCTGTTCATTGGCCATGAGCGGCGCTGCCAGGAACCACTGCTGCCCATGGGCCTGTTCGGCAACCGGGTGGCCGTGCTGTGCTGGGGGGTGATCTTCTTCGCCAGCTTCCAGTCGATTTCGCTGACCATGCTGATACCGCTGCGCTACCAGGGCATCACTGGCGCCGGTGCCGACAGCGCCGCGCTGCACCTGCTGCCGCTGGTCATGGGCCTGCCCATGGGCGCCTACACCGGTGGCCGCATGACCAGCCGCACCGGGCGCTTCAAACCGCAGATTCTGGCGGGCGCCGTGCTGATGCCCGTGGCGATCTTCGCCATGGCCATCACCCCACCGCAGTCTGGCCTGCTCAGTGCCGTGTTCATGCTGCTGACCGGCATCGCCTGCGGCCTGCAGTTCCCGACCTCGCTGGTGGGCACGCAGAGTGCAGTGGAAAGCAAGGATATCGGTGTGGCCACCAGCACCACCAACCTGTTCCGCTCACTCGGCGGGGCCATGGGCGTGGCGTGCATGTCCAGCCTGCTGCTGGCACTGCTTCAACAAGGTGGTTTCGAGTTGATGGGCAACCCGCTGCTGGGGAGCCTGAAGGCAGGTGAGGCGGACCCACACACGCAGATGAAACTGCTGGAGACGTTCCGCCAGTTGTTGCTGGGCAGTGCGGCAGTTGCATTGCTGGGGCTGCTGGCGGCCTTGGCGCTGCCGGACCGGCAATTGCGCGGCCGTTGAGAGCCGAGGGCTTGCCCTAAGGCATTAATACTCACTTAATACATGAGGGAAACACTCCCTCACAATCCTTAACAAAGTGTCATTTGCGTAGCGCGGGGCTCAAGCGCAGCATATCCAGCCCTGTGTCGACCCATTTTTCCGCGTCGCGCAGCAGTTCGAAGCTGTCCGGAAGCAGCAACCAGCGCCCGATCAGGCCGTCGACATAGGCGAACAAGGCGACAGAAGCGCGTCCGACATCCAGATCCGCCGGCAACTGACCACGGCGAACGGCATTGGCCAGCGCCAGGTCGATGCCCACATGGCAGTCCAGCACCGCGCCTTGGCGCTGCTGGCGAATTTCACACATGTCATCGGTGAACTCGCACTTGTGATGCAGGATTTCATTGATACGCCGGGTACGGGCGTCCAGCACCAGCTCGTTGAGCACCTGCAGCAACAGCTTGCGCATGCAGCCGAGCGGGTCCAGTTCGTCTTCGCTTTCACTGGCCCGCGCCAGGTGGTCATGGGTTTCATGCAGGCTGTCGAGCAACGCCTGCACCAGCTCCGCCTTGTTGTTGAAGTGCCAGTAGATCGCCCCCCGGGTCACGCCCGCCAGCTCGGCGATGTCGGCCAGTGTGGTTCGCGCAACCCCGCGCTTGTAGAAGGCCTTTTCCGCTGCCTCGATGATCTGGGCGCGGGTCTCCTGGGCTTCTTCTTTGGTTCGACGGACCATGGCAGTACAACCTCATCTGGGCCCGCTACGCTTCGCTCGCGGGGAATCCGCCGGGGTCACCTCTGCAGGGTGCCTCCCGGATGGGCTAATCAAGGGCCGTGGTAGTAGCCAAGTACTACCCAGCGGTATTTACAAACAACCATGAATGTAAGTATATTCCTTAGCAAGCTATTTATCCACCGGATAGTTTTTTTCTGACAAGACTCTTCCATTACTCTTGAGCGTCTCCCTGCTCTTGCGACCCGAGGATCCTCATGCAACTCAAGCCAGCCGTTACCGCTCTGGTTTCCGCCGTCGCCCTGGCAACCCTGCTAAGTGGCTGTAAGAAAGAAGAAGCCGCGCCCGCAGCGCAGGCTCCTCAGGTCGGCGTCGTGACCATCCAGCCGCAATCCTTCACCCTGACCTCGGAACTGCCAGGGCGTACCACTGCCTTCCGCGTCGCCGAAGTGCGCCCGCAGGTCAATGGCATCATCCTCAAGCGCCTGTTCAAGGAAGGCAGCGACGTCAAGGAAGGCCAGCAGCTGTACCAGATCGACCCTTCCGTGTACGAAGCCACCCTGGCCAACGCCCAGGCCAACCTGCAGGCGACCAAGTCGCTGGCCGAGCGCTACAAGCAGTTGGTCAACGAGCAGGCGGTATCGAAACAGGAATACGACGATGCCAGTGCCAAACGATTGCAGGCCGAAGCTTCGCTGAAAAGCGCACAGATTGACCTGCGTTACACCAAGGTCCTCGCCCCGATCAGCGGCCGCATCGGCCGCTCCTCGTTCACCGAAGGGGCCCTGGTGAGCAATGGCCAGACCAACGCCATGGCCACCATCCAGCAGCTCGACCCGATCTACGTCGACGTCACCCAGTCCACCGCCGAGCTGCTCAAGCTGCGCCGTGACCTGGAAAGCGGCCAACTGCAGAAGGCCGGCGAAAACGCCGCCTCGGTGCAGCTGGTGCTGGAAGACGGTAGCCTGCTGAAGCAGGAAGGCCGCCTGGAGTTCTCCGAAGTCGCGGTCGACGAGACCACCGGCTCGGTGACCCTGCGCGCGCTGTTCCCCAACCCCGATCACACCCTGCTGCCTGGCATGTTCGTGCACGCGCGGCTCAAGGCCGGGGTCAACGCCAACGCCATCTTGGCCCCGCAGCAGGGCGTGACCCGCGATCTCAAGGGCGCGCCGACCGCACTGGTGGTCAACCAGGAAAACAAGGTCGAACTGCGCCAGCTCAAGGCCAGCCGTACCCTGGGCAGTGACTGGCTGATCGAGGACGGCTTGAACCCGGGCGACCGCCTGATCACCGAAGGCCTGCAGTACGTACGCCCTGGCGTCGAGGTCAAGGTCAGCGACGCCACCAACGTCAAGAAGCCAGGCAGCCCTGATCAGGCCAACGCGGCCAAAGCAGACGCCAAAGCGGAGTAAACCATGTCGAAGTTCTTTATCGATCGCCCGATCTTCGCCTGGGTGATCGCCTTGGTGATCATGCTGGTCGGCGCCTTGTCGATCCTGAAGCTGCCGATCAACCAGTACCCGAGCATCGCGCCGCCGGCCATCGCCATCGCCGTGACCTACCCGGGCGCCTCGGCGCAGACCGTGCAGGACACCGTGGTGCAGGTCATCGAGCAGCAGCTCAACGGTATCGACAACCTGCGTTATGTGTCATCGGAAAGTAACTCCGACGGCAGCATGACCATTACCGCCACCTTCGAGCAGGGTACCAACCCTGACACCGCCCAGGTCCAGGTGCAGAACAAGCTGAACCTGGCCACCCCACTGCTGCCGCAAGAAGTGCAGCAGCAAGGTATCCGTGTCACCAAGGCAGTGAAGAACTTCCTGCTGGTGATCGGCCTGGTGTCCGAAGACGGCAGCATGACCAAGGACGACCTGGCCAACTATATCGTCTCCAACATGCAGGACCCGATTTCGCGGACTGCCGGTGTAGGTGACTTCCAGGTGTTCGGTGCGCAGTACGCCATGCGTATCTGGCTCGATCCGGCCAAGCTGAACAAGTTCCAGCTGACCCCGGTCGACGTCAAGACCGCGGTTGCCGCGCAGAACGTGCAGGTGTCCTCCGGCCAGCTCGGCGGCCTGCCCGCCATGCCTGGCACCCAGTTGAACGCCACCATCATCGGCAAGACCCGCCTGCAGACCGCCGAGCAGTTCGAGAAGATCCTGCTCAAGGTCAACAGCGACGGTTCGCAGGTGCGTCTGGGCGATGTTGCCCAAGTCGGCCTGGGCGGCGAAAACTACGCGGTCAGCGCACAGTTCAACGGCAAGCCGGCTTCCGGCCTTGCGGTAAAACTGGCCACCGGCGCCAACGCCCTGGACACCGCCAAGGCCCTGCGCAAGACCATTTCCGACCTGGAACCGTTCTTCCCGCCTGGGGTGAAAGCGGTATTCCCGTATGACACCACCCCGGTGGTCACCGAATCGATCAGTGGCGTTATTCACACCCTGATCGAAGCCGTGGTCCTGGTGTTCCTGGTGATGTATCTGTTCCTGCAGAACTTCCGCGCCACCATCATCACCACCATGACTGTCCCGGTGGTATTGCTGGGTACGTTCGGCATCCTTGCCGCCGCGGGCTTCAGCATCAACACCTTGACCATGTTCGCCATGGTCCTGGCCATCGGCTTGCTGGTGGACGACGCCATCGTCGTGGTGGAGAACGTCGAGCGGGTAATGTCCGAGGAAGGCCTGCCACCCAAGGAGGCGACCAAGCGCTCCATGGAGCAGATCCAGGGCGCCCTGGTGGGTATCGCCCTGGTGCTGTCGGCGGTACTGCTGCCCATGGCGTTCTTCGGCGGCTCCACCGGTGTGATCTATCGGCAGTTCTCCATCACCATCGTCTCGGCAATGGGCCTGTCGGTGCTGGTGGCGCTGATCTTCACACCGGCACTTTGCGCCACCATGCTCAAGCCGCTGAAGAAAGGCGAGCACCACACCGCCAAAGGTGGCTTCTTCGGCTGGTTCAACCGCAACTTCGACCGCAGCGTAAACGGTTACGAGCGTAGCGTTGGTGCGATCCTGCGCAACAAGGTGCCGTTCCTGCTGGCTTATGCGCTGATCGTGGTCGGCATGATCTGGCTGTTCGCCCGCATTCCTACCGCATTCCTGCCTGAAGAAGACCAGGGTGTATTGTTCGCCCAGGTGCAGACGCCAGCCGGCTCCAGTGCCGAGCGCACCCAGGTGGTGGTCGACCAAATGCGTGAGTATCTGCTCAAGGAAGAATCCGACACCGTAGCGTCGGTGTTCACCGTCAACGGCTTCAACTTCGCCGGCCGTGGCCAGAGCTCCGGTATGGCATTCATCATGCTCAAGCCGTGGGGTGAGCGTTCGGCCGAGAACAGCGTGTTCAACCTCGCCCAGCGCGCCCAGCAACACTTCTTCACCTTCCGCGATGCGATGGTGTTCGCCTTCGCCCCGCCTGCGGTACTGGAGCTGGGTAACGCCACCGGCTTCGACGTGTTCCTGCAGGACCGCGGCGGTGTCGGCCATGCCAAGCTGATGGAAGCGCGCAACCAGTTCCTGGCCAAGGCCGCGCAAAGCAAGATCCTCAGCGCCGTGCGCCCGAACGGCCTGAATGATGAACCGCAGTACCAGCTGACCATCGATGACGAACGTGCCAGCGCCCTGGGCGTGACCATCGCCGACATCAACAACACCCTGTCGATTGCCTTGGGTGCCAGCTACGTCAACGACTTCATCGACCGTGGCCGGGTCAAGAAGGTGTACATCCAGGGTGAACCCAACTCGCGGATGAGCCCGGAAGACCTGCAGAAGTGGTACGTGCGCAACGGCGCCGGCGAGATGGTGCCGTTCTCCTCCTTCGCCAAGGGCGAATGGACCTACGGTTCGCCGAAGCTGTCGCGTTACAACGGCGTCGAAGCGATGGAAATCCTCGGTGCCCCGGCGCCGGGCTACAGTACCGGTGAAGCCATGGCCGAAGTCGAGCGCATTGCCGGCGAACTGCCAGCCGGTGTCGGCTTCTCCTGGACCGGCATGTCCTACGAGGAAAAACTCTCCGGCTCGCAGATGCCGGCGCTGTTCGCCCTCTCGGTACTGTTCGTGTTCCTCTGCCTGGCAGCGCTGTACGAAAGCTGGTCGATCCCGATCGCCGTCGTACTGGTCGTACCGCTGGGTATCATCGGGGCACTGATCGCCACCAGCCTGCGCGGGTTGTCCAACGACGTGTACTTCCTGGTCGGCCTGTTGACCACCATCGGCCTGGCGGCGAAGAACGCGATCCTGATCGTCGAATTCGCCAAGGAGCTGCACGAACAGGGCCGCAGCCTGTACGACTCGGCCATCGAAGCCTGCCGCATGCGTCTGCGCCCGATCATCATGACCTCGCTGGCGTTCATTCTCGGCGTGGTACCGTTGACCATCGCCAGCGGCGCTGGCGCCGGTAGCCAGCATGCCATCGGCACCGGTGTGATTGGCGGCATGATCAGTGCGACTGTGTTGGCAATCTTCTGGGTACCGCTATTCTTCGTCGCAGTGTCGTCGCTGTTCGGCAGCAAAGAGCCGGAAAAAGACGCCACCCCTGAAACTCCACGTTATGAGGCTGGGCAATGACCAAGTCTTTGTTGTCCCTGGCGGTAACCGCTTTCATTCTCGGCGGCTGCTCGCTGATCCCTGACTACCAGACCCCGGAATCGCCGGTGGCCGCGCAGTGGCCGCAAGGCCCTGCGTACTCGCCGACCCAGTCGGCCGACGTGGCCGCCGCCGAACAGGGCTGGCGCCAGTTCTTCCATGACCCGGCCCTGCAGCAGCTGATCCAGACCTCGCTGGTGAACAACCGTGACCTGCGTGTGGCGGCGTTGAACATCGACGCCTACCGCGCACAGTACCGCATCCAGCGTGCCGACCTGTTCCCGGCAGTCTCGGCCACCGGCAGCGGCAGCCGCCAGCGCGTGCCGGCGAACATGTCGACCACTGGTGAATCCAACATCACCAGCCAGTACTCCGCTACCCTGGGCGTCAGCGCCTATGAGCTGGACCTGTTCGGCCGCGTCCGCAGCCTGACCGAGCAGGCCCTGGAAACCTACCTGTCCAGTGAGCAGGCGCGCCGCTCCACGCAGATCGCCCTGGTGGCCAGCGTGGCCAACGCCTATTACACCTGGCAGGCCGACCAGGCGCTGTTCAAACTGACCGAAGAGACGCTCAAGACCTACGAGGAAAGCTACAACCTGACCCGTCGCAGCAACGAAGTCGGTGTGGCTTCGGCGCTCGACGTCAGCCAGTCGCGCACCGCCGTGGAAGGCGCTCGGGTCAAGTACTCGCAGTACCAGCGCCTGGTCGCCCAGGACGTCAACAGCCTGACCGTGCTGCTGGGTACCGGCATTCCGGCCGACCTGGCCAAGCCGCTGGAGCTCAATGCCGACCAGCTGGCCGAAGTGCCGGCCGGCCTGCCGTCCGACATCCTCCAGCGTCGCCCGGACATCCAGGAAGCCGAACACCTGCTCAAGGCCGCCAATGCCAACATCGGTGCAGCCCGCGCAGCGTTCTTCCCGAGCATCAGCCTGACCGCCAACGCTGGCAGCCTGAGCCCCGACATGGGCCACCTGTTCGCCGGCGGCCAGGGCACCTGGCTGTTCCAGCCGCAGATCAACCTGCCGATCTTCAACGCTGGCAGCCTGAAGGCCAGCCTGGACTACTCGAAGATCCAGAAGGACATCAACGTCGCCAAGTACGAAAAGACCATCCAGACCGCCTTCCAGGAAGTCTCCGATGGCCTCGCGGCGCGCAAGACCTTCGAAGAGCAGCTGCAGGCGCAACGCGACCTGGTGCAAGCGAACCAGGACTACTACCGCCTGGCCGAACGCCGCTACCGCATCGGTATCGACAGCAACCTGACCTTCCTCGATGCCCAGCGCAACCTGTTCAGCGCCCAGCAATCGCTGATCACCGATCGTCTTTCGCAGCTGACCAGCGAGGTCAACCTGTACAAGGCGCTCGGCGGTGGCTGGTACGAGCAGTCGGGCCAGGCCAACCAGCAGGCTTCGGTGGCCACACCGAAGAGCTGATCGACCGGCAACAGCCTCAAGCCCAGCCTCGTGCTGGGCTTTCTATTGAGCAAAATTAACCAGACGGAACATAGCGTTCGATTATCGCCCAATACCGTTTGCGGCGAATTGCCTCACCCCCGCCCTGCCCAGCACCATTCCCTACGCAACGCTTCGCAAGTTCATCAAAAGACCCGCGCCTGCAGGCCGCATCCTGTAGCGCAGCGGTTCGCCCATAAAAACAAGAGATTTACGACAGATGAGCACTTCGCAACCCGCACGCCAGCTGCTGCCCGGCCTGTTGGCCATTTCCTGCGCCCTGCCTGTATGCGCCGCCGACAATGGCGGGTTCATGGAGGACGCCAAGGCCAGCCTCAACCTGCGCAACTTCTACATCAACCGCAACTTCGTCGACCCGGCCTACCCGCAGGGCAAGGGCGAAGAATGGACCCAGAGCTTCATCCTCGATGCCCGCTCCGGTTTCACCCAAGGCACTGTCGGCTTCGGCGTGGACGTGCTGGGCCTGTATTCGATCAAGCTCGATGGCGGTAAAGGTACCGCCAACACCCAACTATTACCGGTGCATGACGACGGCCGCCCCGCCGACGACTTCGGCCGCCTGGGCGTGGCATTGAAAGCCAAGCTGTCCGAGACCGAGCTGAAGGTCGGTGAATGGATGCCGGTGTTGCCGATCCTGCGCTCGGACGACGGCCGCTCGCTGCCGCAGACGTTCCGGGGTGGCCAAGTCACCTCGAAAGAGATCGAAGGCCTGACCCTGTATGCCGGCCAATTCCGCGGCAACAGCCCGCGCAACGACGCCAGCATGGAAGACATGTCGCTCAACGGCCGCGCGGCCTTCACCTCCGACCGCTTCAACTTCGGCGGCGGTGAATATACCTTCAACGACAAGCGCACCATGATTGGCCTGTGGGACGCCCAGCTCAAGGACATCTACCGCCAGCAGTACCTCAACCTGGTGCACAGCCAGCCGTTGGGCGAATGGACCCTGGGCGCCAACCTGGGCTACTTCTGGGGCAAGGAAGATGGCGCGGAACGCGCCGGCCAGCTGGACAACCGCACGGCATCGGCGATGCTGTCGGCGCGCTACAAGGGCAACACCTTCTACGTCGGCCTGCAGAAGGTCAGCGGCGACGATGCCTGGATGCGGGTCAACGGCACCAGTGGCGGGACCCTGGCCAACGACAGCTACAACTCGAGCTTCGACAACGCCAAGGAACGCTCCTGGCAGGTCCGCCACGACTTCAACTTCGTCAGCGTCGGCATTCCTGGCCTGACCCTGATGAACCGCTACATCAAGGGCGACAACGTCACCGCCGGCGGCGTGACCGACGGCAAGGAATGGGCGCGGGAAAGCGAGCTGGCCTATGTGATCCAGTCCGGCACTTTCAAGGACCTTTCGGTAAAGTGGCGCAACTCCACCATGCGCCGGGATTACAGCACCAACTCGTTCGATGAGAACCGGTTGATCGTGAGCTATCCGCTGAATCTCCTCTAGATCCACCGGCCTCTTCGCGGCTAAAGCCGCTCCCACAGGTACTGCGCCAGACCTGTGGGAGCGGCTTTAGCCGCGAAGAGGCCAACTCCCTTTTAAATAATCAAAAGACATAACCAAATCAATAAACCTTCTTTGACGACATATGAAGTAACCGCTTAAATCGAGCCCTGTTCCACCGCAGAGCCTCGACATGGATCTTCGCCAACTGCGCTACTTCATCGCCCTCACCGAATACCGCAGTTTCGTCCGCGCCGCCGAAGCCATGGGCATCACCCAACCCGCCTTCAGCCGGGCCATCCAAGGCCTCGAACACACCTTCGGTTGCCCCCTGGTCGACCGCGCCAGCAAGGCCCTGCCCCCTACCCCCGAGGGCCTGGTGGTGCTGCAGCACGCCCGCCGCCTGGTACAAGGCGCCACCCAGCTGAGCAACGAAGTGCTGCAGATGACCAAGCTCGACGCTGGCGAACTGCATTTCGGCAGCGGCCCGGCCTTGGCCGTGCGCCTGGTCCCGCAAGCGCTGCAACATTTCATCGCCAGCCACCCCGGCATCCGCACGGCACTGGTGGTGGACAATGCCGAGCGCCTGGGCCAGGCCCTGCGCCGCGAGCAGATCGAATTCTTCGTTGACGACATCCGCCCCTTCGAGGCCGACCCCAACTTCCACACCGAACCGCTCACGCCGCGCCCCGGGCTGTTCTTCTGCCGCCCCGGCCACCCGCTGCTGGCCAAGGACAGCCTGTCGACCAACGACCTGTTCGCCTACCCCTTGGCCAGTGCCCGGCTCGCACCCGGCGTGCGCAAGCGCCTGGCCAACCTGAGCGGGCGCAACGACTTCATCCCGCACCTGCAGACCGAGCATCTGGCGGTATTGCGTAGCGTGGTGCTGGCCAGCGATGCCGTGGGCACGGCCAGCGAAGAAGCCGTGGCTGAAGACCTTGCCAGCGGGCACCTGGTGCGCCTGCACTGGCGCAACCTGCCACCGGCACTGGAGGTCCTGAGCGTGAGGTGCGGGGTGGTCAGCCGCAGCGGCTACCGCTTGTCACCGGCGGCACGGGCAATGATCGAAACCCTGGTGGGGTTGGATGCACCAATGCGCGCTGCTGCCATTCGCTGAACTGATGATGGTGGTGACCGCGGGCTATTCTTAGCTATATCGAGACATCGGCCACCCAGGGAGGAACAACAATGAAAAACCTCGTCGAACACCTGAGCCAATACGCCAACTACCACCGCGACCCACGCAACATTGCCACCCACTTCGTCGGCATTCCGCTGATCGTCGTCGCCGTCACGGTGCTGCTGTCGCGCCCCGGCTGGGACCTGGCCGGCATCTGGCTATCCCCCGCCCTGTTCGCCGCAGCCGCTGCCGTGCGGTTCTACCTGCGCCTGGACCTGCGCTTCGGCCTGGTCATGGGCCTGCTGCTGGGCCTGTGCCTGTGGATCGGCCAGGCACTGGCCACGCAATCCACCGGCCTGTGGCTCAGCGCCGGCCTGGGTGCGTTCGTGGTGGGTTGGATCATCCAGTTCGTCGGGCATCATTACGAAGGCCGCAAGCCGGCGTTCGTCGACGATATCAGCGGGCTGATCATCGGCCCGCTGTTCGTGGTGGCTGAAGCGGCATTCATGTTGGGCCTGTGCCCGGCACTGAAACAGGCCGTGGAAGCCAATGCCGGGCCGGTGGCCGTGCGCGGGGTTTAACCCCGCGACTCTACGCCCAGCTCATCCCACACGGACTCGGCCATGTGGAAGGTGGCATTGGCTGCCGGGATGCCGCAGTAGATCGCGCTCTGCATCAGCACTTCCTTGATCTCGTCGCGGGTCACGCCGTTGTTGGCTGCCGCACGCAGGTGCAGCTTGAGCTCGTCGTTGCGGTTCATGCCGATCAGCATGGCGATGGTGATCAGGCTGCGGGTGTGACGCGGCAGGCCTGGGCGGGTCCAGATGTCGCCCCAAGCATGGCGGGTGATCATTTCCTGGAACTCGCCGTTGAAGTCGTTGAGCTTCTCCAGGCTGCGGTCCACGTGGGCATCGCCCAGCACTGCGCGGCGAACCTGCATGCCAGCGTCGTAACGTTGTTTCTCATCCATGGCCAATTCCTCAGCGAGCCAGCAGGAAGTCGAGCACGCGGCGGCTGAATGCCTCGCCAATCTCGACGTTGGACAGGTGCGCCGCCGGGAACTCGGCGTAGGTGGCACCGATGATGCCGGCCTGCATGAAGCGGCCATGCTCAGGCGTGGTGACCACGTCTTCGGTGCCCGCAACGATCAGCGTCGCCACCTGGATACGGCCCAATTGCTCACGGAAGTCGGCGTCACGCACGGCCGCGCAGTTGGCGGCATACCCTTGCGGGCTGGTTTGCGCCAGCATCTGGCAGATGCGCTGCGCCTCTTGCGGCTGCTGCTCGGCAAACGCCGGGGTGAACCAGCGGGCGATGGAGGCATCGCGCAGGTCGACCATGGCTTGCTGGCCGCCCTTGAGCACGGTGTCGATACGGGTGTTCCACACTTCGTCGTTGGCGATCTTGGCTGCGGTGTTGCACAGGGTCAGGCTGTGCAGGCGCGCCCCGGCATGGATGCCCAGCCACTGGCCGATCAAGCCGCCCATCGACAGGCCGACAAAGTGCGCATGCTGAATGTCCAGCGCGTCGAGCAGTGCCAGTACATCCTGGCCCAGTTGCTCGATGCTGTAAGGGCCATCACTGACCAGCGAAGCGCCATGGCCACGGGTGTCGTAGCGCAGCACGCGGAAATGTTCGCTCCACAGCGGAATCTGGCTGTCCCACATGCCCAGGTCGGTACCCAGCGAGTTGGACAGGACCAGCACCGGCGCATCGGCCGGGCCGTCGAGTTGGTAGTTCAGTACGCCATCGGCCAGTTGCAAGTGCGCCACAGCGGTCTCCTTCAGGCAGTCAAACGTTGATGTTCAGCCACGGCGCGCGCCACCCAGACGCGGGCCTGGCCGAGGTAATGAGCAGGGTCGAGCAGGCGGTCGAGTTCTTCCGCACTCAGCTCGGCACTGACCTGCGGCTCGTCACCCAGCACGGCGCGCAAATGGCGCTGTTCGGCCACGGCTCGCTGGCAGCATTGCTCCAGCAAGTGGTGGGCACGGTCACGACCCAGGCGCTGGGCGAGCACGATGCTGACTGCTTCGGCCAGCACCAGGCCTTGTGTCAGGTCGAGGTTGCGGCGCATGCGCTCGGCATCCACTTCCATGCCTTCGGCGATCACTTGGGCCTGGCGCAGGGCGCCAGAGACCAGGCAGCAGATGTCCGGCAAGGTTTCCCATTCGGCATGCCACAGGCCGAGGCTGCGCTCATGCTCCTGGGGCAT
This sequence comes from Pseudomonas sp. SMN11, assembly GCF_052041945.1. Taxonomy (NCBI): domain Bacteria; kingdom Pseudomonadati; phylum Pseudomonadota; class Gammaproteobacteria; order Pseudomonadales; family Pseudomonadaceae; genus Pseudomonas; species Pseudomonas sp. SMN11. Next base: position 259,767 of record NZ_JBKGGW010000001.1, on the reverse strand, counting down.
GGCGGCGAACAGCGTCGAAAGCAGGCCCGGCACGCGGGTCGCGGCGCCAATCAGCACCGCAGCACCGACCGGATTGCGCTTGTGCGGCATGGTAGAGGAACCGCCCTTGCCCGGCGCGGAAGGCTCGAACACCTCACCGGCTTCGGTCTGCATCAGCAGGCTGACATCACGGCCGAACTTGCCCAGGCTGCCGGCAACCAGGCCCAGCACCGAGGCGAACTCCACCAGGCGATCACGCTGGGTGTGCCAAGGCTGCTCGGGCAAGGTCAGCTTGAGTTGTTCGGCCAGCGCCTCAGCCACCGGCATGGCTTTGCTACCCAAGGCCGCGAGGCTCCCGGAGGCACCGCCGAACTGCAGCACCAGCAGACGCGGGCGCAGTTCCTGCAGGCGCTGGCGATGGCGGGTCAAGGCACCGAGCACACCCGCCAGCTTCATGCCCAAGGTCACTGGCGTGGCATGTTGTAGCCAGGTGCGGCCAACCAGCGGTGTGTCGGCATGCTGCAGGGCTTGGCGTGCCAAAGTCTCGGCCAGCTTGCCGAGATCGGCTTCGATCAGCGCCAGTGCATCGCGCAACTGCAACACCAGCCCGGTATCCATCGCATCCTGGCTGGTGGCGCCCAAGTGCACGTAGCGCTCGGCTTCGGGCACACCACTGGCGATTACCTTGCCCAGCGCCTTGACCAGCGGGATCGCCGAGTTGCCGGCGGTGGCGATGGCATCGGCCAGCGCCCGCACGTCATAGCGCTCGGCCTGGCAGGCCGCCTCGATGGCCGCCACGGCACTGTGCGGCACCAGGCCGGCAGCAGCCTCGGCACGGGCCAGCGCGGCCTCGAAGTCGAGCATGCCCTGCAGGCGGCCACGGTCGGAGAACACGTCGCGCATGGCCGGCGCGGTGAAGTAGGCGTCGAACAGTTGGTTGCTCATGCAACGTCCTTAATCATCGTGGTGCAGGTATTCCGCCTGCTTCGGCAGGCGCAGGCTGAACAGGAAGGCAATCGCCATCATGGCCGTCACATACCAGTAGAAGGTGTTTTCCATACCCATGGTCTTCAGCCCCAGGGCCACATACTCGGCCGAGCCACCAAACGCTGCGTTGGCCACTGCATAAGCCAGGCCCACGCCCAGCGCACGGACCTGCGGCGGGAACATTTCGGCTTTCACCAGGCCACTGATCGAGGTGTAGAAACTGACGATGCACAGGGCCAGGGTGATCAGCACGAAAGCCATGAACGGGCTGCTCACGGTCTTCAGCGCCATCAGCAGCGGTACGGTAAAGATCGTGCCCAGCGCACCAAACAGCAGCATCGAGTTACGCCGGCCGATGCGGTCGGAGAGCATGCCGAAGAACGGCTGCATCACCATGTACAGGAACAGTGCGCCGGTCATCACGAAACTGGCGGTCTTCGCAGGCATGCCTGCCGTGTTGACCAGGTACTTCTGCATGTAGGTGGTGAAGGTGTAGAAGATCAGTGAGCCACCGGCGGTGTAGCCCAGCACGGTAATGAACGCTGCGGTGTGGTTGCGAAACAGCCCCTTGATGGTGCCGGCGTCCTTGTCCTTGCGGGTTTCGGCGCTGCTGGTCTCGTGCAGCGAGCGGCGCAGCATCAGCGAGATCAGCGCGGCGATGGCGCCGACCACGAACGGAATGCGCCAGCCCCAGGCACGCAGCTCTTCCTCGGTCAGCAGTTGTTGCATGATCACCACCACCAGCACCGCCAGCAACTGGCCGCCGATCAGGGTCACGTACTGGAACGATGCGAAGAAGCCGCGCTGACCGCGCAGGGCCACTTCACTCATGTAGGTCGCCGTGGTGCCATACTCGCCCCCCACCGACAGGCCCTGGATCAGCCGCGCGAGCAACAGCAGCGCCGGCGCCCAGGCACCGATGCTCGAATAGGTCGGCAGACAGGCGATCATCAGCGAGCCGAAGCACATCATCAGCACCGAGATCATCAGGGAATTCTTGCGGCCATGGCGGTCGGCCAGGCGACCGAAGATCCAGCCACCGATCGGGCGCATCAGGAAGCCCGCAGCAAATACGCCGGCAGTGTTGAGCAGCTGCACGGTAGGGTCGTCGGAGGGGAAGAAGGACGCAGCGAAGTAGATCGCGCTAAAGGCATAGACGTAGAAGTCGAACCATTCCACCAGGTTGCCCGAAGAGGCACCGACGATGGCGAAGATGCGCTTACTGCGCTCTTCACCGGTGTAATAGGTTGAGGTCATGACGGTTTTACTCCTGGAGGGGTCCTAGGTAAGTCTAGACATACCTAGTAACACACTCGTTCCGCTTACAGACTGGCAATTGGCCTTGTGTCGTAAGTGCCGGCCTCTTCGCGGGGCAAGCCCGCTCCTACAGGGCAGCGTGGTTCCCTGTAGGAGCGGGCTTGCCCCGCGAAGAGACCGGTACAGGTCAAACCCGCTCGATGGCCAACGCCAGGCCCTGCCCAACGCCCACACACATGGTCGCCAGGCCCTTGCGCCCCCCGCTCTTCTCCAATTGGTGCAGCGCAGTCAACACCAGGCGCGCGCCGCTCATGCCCAGCGGGTGGCCCAGGGCGATCGCGCCGCCGTTGGGGTTCACCTGCGGCGCATCGTCGGCCACACCCAGCTCACGCAGCACAGCCAGGCCTTGGCTGGCGAAGGCTTCGTTGAGCTCGATCACATCGAAATCATTCACTGCCACACCCAGGCGCTCGGTCAGCTTGCGCACCGCTGGCACCGGGCCGATGCCCATGACACGCGGGGCAACACCGGCACTGGCCATGCCCAGTACGCGGGCACGTGGGGTCAGGCCGTGTTTCTTCACCGCCTCGGCCGAAGCCAGGATCAGTGCCGCGGCGCCATCGTTGACGCCCGAGGCGTTGCCTGCGGTGACGGTCTTGTCCGGGCCGTTGACCGGCTTGAGCTTGGTCAACGCTTCGAGGGTGGTCTCAGGACGCAGGTGTTCGTCACGCTCGACGATGGTTTCGCCCTTCTTGTGAGCGATACGCACGGGCACGATCTCTTCGGCGAAGAAACCGGCAGCCTGGGCCGCTGCAGCCTTCTGCTGGCTGCGCAGGGCGAAGGCGTCCTGATCAGCGCGCGATACCTTGTAATCATCAGCCACGTTGTCGGCGGTTTCCGGCATGGCGTCGACGCCGTACTGGCTCTTCATCAACGGGTTGATGAAACGCCAGCCGATGGTGGTGTCTTCCAGCTTCATATTGCGCGAGTAGCCGCTTTCGGCCTTGCCCATGACGAACGGCGCACGCGACATCGACTCGACGCCGCCGGCAATCACAAACTCCATCTCACCGCTGGCAATGGCGCGGAAGGCAGTGCCGATGGCATCCATGCCCGAGGCGCACAGGCGGTTCAAGGTCACACCCGGGACACTCTCTGGCAGGCCAGCCAGCAGCAGCGCCATGCGCGCGACGTTGCGGTTGTCTTCACCGGCCTGGTTGGCGCAGCCGAAGAACACTTCGTCGAGCTGGTCCCACTGTACCGACGGGTTGCGTTCGATCAGCGCCTTCAGCGGAACGGCTGCCAGGTCGTCGGCACGCACGCCGGCCAGGGCGCCGCCGAAGCGGCCGATCGGGGTGCGGATGGCGTCACAGATAAATACTTCACGCATCAGGCTTCTCCTGCCAGGGGTGCTACGTTGGGCCCAGATTAAGGAGACTGAGGGGTCGCTTACAATTCGATAATCGACTAAATGTGCGGTTATCGAACAAAATGTTGCCCTGCTATCCATCTCCGATGACGGGGCCGCAATGCGGCCCCCGACTGATCAGGTCGCGTCGGCGTGGCTCACCAGCCCCTTGACGATCACGCCCACCGTCGCCAGCGCCGCGGGCACCAGCAATGCAGTCAGTACCTGCTCGAAGTTCCAGCCCAGGCCCAACAACGTTGCACCGCTCCAGGCCCCGAGGATCGCGCCGAAGCGGCCGATGCCCAGCATCCACGATACGCCTGTGGCGCGACCTTGGGTCGGGTAGAAGCGTGCGGCCAGCGATGGCATGGCCGACTGTGCACCGTTGACACACATGCCGGCCACCAGCACCAGGGTGGCGAGCACGGTGATGTTGCCCAGGCTCTGGCCCACGGCGTAGGCAAACACCCCGGCCAGCAGGTAGAAGATGCCAATGACCTTGTGCGGGTTGAAGCGGTCCATGGCCCAGCCTACCCCTACGGCGCTGAGCACACCGCCGAACTGGAACAGCGCGCCGATGAACGCGGCCTGTTCCATGCTGGCGCCGCTGTCGCGCATCAGCGTCGGCAGCCAGCTGGTCAGCAGGTAGACGATCACCAGGCCCATGAAGTAGGTCAGCCATAGCAGCACCGTGCCCAGGCCGTAGGTACCCGAGAAGATCACCGCAAACACGTTGCGCGCAGCCACGGCCTTCTGCTCCGGTACGCTGAAGCTGGCCGCCTGTGCCACCACCGCCGGCGCGATCGGTGACAAGGTCTTGCGCACCTTGTCGTTACCGCGGTTGCGCACCACCAGGAAGCGCGCTGACTCAGGCAGCCAGACCATCAGCACCACAGCCAGCAGCAACGGCAGCACGCCACCGATCACCAACAGGCTGTGCCAGCCATAGGCCGGGATCATCTTCGCGGAGATGAATCCACCACCGGCCATGCCCAGGTTGAAGCCGCAGAACATGCTGGTCACCAGCAGCGACTTGAGGCGCTCCGGGGTATATTCGGACAGCAGCGTGGTGGCATTGGGCATCCCCGCCCCCAGCCCCAGGCCGGTCAGGAAGCGCAGCACCAGCAGCTGGTCGACGTTGCCTGCATAGGCCGAAGCCAGGCTGAAACCACCGAACACCAGCACCGCCCCGACCAGCACGCCCTTGCGCCCGAAGCGGTCGGCCAACGGCCCGGAGCCCAGGGCACCGAACACCATGCCGATTAACGCGGCACTCATCACCGGGCCGAGGCTGGCACGGTCGATGCCCCACTCCTGCGACAAGGCAGGCGCGATAAAGCCCATGGCTGCGGTATCGAGGCCATCGAGGAAAACGATCAGGAAGCAGAGGATCACCACGCGCCACTGATAGCGCGACAACGGTTGTTCATTGATGAACGACTGGACGTCGAGATTACTCCCGACAGCGTGAGGTTGGTTCATTGTTGTTATCCAGAAAGGGGGCACGGTCGGGCCACTGCACTTGGGTCAAGAGCACAGGGCTTGAATATCGAATAAGTGCGGCCTGAATCAGCCTGGATACAACGGTACTGCGAACGGGTGCGGCCGCGGCAGTCGAGTGACAGTGGTCATGGGATGCGCCTCTTATGTTTTTCTTGTATCGGTCGGCAGAGCCGACCGTTGCGAGAGACATTAATCAGCGATGGCGGGAGGCGCAATTGACCCGGAGCGACACTGTGCGTTTATCGAACAGGAAACAGTGTCGCTAATACCGTCAACCGAACAGCTGGTGACAAAGGTCGCGGCTGGCCGCCAGCAAAATCGGCAGGAAGCGCTGCTCAAGCTCGCTGCGCGTCACCCGCCCGACATGGGTGCTCACGTTCAGCGCCGCCAGCACCTGCCCGGACGCATCATAGATAGGCACGGCAATCGAGCGCAGCCCCTGCTCCAGCTCCTGATCGACCACACACCAGCCCTGCTCCCGCACCTGCTGGATGCAGGCGAACAACGACTCGGGGTCATTCAGGGTACGGCTGGTGCGCGCCTTGAGGTCGGCGCGGTCGAGGTATTCGCGCAGGCTGGTGTCATCCATTGCCGCCAGCAGGATGCGCCCCATGGACGTGCAATAGGCCGGCAACCGCCCACCAACCGAAAGGTCGACCGAAATCAGCCGCTCCACCGTGGCCGAACGGGCTATATAAAGAATATCGTCGCCTTCGAGGGTGGCCATGTTGGCAGCCTCGTGCAATTGGTCGCTGATGCGGTCCAGATAGGGCTGGGCCGACACCGCCAGCGGCGTCGACGACAGGTAGGCATGGCCCAGGGTCAGCACTTTCGGCAACAGCGAATAGGTACGCCCGTCGGTGGTGGCGTACCCCAGCTTGATCAGCGTGTGCAGGCAGCGGCGCACGGCGGCCCTGGGGATTTCGGTGCGATGGCTGATCTGGGCGATGGTCAGGTGGCGCTTGCGCTCCTGGAAGGCCTGGATCACCGCCAGGCCACGCGCCAGGGAGGTCATGAAGTCAGGGTCACCGGTAAACGCCTGAATGCGCTTGGCCGGCGAGGCCACGATCGGCGGTGCCAGAGCGGGTGCGCTCGGGCGTATCGCCTCTGGGTTGGCAGATTCGTTGGCCGTGCTTTCGTCGTTCATCGCTCACCTCAAAAAAATCGCTGGCTCGTGCGATTATCGAACGAACGGCCGATAATCGCAATTGACCGCCGACAAATTTACTTATACCTTTCTCCTGCCACATGTGGCTTCTTTGGAGAGACTGGTCAGGTACCCACCGTAGAAGTCCCCAGGCAACGGCCTCGCCTCGTGCGGGGCCGTTTTATTTCCGCCTTGCGGAAAAAGACGGTGAACTCTTCCAGGTGCTGTTTGCTCAAAGTTTGTACAGGCCACCTGTGGCCTTGAAACTTTGCACGCTATTACATAAATATCCCTGTTTGGCGATTTACCGATTGCTATAATCGATTCCGCTGGCCCGGATCGACACTCCGGCAATGGAGTACTGGCCCGGCTTTCATCCGCCAACCAGCACGTCGTGTGCATGGGCAACTTGGACCTGCATGCAACATCAGCCACTTTTACTCATTCAGGTATTACTGTGACGAAAGATGAACTGCGCGCGGAACTCGAGCGCCAGGCAGAACGTTACAAGGAAGTTTACGGTGGTGAAGTCACCACCTATGCCGCGCAACCGGAACCGGAACGCAAGCCTTGGCGCAAACGCGCCACCGTTCAGGACCAGGCCTTCAGCCAGGAACTGGAAAAAATGGAAAAGGAACTGCGCAGCGAGCAGCCCTGAGCTGCCTGTTGCTCTGCCAGCACGTCGCGGGCTTGGCGCCCTCGACGCGGCCGATCTTTACCGAAAAGCCGAGGATGAAATGGAATTACACAAATTTCATACAACCGTTTGAAGCGTCAATGCGCCAAGATTTTTCCAGAAATTTAACGAATTTTTGGCGATTTCTTGATTTTTAACGGAACTTTTTCCGCCAGATCACGTCACCTACTGGGCTGAGAGGGCGCTCACAAAGCTGCCATCGGTCAGCAGTGGGTGCATCGATTGCCAAGGTTTTCTGGCATAATCCCGCCCCCCTATGACCGCCAGACAACCTTCATGATCGATTTATTCAGCGGACTGGATGCCTGGGTATTGGTGAGCCTGCTGCTCGCCCTGACCTTCGTGCTCGCATTCGAGTTCATCAATGGCTTTCATGACACCGCAAACGCGGTAGCCACCGTCATCTATACCAAAGCCATGCCACCACACCTGGCCGTGTTCTTCTCCGGGGTGTTCAACTTCCTCGGCGTTCTGCTCGGTGGTGTCGGGGTGGCCTACGCCATCGTGCACCTGCTGCCGGTCGAGCTGCTGATCAATGTGAATACCGGGCATGGCCTGGCCATGGTCTTCTCGTTGCTGGCTGCTGCCATCACCTGGAACCTCGGTACCTGGTACTTCGGCATCCCCGCTTCCAGCTCGCACACCCTCATCGGCTCGATCCTCGGCGTGGGCCTGGCCAACGCTTTGATCAACGACATTCCGCTGGGCGATGGCGTCAACTGGCAGAAGGCGATCGACATCGCCATGTCGCTGGTGGTCTCGCCAATTGCCGGCTTCGCTGTCGCCGCACTGGTGCTGGTCGGCCTGAAATGGTGGCGCCCGCTGTCGAAGATGCACAAGACCCCGGACCAGCGCCGCAAGCTCGACGACAAAAAGCACCCACCGTTCTGGAACCGCCTGGTCCTGGTGATCTCGGCCATGGGCGTGAGCTTCGTGCACGGCTCCAACGATGGCCAGAAAGGCATCGGCCTGATCATGCTGGTGCTGATCGGTATCGTCCCGGCCAAGTTCGTCCTCGACCTGAACAGCACCACCTACCAGATCGAGCGCACCCGCGACGCCACCCTGCACATGAGCCAGTTCTACCAGCGCAACGCCGCCACCCTGGGCGAGTTCCTGGCACTGGGCAAGGCCAAGTCGACCGACCTGCCGGAGCAGTTCAGCTGCAACCCGCAGCAGACCGAACCGACCATCGCCGCCCTGCAGTCCTCGCTGCAAGGCGTGACCGACTACCACGCGCTGGATGCCGAGAAGCGTGTCGAAGTGCGCCGCTACCTGTTGTGCCTGGACGACACCGCGAAGAAGGTCGGCAAGCTGCCTGGCCTGGAGGCCCGTGAAAAGGCCGACCTCGAGAAGCTGCGCAAGGACCTGACCGCCACCACTGAATACGCCCCGTTCTGGGTGATCGTGGCCGTCGCCCTGGCCTTGGGCCTGGGCACCATGGTCGGCTGGAAGCGTGTGGTGCTGACCGTCGGCGAGAAGATCGGCAAGCAAGGCATGACCTATGCCCAGGGCATGTCGGCGCAGATCACCGCAGCCTGCGCTATCGGCATGGCCAACGTGTTCGCCCTGCCGGTGTCGACCACCCACGTGCTGTCGTCCGGCGTTGCCGGCACCATGGTCGCCAACAAGAGCGGCCTGCAAGGCGGCACTGTGAAGACCATCCTGCTGGCCTGGGTACTGACCCTGCCGGCCTCGATGGGCTTGGCGGCCGGCCTGTTCTGGCTGGCGTCCAAGGCACTGGCCTGAGCGATTCCGCTGCACTGAAAAAGGCGCCCCAGGGCGCCTTTTTCATGGGTATCGTCAACACAGACGCAGTCTTTGTAGGAGCGGCCTTGCGTCGCGAAAGGGGCGCGTAGCGGCCCCAGGATCCATGCAACAGCACAGATTGCTGGGGCCGCTTCGCGCCCCTTTCGCGACGCAAGGCCGCTCCTACAGAGACCGCGCAACCATCATGATTACCTTTTCTTGCCACCCAACAACGACCCCATCAACCCTCGCACCAGTTGCCGCCCCAACTGATTGGCCGCCTGGCGCACCGCCGACTTGATCGCCTGCCCCGCCGCACTCTGCAGAAACTCGCCCGCCTTGTCAGTGAAGCTCTCTTCGTCCGCCTTGGGCACTGGCGCCGGCTCCACCGGCTCTCCTTTGCGCTGGGTCAGCATTTCATACGCCGACTCCCGGTCGATAGCCTTGTCGTAGCGCCCCAACAAAGGCGAAGCCGCAATCAGCGCACTGCGTTCGGCCGCACTCAGCGGCCCGATCCGCGATTGCGGTGGCGCGATCAGCACTCGCTGGACCATCGCCGGCGTGCCCTTGTCTTCCAGGGTGCCGACCAACGCCTCACCAATCCCCAGCTCGGTCAGCACCGCCAGGCTGTCGAATGCCGGGTTCGGGCGGAAGCCATCGGCCACGGCCCTGAGCGACTTCTGCTCTTTAGCGGTGAAGGCGCGCAGGCCATGCTGGATACGCAAGCCCAGTTGGGCCAGCACGCTATCGGGCAGATCCCCCGGCGACTGGGTGACGAAATATACGCCAACCCCCTTGGAACGGATCAGCCGAACCACCTGCTCCAGGCGGTCCTGCAGCGCTTTCGGCGTACCGTTGAACAACAAATGCGCCTCATCGAAGAACAGCGCCAGTACCGGCTTGTCGGCATCACCGCGTTCCGGCAGCTGCTCGAACAGCTCAGCCAGCAGCCACAGCAGGAATGTCGCGTACACCTTCGGTGCTTCATGCACCAGTCGGCTGGCATCAAGCAGGTGGATACGCCCACGGCCATCGGCATCCGGCCGCAACAGGTCCTCCAGCTGCAGCGCCGGCTCGCCAAACAACGCCTCGGCGCCCTGCTGCTCCAGGGTTGCCAGCCGGCGCAGCAAGGCCTGGGTCGAGCCGGTGGTCATCAATGCGCTGTCTTCGCCAAGCAGTTGCGGGTTGTCCTTCAGGTGGGCCAACAAGGCCTTGAGGTCTTTCAGGTCTAGCAGTAACAGGCCTTCGCGATCCGCCACCTTGTACGCCGCATACAGCGCGGCTTGCTGGCTGTCGGTCAACTCCAACAGATTGCCGAGCAGCAACGGGCCCATCTCGCTGAGCGTGGTACGCAACGGGTGGCCGGACTGCCCCGCCACATCCCAGAGCGTTACCGGATAGGCTTTTGGCGTGTGTCCCAGCCAAGGCATGCCAGCGATCCGCTCGGCCACCTTGCCTTGTGGCGCACCTGCCGCACCCAGGCCGCACAGGTCGCCTTTGACGTCTGCCGCAAATACCGCCACCCCGGCATCGCTGAACACCTCCGCCAGGTGCTGCAGGGTCACGGTCTTGCCGGTGCCGGTAGCCCCGGCGACCAGGCCGTGACGATTGGCGAGGCGCATGGCCTGCTGAACGGGTTGCCCGCCCGGGTCAGCGCCTACAACTATGGTCGATGTTTCTGACATCTCTTTTATCCCCCGCTCAAGCTTTAGCTTAATTCGGCCGATACCTTTGGGTGATATTCGCCTTAATAGACAGGAGCAACCGAAAAAGGACTTTTCGGGATGTTGCACTGTTTGCAGCGACACCGTGCGAACGCCCGATAAAAACCTTAGCGGAACCGATTACGCCATGAACAAAAACCTGCGTTTCAGCCACAAGATCCTTCTGGCTGCGTCATTGATCGTGATACTCGCCTTCAGCCTGTTCACCCTTTACAACGATTACCTCCAGCGTAATGCGATCCGCGAGAATCTGGAGAATTATCTGGCTGAGATGGGCGAGTCCACTTCGACCAATATCCGCAACCTGTTCGATGGCCGTATCAAGCTGGTGGAAAACCTGGCGCAGAACATTGCCCAGCAACCGGCCAACGCCGAAACACTGATGGGCCAGAATGCCCTGATCTCGAGCTTCCTCACGGTCTACCTGGGCAAGGTCGATGGTGGTTTCAGCGTGCGCCCGGACTCCAAGATGCCTGATGGCTACGACCCGCGCACCCGCCCCTGGTACAAGGACGGCATGAACGCCCAGGGTGCGATTCTTACCGAGCCCTACATCGACCTGACCACCAACAAGATGGTCATCGGCATCCTCAGCAAGGTTTCCAGCAGCGTCGGCGTGGTCGGTGGCGACCTCGCCCTCGATGGCCTGGTGCAGATCATCAACTCGCTGAACTTTGGCGGCATGGGTTATGCCTTCCTGGTCAACGACCAGGGCAAGATCCTGGTCCACCCGGACAAGGACCTGGTCATGAAGTCGCTGTCGGACCTGTTCCCGCAGCAAACGCCGAAACTGTCCGGCGAGCTGACCGAAGTCGACGCCAATGGCCAGGCTCGCCTGCTGACCTTCACCCCGATCAAGGGCCTGCCCTCGGCCAACTGGTACATCGGCCTGTCGGTGGACAAGGACAAGGCCTTTGCCATGCTCAGCACCTTTCGCACCTCGGCGGTGATCGCCACCCTTGTGGCGGTGGTGATCATCATCGGCCTGCTCGGCCTGCTGATACGCGTGCTGATGCAGCCGCTGCACACCATGACCCGCGCCATGGCAGACATCGCCGAAGGTGAAGGGGACCTGACCAAGCGCCTGAGCATCCACAACCACGACGAGTTCGGCATCCTCGGCAAGGCCTTCAACCGCTTTGTCGAACGTATCCACGGCTCGATCCGCGAAGTGTCCTCGGCGACCGAGCAGGTCAACGAGGTGGCCCTGCGCGTCATCAGCGCCTCGAACTCGTCGATGGCCAATTCCGACGAGCAGTCCAACCGCACCAACAGTGTGGCTGCGGCCATCAACGAACTCGGCGCCGCCGCCCAGGAAATCGCCGGCAATGCCGCCCAAGCGTCGCAGCACGCCAGCTCCGCGCGCCTGCTGGCCGAGGAAGGCCAGCAGGTGGTGGAGCGCAACATCGCCGCGATGAACCGCCTGTCCGACCTGATCGTCACCTCGAGCGCGCACATCGAGACGCTCAACAGCAAGACCGTGAACATCGGCCAGATCCTCGAAGTGATCACCAGCATTTCCCAGCAGACCAACCTGCTGGCGCTCAACGCCGCGATCGAAGCGGCCCGCGCGGGTGAGGCCGGGCGTGGTTTTGCCGTGGTTGCCGACGAGGTCCGCAACCTGGCGCATCGCACCCAGGAGTCGGCGCAGCAGGTGCAGACCATGATCGAAGAGCTGCAGGTCGGTGCCCGCGAGTCGGTCGATACCATGGGCCAGAGCCAGCGCCACAGCCAGGACAGCATGCAGATCGCCAACCAGGCCGGCGAGCGCCTGGACAGCGTGACCGTGCGTATCGGCGAAATCGACGGCATGAACCAGTCGGTGGCCACCGCCACCGAAGAGCAGACCGCCGTGGTCGACTCGATCAACATGGACATCAACGAGATCAACATGCTCAACCAGGAAGGTGTCGAGAACCTGCAGGCCACCTTGCGCGCCTGTTCGGACCTGGAGCAGCAGGCCACCCGCCTCAAGCACCTGGTCGGCAGCTTCCGCATCTGACCGTCAGACCGCGTCGCCTGCTTCGCGGCTGAAGCCGCTCCTACAGGATTGTGGAAATCCCTGTGGGAGCGGCTTCAGCCGCGAAGAATCCAGCACTGCCCTCCCGCCCAACCCGATCGAACAAACTATCCTTCAGAAAGGTCAACCTTTAGGCGCGTCATCGCCAGATGACACACCCGAAGACGATCCCGGAGGGATGCTGATCGTGCACATCGCCGACATCACCATGTTCTACGCCCCGGCCAGCGGCGGCGTGCGGACGTACCTCGATGCCAAACACCACCGCCTCGACGCCCTGCCGGGCGTACGCCACAGCCTCCTGATTCCCGGCCCCAGCGCCAGCCATGCCGATGGCATCTACCAGGTGCCCGCACCGCCCCTGCCATTCGGCAAAGGCTATCGTTTCCCGGTGCGCCTGGCGCCGTGGTGCAACGTGCTGCGCTGCCTCAAGCCCGACCTGATCGAAGTCGGCGACCCCTACCTCACCGCCTGGGCAGCACTTGAAGCCCGGCGCAAGCTCGACGTGCCGGTGATCGGCTTCTACCATTCCGACCTGCCGCTGCTGGTGAGCAACCGAATGGGCAACTGGTTCACGCCCAATGTCGAGGCCTATGTCAGCAAGTTGTATGGCAATTTTGACCGGGTACTGGCGCCCAGCCTGGTGATGGCCGACAAGCTGCGCCGCCTGGGTGTACGTGACGTGCATGTACAACGCCTGGGTGTCGACCTGCAGACCTTCCACCCTGACCATCGCGACCCGCAACTGCGCGCCCAGCTGGGCATTGCCGATACCAGCCGCCTGCTTATCTATGCCGGGCGCGGTTCACGGGAAAAGAATCTGCCGGTGCTGCTCGAATGCATGCGACACCTCGGGCAGCCCTATCACCTGTTGCTGGTTGGTTCCAGCATGCCAGCCAGCGTGCCCGAGAACGTCAGCGTCATCGACCAGTTCCGCCCGCCGCAGGAGGTGGCCCGCCTGATGGCCAGCGCCGACCTGCTGGTACACGCCGGCGACCAGGAAACCTTCGGCCTGGTCATCCTCGAAGCCATGGCCAGCGCCACCCCGGTGGTCGCAGTACGCGCCGGGGCCTTTGGCGAGATCGTCAACGAACATTGCGGGCGCCTGTGCCGGGCCAATGATGGCCAGGCAATGGCCCTTGCCGTGCGCGAAGCGTTCGAAGCAGGGGTGCGCAAGCTCGGTGCCCAGGCCCGCGTGCATGTGGAGCAGCACTATTCGTGGGACATCGTGGTGGCTGGCCTGCTGCAACACTACCAGGCAGTGCTCGGCCACCAACCCCAGGTACGCGCCCATGGCTGAGCCCGCAGCGGCTTCGGGCAGCCTGATGCTGGTGCTGCACGATATCGCGCCCGAAACCTGGCCGGACTACCAGCCGTTCGTGCAGGCCGTGGACGAAATGGGCAATGTGCCGATGACCTGGCTGGTGGTGCCAGACTTTCATCACCGCAACCCTCTGACTCGCTCACCAACCTTCTGCCGCCTGCTCGAACGGCGCCTGGCCCGGGGTGACGAACTGGCGTTGCACGGCTTCTACCACGCCGACGACGGGCCCACGCCGCGCAGCCTCGGCGAGTACTTCATGCGCCGTATCTACACCCACGAAGGCGAGTTCTATGCCCTTGACCAGACGCAAGCCCTGCAGCGCCTGGAACAAGGCCTGGCCCTGTTCGCCGGGCAAGGCTGGCCAGTGGCCGGGTTCGTCGCCCCGGGCTGGCTGATGAGCCAAGGCACCCGGCAGGCCCTGAGCCAACTGCCGCTGCGCTACACCAGCACCCCCCAGCACCTTTATCGCTTGCCTGACTTCACCGCATTCGATGCACCGGGGCTGGTGTGGAGCGCACGCAGCGCGTGGCGCCGGGGGCTGTCGAGGGTGGTCTGCGACTGGCAGTGCCGGCACTGGCGCACGGCTGAAACCCTGCGTCTTGGCTTGCACCCGGTGGACATGCGCCACCGCTCAGCGCGCAACTATTGGCTGCGCACCCTCGACAACCTGCTGCTGCAAGGCCGTGAGCCGCTGACCAAGTCGGCCTGGCTGGAGCGCCAGGTGATCGCATGAACCGCCTCGGCTGGCTGGCCTTGGCACTGGCCGGCGCCTTGCTGGTGCCGGCGCTGCTCGGCGGCAACGAACTGCTGCCCAGGCTGGCGACCTTCGACACCACGCTGTTGCTGACCCTGCTCGGCATGATCCTGCTGTGCTGGGTGATCAATGCCATGCGCCTGCGCCTGCTGCTCGGCGAGCAAGCGACGCAGCTTGGCCGTGTGCGCAGCCTCGGCGTGGTGATGGCCACCGAGTTCGCGATCTGTACCACCCCTGGCGGCAGCGGTGGCCCGATCACCCTCATGGCCCTGCTCGCCCGTGACCGTATCGGGCCGGCCCGCAGTGGTGCGGTATTTGCCATGGATCAGTTGAACGACCTGCTGTTCTTTTTCTGCGCGATGCTGGCGATTGCCGGTTATGCCCTGTTCCACAGCCTCGGGCGCAGCCAGCAAAGCATGTTGTTGGGCAGCGCTTTGCTGCTGTGTGCAGCCCTGACCATGATCGTGGTACTGCTGCGTTACCGCCGGGCTGTGATGCGCTTCAACGGGCGCCTGCTGCAACGCCTGGGCATGCCCGGCAAGCGCAAACGCCGCTGGGCCCGCAAGGTCCTGCATTTCATCGACGCCCTGGCACAGACCTGGCAGCTGCCCAGACGCACCCTGGCGCTGGTGTTCACCCTCACCTGCCTGCACTGGAGCCTGCGCTACAGCGTGCTGTATCTGGTGCTGCAGGGCCTGGGGGTGGAGCTGTCGTGGATCCCGAGCTTCCTGGTGCAGATGCTGTCGCTCAGCGCCGGGCAATTCAGCCTGCTGCCAGGTGGCGCTGGAGCCGCCGAGCTGACTTCGGCCAGCCTGCTGACACCGCTGGTAGGCAGCTCGACAGCCGCAGCGGCGATCGTGATCTGGAGGGCGATCACTTACTACTTTTATCTGCTGGCGGGCGGGCCGGTGTTTTTCTGCCTGCTGGCGCGTCCGTTGCTGGAACGCTGGCGGGGTCAGGCGGGTTGAGCTGGCGCCACAATGCGGCGGCATCGGGGAAATCGGTGCCGTCGTCGTCGCTCAGGGCTTCGGGGTCGTAGCGGGCCAGGCAGCCTTCGCCGAGGGTGGGGGGAGTTGAGGCAGTGGGTTTGTTGCGCGAGATTGCCATCATGTTCTCCGCAAAGCATTGGGGGCCGCGATGCAGCCCCCGCGGTGGTATCAGTCGAATACCACGGTCTTGTTGCCATGCACCAGCACGCGGTCTTCCAGGTGATAGCGCAGGCCGCGAGCCAGCACCATCTTCTCGACGTCACGGCCGAAGCGGACCATGTCTTCGATGCTGTCGGCGTGGCTCACACGCACCACGTCCTGCTCGATGATCGGGCCGGCATCCAGCTCTTCGGTCACGTAGTGGCAGGTCGCACCGATCAGTTTCACGCCACGCAGGGCCGCCTGGTGATACGGCTTGGCGCCGACGAACGACGGCAGGAAGCTGTGGTGGATGTTGATGACCTTTTCGGCATAGTCCTGGCACAGTTGCGGCGGCAGGATCTGCATGTAACGCGCCAGCACCACCACGTCAGCCGCATGCTCCTGGACCAGGCGTGACACTTCGGCAAAGGCCGGGGCCTTGTCCTTGGGGTCGACCGGCACGTGGAAGAAAGGAATGCCGTGCCACTCGACCATGCTGCGAAGGTCGTTGTGGTTGGAAATCACACACGGGATCTCGCAATCCAGTTCATCGGTGTGCCAGCGGTGCAGCAGGTCAGCCAGGCAGTGCGATTCGCGGCTGGCCATAAGCACCACGCGCTTCTTCTGCGCCGAGTCGGTGATACGCCAGGTCATGGAGAACTCTTCGGCGATCGGCGCGAAGGCCTCGCGGAACGCCTCGATACCGAAAGGCAGCGATTCGGCACGGATTTCATGGCGCATGAAGAACCAGCCGCTCTGCTCATCGGAGTGGTGGCTGGCTTCGTTGATCCAGCCGTTGTACAAGGCCAGGAAATTACTGACTTTCGCCACGATGCCAACACGGTCGGGGCAGGCGATCACCAGACGATAGGTGCGCATGAATTAAGACTCCAGAACTTCGCAAAGGCGCTCATTCTAGCGGCCCGACCAAAAAAACGCAGTAATCATTGCGCCCGCCGGCAGCGCCATGCCCGGCAAGCCAAGGCGGAAAGCGCGCTACTACAGCCTGATGACAATCAGGACGAACTGCAGGGTCATATGTAAATTTTTCTTAATTTTGAGATATTTTGTCACAGGGCTACTAACAGTTAAGTGCCGAATAATATGTTTACTTGAGAGTATCGTCTGTCTATTATTGCCTCACTCATTTCTGAACACGCATTAAAGGAACACTCCATGTCCCTGATCAACGAATACCGCGCTACCGAAGAAGCCATCAAGGAACTTCAGGCCCGCCTGGCCAACCTGTCGCAGGATGACAAGCTGAAGAAAGAACTGGAGTTCGAAGGCAAACTGCGCACCCTGATGGGCGAATACTCCAAGTCGCTGCGCGACGTCATCGCCCTGCTCGACCCAGAGTCGAAACTGAGCAAAGCCCCACGCGGTGCAGCGAAACCAGTTGCTACCAAGCGTGCGCGCAAGGTCAAGCAATACAAGAACCCGCACAACGGTGAAGTGATCGAAACCAAAGGCGGCAACCACAAGACCCTGAAAGAATGGAAAGCCAAATGGGGTGGTGACGTGGTTGAAAGCTGGGCGACCCTGCTGGACTGACTGTCCACAGCAACGCTTTGTATATACAAACAAGAACGCCGGCATGATGCCGGCGTTTTTGTTTGCTCATTCAAAGGCTGATTGCAAACTGCTCACGCAAGTTGCTGGCATGCGCCTGCCAGGCGTCCAGCACTCGCCGCCCGGCCTCGTCGGCGTTGGCCCAGGCGCTCAGCCTGGCCTGCTCGAAATCACCCAGCGTGTTCGGTGCCCCCCATTGCGGATCGCTCAGGCGCTGCTGGCAGAAGCCATACCAGCGCTGGCGCTCTTCGCTGTTCAAGGTTTCCGGGAAGTTACGGGCGCGGTAGCGGAACAACAACTCCGGCAGACGCGGATCATCGAACATCCAGTGGCCATGCCCTAATTGCGCAGGGTCCAGCGTGCGAACTTGCTCGCACAGGCGGCGGTCGCGATCACCGATGAAACCGTCATACAACTGCTGTTCCGGGTCTTCAACCGCAGCGAAGTCCTCCTTGCCGTAGATATGCTCAAGCTTGTCCTGCCATTCAGCCTGTTGATTAGCCAACTGTTCAGCGCGTGATTGCATCATTGCCAGATCGACACCCAGTCGCTGCTGATCGGCAGGGCGCAATACCGAAAGCGGAGCGACTACCGGGCAGCGATTGATCTGTACCAACTTGAGCGGTACCGGTAATTGTCCTTCAGATAATTCCTCATGCCGCGTGTACAAACGCTCGCGCAGTACCTCGGCACTTTCCCTTATTAACGGTAGGGTTTCCTGATGCAGGTCACACACAATCAGTGCATTACGATTACGCGGGTGCCAGGCCAATGGCAGGACCACCCCCAGATAATTACGCGCTGCGGAAAAGCGCCCGGATATATGTACCAGAGGCTGCAATAGACGGATCTGCTCCATCACTTTGTGCTTGCTGCGCAACTGGAAGAGCCACTCGTACAACTTGGGTTGTTGCTGCCTGATCAGGCGTGCCAGGGCAATCGTGGCCCGTACGTCGGAAAGCGCTTCGTGGGCATGCCCATGGTCGATGCCATTGGCCTGGCTGAGCAATTCAAGACGCAAGCTGGTGCGCCCGTCCTGTTGCGGCCAGACAATGCCCTCCGGACGCAGGGCGTAGGCAGTGCGCACTACGTCAATCAAGTCCCAGCGGCTGTTGCCGCCCTGCCACTCGCGGGCATAAGGGTCGAAGAAGTTGCGGTACAGGCTGTAGCGGGTCACTTCGTCGTCGAAGCGCAGGGTGTTGTAGCCGGCAGCGCATGTGCCAGGGCGCGCCAGCTGTGCGTGGACGCGGGTCATGAATTCGGCTTCGCACAGGCCCTGGTTGGCGAGTTGCTCGGGGGTGATACCGGTGACCAGACAGGCGGCCGGGTGCGGCAGAATATCGTCCGAAGGGCGGCAATAGAGGTTGATCGGCTCTTCGATTTCGTTGAGTTCGAAATCGGTGCGCACGCCAGCGACCTGCAACGGCCGGTCGCAGCGTGGGTTGATGCCAGTGGTTTCGTAGTCGTGCCAGAAGATGCTGGAAGTCACGGGGTCGTCCTGTTTCGAGGTCGACCCGATTCTAGCGGAGACAGGCTCAGGCGGAAGCGTTGGCGGGGCGGAAACTGAAATAGTCGCGCAGCGAGCGGACGAACTCATCGTATTCACGCGGCGCCTGCAGCAGCATGAAACCGGAATCGTAGTGGCCCGGGGTCTGGTCTTCGCGGCACCACAGGCAACTGGCGGTCAGGTTGATGAACTGAAATCCGCCACCGGCCAGCGGGATCCGCAATTGCAGCTCGAAGTCCGGCCCGACCAGCACAGGCAGCGAGCTGATCAGCATGATCCCGTCTTCGGAGGCATTGCCCAGCTGACCGATCGGCTGATCGGTAAAGCGGTTGTAGACCTTCAGCACACAAGGCAACTGATGGCGTTCGATATGGCGCTGGATGAACATGATCGCGAGTGCAGTCCCGTACCTGATGCCAGGAATGCAAGGTACTGGCGGTTGTTGTAACAGCTGAGTTACAGATTAGCGCAGCGCGCCGGTCAAATCCCGTGAAATTAATGACACCTTGGTGTTAACGCCAAGTAGGGGTATTGACCGGGTTGGCCACCGCCGCCTCTGCACCACGGTAGTGCCCGAGCTTCTGCAGGGTCTCCAGGCGCGCCTTGGCCCGGTAAGCGTATTCATTGCCCGGGTACTGCTGGATCAGGTACTCGTAGGTCTGCGCCGCATCCACATAAAGCCTGTCGCGCTCCAGGCACTGGCCACGCAGCAGCGACACTTCCGGGTGGATGAACGGCCGCGCACGGCTGGTGCGGTCGACCTGCGACAACTCCAGCATGACCTTCGAGCAATCGCCCCGGTCATAGGCGCGGTAGGCGTTGTTCAGGTGGTGGTCCATGGACCAGCGGGTGCAGCCGACGGTGCTGGCCGCCAGGGCGATTATGATCAGGGCGCGCATGGGGTATCTCCTTTGATGCCTGTTTATCGGCCATTGCCGGCAAATCTTCACAGCCATTTGCAAGGATACTCCCGCCCGTTCAAATGCCCCCCTGCATTGGTCGCAGGTAGTGCAACGGAACAATGACTACAGCGCAATTGAGGAGTAGCCTTTCGCTGCGCTTCACTATAGGAGTCTGTGCATGAGCATCCGCCGTACCAAAATCGTCGCCACCCTTGGCCCCGCCAGCAACTCGCCGGAAGTGATCGAACAGCTGATCCTCGCCGGCCTGGACGTGGCACGCCTGAACTTCTCCCACGGCACTCCGGACGAGCACAAGGCGCGCGCCCGCCTGATCCGTGACATCGCCGCCAAGAACGGCCGCCATGTCGCACTGCTGGGCGACCTGCAGGGTCCGAAGATCCGCATCGCCAAGTTCGCCAACAAGCGCATCGAATTGAAGATCGGTGACAAGTTCACCTTCTCCACCGCCCACCCGCTGACCGAAGGCAACCAGGACATCGTCGGTATCGACTATCCCGACCTGGTCAAGGACTGTGGCGTTGGTGACGAACTGCTGCTCGACGACGGCCGTGTGGTCATGCGCGTCGAAACCGCCACCGCAGACGCCCTGCACTGCGTGGTGATCATCGGTGGCCCGCTGTCGGACCACAAAGGCATCAACCGCAAAGGTGGCGGCCTGACCGCGCCGGCCCTGACCGAGAAAGACAAGGCCGACATCAAGCTCGCCGCGGAAATGGACCTGGACTACCTGGCCGTCTCCTTCCCGCGTGACGCCAGCGATATGGAATACGCACGCAAGCTGCGTGACGAAGCCGGCGGCAGCGCCTGGCTGGTTGCCAAGATCGAGCGCGCCGAGGCCGTTGCCGACGACGAGACCCTCGACAAGCTGATCCTCGCTTCCGACGCGGTGATGGTTGCCCGTGGCGACCTGGGCGTGGAAATCGGCGACGCCGAGCTGATCGCCATCCAGAAGAAGATCATCCAGCACGCCCGCCGCAACAACAAAGCGGTGATCGTCGCGACCCAGATGATGGAGTCGATGATCCAGAACCCGATGCCGACCCGTGCCGAAGTGTCCGACGTGGCCAACGCCGTGCTGGACAACACCGACGCGGTGATGCTGTCGGCCGAAAGCGCCGCCGGTTCTTACCCGATCGAAGCCGTACAGGCCATGGCCCGTATCTGCTCCGGTGCCGAAAAGCACCCGACCAGCCAGAAGTCCAGCCACCGCCTGCACACCACCTTCGAGCGCTGCGACGAAAGCATCGCCCTGGCAGCCATGTACACCGCCAACCACTTCCCGGGCGTGAAGGCGATCATCGCCCTGACCGAAAGTGGCTACACCCCGCTGATCATGTCGCGTCTGCGTTCGCACGTGCCGATCTTCGCACTGTCGCCGCACCGCGCCACCCAGGCCCGCGCCAACATGTTCCGCGGCGTCTACCCGATCGCCTTCGACCCGGCCTCGCTGCCGGCCGACAAGGTCAGCCAGGCAGCCGTCGACGAGCTGCTCAAGCGCGGCCTGGTGGAGCAAGGTGACTGGGTGATCCTGACCAAGGGTGACAGCTACCACACCATCGGTGGCACCAACGGCATGAAGATCTTGCACGTGGGTGATCCGCTGGTCGGCTGATAGCCTTTGAGGCCTCATCGCGACCTTCGGTCGCTCCTACAGGAAATCGCAATTCCCCGTAGGAGCGACCGAAGGTCGCGATGAGGCCCGCACAGGTATCACAAATGCCTCATGCATGTTCAACGAACACATCAGCAAACACCTGCCCCCGCGGCACCCCGGCAATAAACAGCCGCCGGGCAAACCGCTCGACACTCCCCGGCGCCCCGCACACCAGTGCCACCGTCTGCCGCGATGACGGCCGCAACCCCACCAGCGCCTCCTCCATCTGCTCCGCCAGCACAAGCTCGACCTTCACACCCTGCAATTGCATCAGCGGCTCCGCCAGATAGTGCCCAGCGTGGTCCCGCGCCACATGCACCACTCGAATCTCCCCGTCATGCCCTTGGCGCACTGCCTCGCGCAAGATGCCCCACAACGGCGCCAGGCCGGTGCCCGCTGCCAGCAACCAGAGCGGCCGCGCCTGCCAGTCCGGGTCGTAGTGCAACGCCCCGCCCCTGCACTCACCCAGGCGCAACTCATCGCCCGCCTTCAGCCCACGGGCCTTGTCGCAAAAGGCACCTGCTCGTTGGCAATCGATATGAAATTCGAGGAAATCATCTTCCCCCGGCAGGCTGGCCAGGGAATAAGGCCGAGCTACCGCACCCAACCACAACACCACATGTTGCCCCGCTTGATAACGCAACGCCCGTTGCGGTAGCAGCCGCACGCGCAGCACATTGCCAAACCAGTCCACCGCGCAGACTCGCGCCGGCACGCCATCCTGCTGCGGGTCGAACACCGCCACGCGCAGGTCCTCGACCACCCGACACTGGCAAGCCAGACGCCAGCCCAAGGCATGCTTGTCCAGCGACAGTGCCTCGGGCAAGGCGTCCACCGGCTGCCCTTGCAGGCAATGCACCAGGCAGGCGTGGCAACTGCCGGCACGGCAGCTGTAGGGCACGTTGAACCCGGCCTCATTCAAGGCATCGAGCAGGTTGCTGCCGGTCGGCACCGTCCAGCGGCGCGCGCCCACGCAAAGTTCGGGCATGGTAAGTCTGTCTCCATCGATCACCGGATCACTGTATGCCAAGCGCGCATTGGCAGCAAAAAGGATGCCTGGCGCCTGCCGACCATGGTCCAGACCACACGCAGGTGTTTCGAGCGGTGAGGCGCGCTATACTGCCGCGCCCTTTTGCGTCGGCCAGCCTGCCGGCGCGCCTTGCAAGGCGCTTCGACACGCTGGTCGGCACCGTCGAGCGTCTTTTTGAATGTTCCCGTCTTTAAGAGGAGCGCGCTGCATGACCGTGATCAAGCAAGACGACCTGATTCAGAGCGTCGCCGACGCCCTGCAATTCATCTCGTACTACCACCCCGTCGATTTCATCCAGGCGATGCACGAGGCCTACCTGCGCGAAGAGTCGCCTGCGGCACGCGACTCCATCGCCCAGATCCTGATCAACTCGCGCATGTGCGCCACCGGCCACCGCCCGATCTGCCAGGACACCGGTATCGTCACCGTGTTCGTGCGCGTGGGCATGGACGTGCGCTGGGACGGCGCCACCCTGAGCGTCGACGACATGATCAACGAAGGTGTGCGTCGCGCCTACAACCTGCCTGAAAACGTCCTGCGCGCCTCGATCCTGGCCGACCCGGCCGGTGCCCGCAAAAACACCAAGGACAACACCCCGGCCGTCATCCACTACTCCATCGTCCCTGGCGACAAGGTCGAGGTCGACGTTGCAGCCAAAGGCGGCGGCTCGGAGAACAAGTCGAAGATGGCCATGCTCAACCCGTCCGACTCGATCGTCGACTGGGTGCTGAAGACCGTCCCGACCATGGGCGCTGGCTGGTGCCCGCCTGGCATGCTCGGCATCGGCATCGGCGGTACCGCCGAGAAGGCCGCGGTGATGGCCAAGGAAGTGTTGATGGAGTCCATCGACATCCACGAACTGAAAGCCCGTGGCCCGCAGAACCGCCTCGAAGAAATCCGTCTGGAGCTGTTCGAGAAGGTCAACCAGCTGGGCATCGGCGCCCAGGGCTTGGGCGGCCTGACCACCGTGCTCGACGTCAAGATCATGGACTACCCGACCCACGCAGCTTCGCTGCCGGTCTGCATGATCCCCAACTGCGCCGCCACCCGCCACGCCCACTTCGTGCTCGACGGCTCCGGCCCTGCCGAGCTTGAAGCACCGTCGCTGGATGCCTACCCGGAAATCGTCTGGGAAGCCGGCCCGAGCGCCCGCCGCGTCAACCTCGACGACATCACCCCTGAGGAAGTCGCCAGCTGGAAGCCAGGCGAGACCATCCTGCTCAACGGCAAGATGCTCACCGGCCGCGACGCCGCGCACAAACGCATGGTCGAGATGCTCAACCGCGGTGAAGAACTGCCGGTGGACCTGAAAGGCCGCTTCATCTACTACGTCGGCCCGGTCGACCCGGTCGGTGACGAAGTGGTAGGCCCAGCCGGCCCGACCACTGCCACCCGCATGGACAAGTTCACCCGCCAGATCCTCGAGCAGACCGGCCTGCTGGGCATGATCGGCAAGTCCGAGCGTGGCCCGACCGCTATCGAAGCGATCAAGGACAACAAGGCCGTGTACCTGATGGCCGTGGGTGGCGCTGCCTACCTGGTGGCCCAGGCCATCCGCAAGTCGAAGGTCCTGGCCTTCGCCGAGCTGGGCATGGAAGCGATCTACGAGTTCGAGGTCAAGGACATGCCGGTGACCGTCGCGGTCGACAGCAACGGTGAGTCGGTGCACATCACTGGCCCTGCCCTGTGGCAGAGCAAGATTGCTCAAAGCCTGGCAGTCGAGGTGAAGTAAGCCTCCTGTAACGGTGGTGGCCCCGGCATGGGGCCACCGCTGTTTTCACAAGATTCTCTCGAACTGCTCCGGCCAGTCCCTGCGAGTAAACACCTGCCCTTCCCGCCTCACCCGCCGCACTTCCTCAAGATCCACCTCGCACACCAGCCACTGGCTGCTCACCGGGCTCATCGCCTGACTCAACGCAACCACCCCGTCCCCCGGCAGCCCATGATCCGGCGGAACGAACAGCCCAGCCCGGCCGATATTCTCATCCAGTGCCGGCGACCAGGGCGCCACCCCCACCGTCGGGCTCTGCAACACGGCAATCTGGTTTTCCAATGCCCGTGCCTGCGCGCCAATGCGTACCCGATGGTAGCCCGCCTCGGTGTCGGTGCAGCTCGGCGCCAGGATCAGGTCGGCACCACCCTCGGCCAAGCGCCGCGCCAGCATCGGGAACTCGTTGTCATAGCAGATCAGAATGCCCAGGCGCCCGAGATCAGTATCAAACACCTGCTGGCCATGACCTGCGGCAATGCCCCAATGCTCCCGCTCGAAGCGGGTCATCATCAGTTTGTCCTGATAACCGAGCATGCCCTTGGGGCCGAACAGCCAGGCACGGTTGCGGTACTGCCCATCGCGGTCGAGCACCGGCAGACTGCCCGGCTGCAGGTAGATGCCCCAGCGCCGGGCAATCCCATCACACAGGGCCAGCCAGGGCTCGATCAGCGGCTGAATGCCGGTGATCAAGCCCTTGAGGTCGCCACGCTGTTCGGCCGGCAACTGGCCGCTGAGCACCAGCCCAGCGTATTCCGGCAACAACAGCAGCTGGGCGCCTTCTGCCACGGCCTCGGCACACAGGGCCTGCAAATGCTCGGCATAGGCGTCCCAGGTTTCATGCAGCTCGATGGCGTACTGGCAAGCCGCAAGGCGGATCAAATGGGCAGTTCCTTGGTCCAGAACGACATGATCTTTTCCGAGCTTTCCGACTCGTCCAAATCGCGCCAGGCGTAACTGGTGCGCAGCGCCGGCTCATGCAGGAAGCCGCGATTCCGCCAGAACCCGTGCAGCGGCTTGTAGTCCGCAGGCCGGCGCGGATGTACACCCGGGCGCTCCACGGCACAGAACGCGCAGAAGTCGAACTCGGCCAGTTTGTGGGCATAGGACTCGCGCTCGATGAAGAAGCGCACGCCCAGGCCCCGGCCGCGGTACGCCGGCAGTACCAGCGACTCACCGAAGTAGTAGACACTGGCCGGGTCGCGCCCCAGGGCCAGGAACGGCTGCTGGAACTGCGGGGCCACATCTACCAGCGGCAGTCCGGTGGAGGCACCCACCACCTGGCCTTCGTCCAGGGCCAGCACCACCAGGCTGCGGCCGGAACGGGTGTAGCTGGCCAGGTATTCGGCCTCGTACTCCGGGGTGCCGTCGTAGAGGTAGGGGAACTCGCGGAACACGGTCAGGCGCAGGCGAGCGAGGTCATCGATGTAAGGCGCGATAGCGGCGCCGTGCAACAGGCGTATTTCCATGCTTGGCGGTCGTTTTGTCGATGTGGATGACGCGCTCGGCTAAGCCGGGCTTGAGGGGAAACCCTATCATCCGAGCCAGCACACCGCCTTTTCCCTACACGACAGGTATTGTTCCATGACCGCTACCGAACTGGTAAATGCTTACTACGCCGCTTTCAATGCCGGCGACATGCCGGCCTTCCTGGCACTACTCAGCGAAGACGTGATCCATGACATCAACCAGGGCGAGCGGCACATGGGTAAAGCGAAGTTCGCTGCGTTCATGGACAAGATGAACCGCTGCTACCGCGAGCGCCTGGCCGACATCGTGGTGATGCAGAACGCCGACGGCAGCCGGGCGGCGGCGGAATTCACCGTGCATGGCGAATACCTGGCCGACGACGAAGGGCTGCCGGCAGCCAATGGGCAGACCTACGTGCTGCCGGCGGGGGCCTTTTTCTACATTCACTGCGGCAAGATTGCCCGGGTCACCAACTACTACAACCTCAATGACTGGATCGAGCAGGTTGCCTGACGCAACACGGCCCCTGTGGGAGCGTTCGTCAGGCGATACGGGTGCCGAGTACCTTGAGGAAAGCGGCCAGCCACGCCGGGTGCGCTGGCCACGCAGGCGCGGTCACCAGGTTGCCATCGACATGCGCCTGGTCCACCGCGATATCGATGAACGTACCACCCGCCAGGCGCACTTCCGGCGCACATGCCGGATAAGCACTGCACTCGCGCCCTTCCAGCACACCCGCTGCCGCCAGCAGCTGCGCGCCATGGCACACCGCCGCAATCGGCTTGCCGGCCTGGTTGAACGCTCGCACCAGCTCCAGCACCTTCTCATCCAGGCGCAGGTACTCCGGCGCCCGGCCACCGGGGATCAGCAACGCGTCGTACCCCTCGGCCCGCACCCGCACGAAATCGTAGTTCAAGGCAAAATTGTGCCCTGGCTTTTCGCTGTAGGTCTGCTCGCCTTCGAAATCATGAATCGCCGTGCGCACGGTCTGCCCCGCAACCTTCTCCGGGCACACCGCATGCACCGTGTGCCCGACCATGCTCAGTGCCTGGAACGGCACCATGGCTTCGTAATCTTCGACATAGTCGCCAACCAGCATGAGAATCTTTTTCGCCGTCATCGCACCCACTCCTTCGATTGCCTAGAGACAGTCACTGCACGATAGCCGCTCTCAGTCGCGCCGGTCGAGCAAGTTGACCACCAGCCGGTCCAGCCAGCCCCATACGCGCTGCTTCACCCGACGCCACAGCGGCCGGGCATGCCAATGGTCAAGGTCGACCACCTCGCTCAAGGCAAAATCGCGCTCGAAGCTGGCTTGCACGGCGGCCGTCAGCGGTGGGTCGAGGGCCTCGATGTTGGCTTCCAGGTTGAAGCGCAGGTTCCAGTGATCGAAGTTGCACGAGCCGACACTGACCCAGTCGTCGATCAGCACCATCTTCAAGTGCAGGAAGCACGGCTGGTACTCGTAGATGCGCACTCCGGCACGCAGCAATCGGGGGTAATAGCGGTGCCCGGCATAACGCACCGAAGGATGGTCGGTACGTGGCCCGGTCAGCAGCAAGCGCACGTCAACGCCTTTGCCGGCGGCGCGGCGCAACGACCGGCGCACGCTCCAGGTCGGCAGGAAGTAAGGCGTGGCCAGCCACACCCGCTGCTTGCCACTGTTGATCGCCCGAACCAGCGAATGCAGGATGTCCTGATGCTGACGGGCGTCGGCATAGGCCACCCGGCCCATGCCCTGGCCTTGCACCGGCACCTTGGGCAGGCGCGGCAAGCCGAAGCCTTCGGCCGGGCGCCAGGCGGTGCGGCGGTTGTTGGCTTGCCACTGGCGGTCGAACAGCAACTGCCAGTCGGTCACCACGGGCCCTTGCATCTGCACCATCACCTCGTGCCATTCGCTGGTCGGCTCACCTGGCGTCCAGAACTCGTCGGTGACGCCAGTGCCACCGACTACCGCCCAGCGTTCGTCCACCAGCAACAGCTTGCGGTGGTCGCGGTACAGATTGCGAAAACCACGTTTCCAGCGCAAGCGGTTGTACCAGCGCAAGTACACCCCGGCCTCCAGCAGGCGCTGGCGCAACGCCGCCGTAAAGGCCAGCGAGCCATAGTCATCGAACAGGCAACGCACTCGCACGCCGCGGCGTGCCACCTGCTCCAGCGCCTCAACCACCGCCTCGGCACAGGCACCGGCCTCGACCAGGTAGAGTTCGAGGTCGACCTGGAACTCGGCGCGCAGGATCGCCTGGAGCATGCGCGGAAAGAACTCGGGGCCGTCGATCAGCAGTTCGAATTCATTGCCATCCCGCCAGGGGAAGACCGGCCCCGGCATGTCAGCGGGCGTTGAAGATCAGTACCGCATTGACCGGTACCGACGGATTGATGGATTTCAGCTTGGCGAACTTGCGCAGGCTTTCCAGCCCTGGCAACAGGCCAAAGTCCGAGGCCCGCAGTACCAGCGGCTCGAGGGTCACTACCTGAAAGCGCCGCTGATCCAGGCGGGTGGCCAGCAGCAGCGCGTTGTAGCTGTGTGACTGGCCATGCAGGGTGACGGTCAGCGGCAGGCGCAGTTCGATCTGCGCACCATCGGCCAGGTCGTTGATCGGTCGCAGGTCGATCTGCGCCTTCACGCTCGCCTCGGCGAAGCGCTCCACCTCGAACAGGTTGTCGCGCATCTGTTCGTCACGCAGCGGGATGCCGCTGCTCACCGAGTCCATTTCGATGCTCAGCGCAGCCGCGCCCTTGCGGTCAACGCTGCCATGCAACACCAGAAAACGATGCACCTCGGTGGTATCACCGTTCTTGCCGGTGACGAAAGAAAGGCGTGAGGACTCGCCATCGAGGTGCCAGTTGGCGTGGGCGGGCAGGCACAAAGCCAGCAGCAGGGCAGGTAGAAAACGGGGCAGCTTGAACATGGCAGGTCTCGTGAAACTTGACCGCCAACCTTACCCGCCCGTCCTCATGGCAGCAAGCGGCAGCCGGCCTGCGCGCTCTGCCAGGCCGCCTGGTTGCGCTGGCCGAGGCCCTCGGCGGTGACCCGCCGTTGCGGGCCGTCTTCCTCCAGCCGGCTCAGGGGCAACCATTGCTTCACATAGCCCCGGCAATAGGCCTCGTCGAAGCCCATGACAAAGCGGCAAGAGCAGTACTCCTTGGCCGAATAGGCCGAGAGAATACCTGGGAAGTCCGCCAGCGCCTGGCGCTCCAGCCAGGCCCAGCCGAGCAAGGCGACGATCACCAGCAACAGCACGCGCTTCATGCGCCCTCCTTGACCAGCGCCGCCAGCACCCGCTTGAGCAGTTCGTTATGGCTGTAGCTGGCGTCGCGGTCATCGGCATAGCGCACGATCAGCAATTTTTGCGACGGCACGATGTACAGCGCCTGGCCCCAGTGGCCAAGCGCGGCGTAGGTATCGGTCGGGGCATCGGGCCACGGTGTCGGGCTACCTGGCAATGGCAGGTTGAGCCACCAGTGGCCACCCGGGTTGGCTTCGCCGGGCATCGTGGCGGCCTGGGTAAAGGGAGTGCGGTTGAAGGCAACCCAGCTCGGCGGCAACAGCTGGCGGCCTTGCCAGCGGCCATCGCGCTGCATCAGCAAGCCGATGCGCGCCAGGTCGCGGGCACTGAGATAAAGGTAGGAAGAGCCAACGAACGTACTCGCGCCGTCACGCTCCCAGACCGCGCTGTCGATACCCAGCGGGGTGAACAGTGCCTGCCAGGGGTAGTCGGCATAGGTGCCGGCATCGAGCATGCCGCGCAAGGCGGCTGCCAGCACGTTGCTGTCGCCGCTGGAGTAGGAAAAGCGCTGGCCGGGCTTTTCGGCGCTGGCACGGGCTGCGGTATAGGCCGCCATGTCGTCGCGCCCACGGGTATAGAGCATGGCCACGACGGAGGACTTCAACGGTGCGTATTCATAGTCTTCCTGCCAGTCCAGGCCGCTGGCCCAGTGCAGCAGGTCGGCCAGGTGCACGTCAGGATGGGCCTGCATCGGCGGGTAGAAACGTGCGGCCGGGTCCTGCAGCTGGAAACGGCCCTCACCCTGGGCGACGCCGAGCACGGTGGCCAGCACGCTCTTGCTGACCGACCAGGTCAGGTGGGCGGTATTGGCGGTGGTGGGGGCACTGTAGCGTTCGTGGAGGATGCGACCGTCGCGGATGATCAACAGGGCGTCGGTGCGGATGCCGCTGCGTTCGCTGGCGTTGCGCTCGGGGAAGGCGTAGGCGTCGACGGCCTGCCAGTCGAAGGTGGCGTTGTCGATGGGCCAGTCAGGTGCGGGCCAGACTTCGGCCCAGGCAGGGCACATGGCTAAAGCAAGAAGCAGTGCAAATGCTTTCATCTTCATCGCCTGCTGGGGGCCGCTTTGCGGCCCCGGGATCAAAAAAGGTCACACAGCTTTTCAGGCTTTCATGACAGCCCTGCTGCCACCCAGGCCTTGGCCAGGCGCTTTTCCCGCGCCGCAGTGGCCAATGCCAGCACCCCCTGATCCCGCTGCCACAGCTGCGCCCATTGCTCCGGCCCCGCCAGCAGCGCTTTGTCGATCGCCCCGCGCAGCTCCTGAAACTGCGAGAACAATCCACCCAGCAACAGGTGGCAGCCGACGCTGTCGGCGCATTGCCGGCTGCCCTCGGCACATCCCGCCAACAAACCCAGCAGACGCAGGCGCAGCTCCTGCGGCCAGCCGCACTCCTGCCCCACCCCATACAGCCAGGCCGTCAGCGCCGCGAGCACGTACAAGTCCTCCAGCGAGCGGAACGGTTTGACGTAAGCATCCCAACCATCGCCAGCCAGCAGCTCACAGGCCGCATCCTGCAACTGCAATCGTCCGTGCCCTACCTCGGGCATCAGCGGCAGGGTCGGCAGTGCCTCAAGCGTCACCCCCGCCTCCCCCGGGTAAACCACCGCCAGGCTCAGCCGTGGTGTTTCACCCAGCCCTTCGCTGCGCGCAGCAACCAGCAGCCACTCGGCATCCAGGCCGGCAGTGACGAAATCCTTGTTTCCATTCAGGCGCAAACCGACCAGCCGGGTATGCATGTCAGCCGGGCGCACGCTGCGCCGCTCGGTGGCGCACAGTGCCCCAAGGCTGGCGGGTGCACTGGGCCAGAGCACGCGCAGGGCGGCCTGGTAACCGATAAGGAAGGCCAGGCCCGGCGTGGCCATGGCACGCCCGCCCAGCACCGCCAGTTCGAACGGGGCAACCGCGCCAAGGCGCTCGAGCTGCGCGGCATAGGTCTCGCCCAAGGTGCCGGCCAGGGGCTGGCGGAGAGGGTCGTTGAGTCGTTGCAACCAGGCCATCGGGCGCTCCTTCAAGGGGGCTGTTCTGGGGTGTCATGCAAGCATCACCAAAGGTTCACAGGGGTGACACCGCGCCTACCTAGGCTGACTTTGCACAACAAAGCCGACCGGCCGCAACCTTTCATGGCTGGCTTATGGAGACTCGTAATGACTCGGATCGCTCACTCTGGCGACAACAGCACTGAACGCCGTCTGCAAGCCGAACGCCTGGTCGGCGCCGCGGCCCTGCAGGAAGCCCAGGCCCTGCGCTACAAGGTGTTCAGCGCAGAATTCAAGGCCAAGCTCAAAGGCGCCGAACTGGGCCTGGACATGGATGACTACGACGTACATTGCCGCCACATCGGCGTGCGCGACCTGAGCACCGGCGAGCTGGTAGCCACCACCCGCCTGCTCGACCACCAGGCCGCCAGCAGCCTGGGGCGCTTCTACAGCGAAGAAGAATTCAGCCTGCACGGCCTGCTGCAACTGCAGGGCCCGATCCTCGAACTGGGCCGTACCTGCGTCGCCGCCGACTACCGCAATGGGGGCACCATCGCCGTGCTCTGGGGCGAACTGGCCGAGGTGCTCAACGAGGGCCGCTACAGCTACCTGATGGGTTGCGCCAGCATCCCCATGCAGGACGGCGGCGTGCAGGCCCACGCTGTCATGCAGCGCCTGCGCGAGCGCTACCTGTGCACCGAGCACCTGCGTGCCGAGCCGAAGAACCCGTTGCCCAGCCTGGCCCTGCCGAACAACGTCATCGCCGAAATGCCGCCGCTGCTCAAGGCCTATATGCGCCTGGGTGCGAAGATCTGCGGCGAGCCGTGCTGGGACGAGGATTTCCAGGTGGCTGATGTGTTCATCCTGCTCAAGCGTGACGACCTCTGCCCGCGCTACGCCCGCCACTTCAAGGCAGCGGTCTGATGCCTGGCCTGCGGGTGCTCGCCCGCCTCGCCAGGTTGCTGCTGGTATTGTCGCTCGGCATGCTCATGGCCGCCGTCATCGCCGCGGCCGAACGCCTGGGGATCAAGGCCTCCATCGAACTTCGCCAGCAATGGTCCTGCTGGTTCATGAAGCGCCTGGTCGGCGCCCTGCCCTTCGAGGTGCAGGTGATCGGTGAACTGCCACAACGGCCGATGCTGTGGGTCAGCAATCACGTGTCCTGGACCGATATTCCCCTGCTCGGCATGCTGCTGCCGTTATCGTTCCTGTCCAAGGCCGAGGTCCGCCACTGGCCGGTGGCCGGCTGGCTGGCAGAGAAGGCCGGCACGCTGTTCATTCGCCGCGGTGGGGGTGACGGACAGCGCCTGCGCGAACAGATCAGCGACCAGCTGGGGAATGCCCGGCCGCTGCTGATCTTCCCCGAAGGCACTACCACCGACGGTCGCCAACTGCGCACCTTCCACGGACGTCTGCTGGCCGGCGCCATCGACCAGGGCGTGGCAGTGCAGCCGGTGGCCATTCAGTACCTGCGCAACGGCGAGGCGGACCCGATTGCGCCGTTCATTGGCGACGATGACCTGGTTTCGCACCTGATGCGCTTGTTTGCCGAGCCACGGGGTGAGGTGCGTATTCACATATTGAAGCCGATTGGCAGCGTCGAGAAGGAACGTGCGGCGCTGGCGTTTCAGGCGCAACAGGCGATTCACATGGCGTTGTTCGGGGTTGAGGAAGTTGTAGCGGCGCCTCGCCGTCAGGCACGCGCTGCCTGATGTATAGCCTGTACTGGCCTCTTCGCGGGCATGCCCGCGAAGAGGCCAGAGAAGAAAGCACAAGGCTCAGCTGTCAGACAGCCTTCCGGCCGCCGCAAACGCCTGCAATTGTGGGTAGAACTCGCGGAAATCCGCCAGCAACGGTTCATACAACCGCTCCAGCTCATCCATTACCCCGGCCATCCCATCCGGCCGCGACAAGCGCCGGGCGATGCCGTTGAACACCTGCTCCAGCGTGGCGAAATCGCCATACGCCCCCAGCCAGTCATCCGCCGCCATGAACGGCGCAATCCGCGCCAGCCGCCCTGGCAGCTCGGGCTCGGCCAGCAACACCCGGTAAAATTCCCCGGTGAACTGCGCCAGCGGCTGCTCGGCGTAATCTCCCCAGTGCCGCGCCAGGCAATGATCGAAAAACACATCCAGGACGATCCCGGCAAAACGCCGCCGCTCCCGCGGAAAACGCGCCAGCGCCGCCAGCACCAAGGGATGCTGGTCGGTGTAGCTGTCGATATGCCGGTGCAGCCGGATCGCCGCCTCCAGCGCAGGCGGGAAGCGCCCCTCCAGCGAGCCTTTGACGAAGTCGCCATACAGGCTGCCGAGCAGTTGCTGCGGCGCCGGGCCGCCCAGGTGCAGGTGTGCGAGGTAGTTCATGGCCGCAGTCTAGCACCCCGATCACGCATATCGTTATAACGCGATATAGCGATTCGCGCTCAGCTCAGAACCTCTTCATATTTGTGTATCGCGAAATACCGATGTACGTTTCGTCCTATCGCGATATACCGCTACTGCACGAGTCTCAACCCATGCCACTCGATCTCGACGAAATCATAAAAGCGCTGGCCCACCCGGTCAGGCGAGAAATTCTCAGCTGGCTGAAAGACCCGGCAACGCAGTTCCCCGACCAGTACCACAGCACCGAGAACGGTGTCTGTGCCGGGCAGATCGACCAGCGCTGCGGGCTGTCGCAGTCGACCGTCTCTGCCCACCTGGCCACCTTGCAGCGGGCCGGCCTGATCAGCAGCCAGAAGGTCGGCCAGTGGCACTTCTTCAAACGCAACGAAGCCACCATCGAGGCGTTCCTCGAACAACTGCGCCAAGCGCTTTGACAAGGCAGGTAACCGTTATGACCACGCTTTTCGATCCGATCCAACTGGGCGACGTGCAACTGCCCAACCGCATCATCATGGCCCCGCTGACTCGCTGCCGCGCCGATGAAGGCCGCGTGCCCAATGCGCTGATGGCCGAATACTACGTGCAGCGCGCCAGTGCCGGCCTGATTCTCAGCGAGGCGACATCGGTCAGCGCGATGGGCGTCGGCTACCCCGACACCCCCGGCATCTGGAACGACCAGCAGGTGCGTGGCTGGCACAACGTCACCCAGGCCGTGCACGGCGCTGGCGGGCGTATTTTCCTGCAGCTGTGGCACGTTGGCCGTATCTCCCACCCCAGCTATCTCAATGGTGAATTGCCGGTGGCCCCCAGCGCGATCCAGGCCAAAGGCCACGTCAGCCTGGTGCGCCCGCTGAGCGAGTACCCGACCCCGCGTGCACTGGAAACCGAAGAGATCGCCGACATCGTCGAGGCCTACCGCAGTGGTGCCGAGAACGCCAAGGCCGCGGGCTTCGATGGCGTGGAGATTCACGGCGCCAATGGCTACCTGCTCGACCAGTTCCTGCAGAGCAGCACCAACCAGCGTACCGATCGCTACGGCGGCTCGCTGGAAAACCGCGCTCGGCTGCTGCTGGAAGTGACCGATGCGGCCATCGAAGTCTGGGGAGCCGGCCGCGTCGGCGTGCACCTGGCGCCACGCGCCGATGCCCACGACATGGGCGATGCCGACCGCGCTGAGACCTTTACCTACGTGGCGCGCGAGCTGGGTAAACGCGGCATTGCCTTTATCTGCTCGCGGGAGAAGGAAGCCGACGACAGCATCGGCCAGCTGATCAAAGCGGCATTTGGCGGGCCTTATATCGTCAACGAACGCTTCGACAAGGCCAGTGCCAATGCTGCATTGGCGGCGGGCAAGGCCGATGCAGTGGCGTTTGGTGTGCCGTTTATCGCCAACCCTGATCTACCGGCGCGGCTGGCGGCGGATGCGCCATTGAATGAGGCACATCCGGAGACCTTCTATGGCAAGGGGCCGGTGGGGTACATCGATTATCCACGCCTGTGATCGAGATTGCCGGGGCCGCTTTGCGGCCCTTTCGCGACACAAGGCCGCTCCTACAAGAGATCGCGTTTCCCTGTAGGAGCGGCCTTGTGTCGCGAAAGAAGGGCAAAGCCCTCCCCTGCATTCTCAAGGCCGGGAATTGATCTGCTGCTGCAGGTTCTGAATCTGGTTCTGCAGGGTATTGAGGTTACGCGTGGTCTGTCCACGGAACGCATCGAACTCCTGCACCGTCGCCCCGCTCGACGACGCCGTGCGATTTTCCATCTGGGTCTTGAGCACCAGAACATCCTGCTCCAGGCTGTCGATCGCGGCTTTCTGATTACCCTGCTTCTTCAGTGCAGCCACCTCATCGTTGAGGTTCTTGAACTGGCCATCGAGCTTGCCGCCATCCACCTGCCCCGACTTCAGCGCCGCCAGCTCACCGTTCACCGCCTTCAACTGTGCCTGCAGCTGAGTCTGCAGCTCGGTCACCGCCTTCTGCTGCTCACGGGTATCCGCCAGCACCTGCTCCAGGCGCTTGCCCAGGTCACCGGCCTGCCCCGCCACACCTTGCTGTTGCTTGCCCTGCTCTGCCAGGCTGGCCTGCAACTGACGGATCTGCAGCTTCAGTGCTTCACTGCCGGTGGTGCTCGTAGACTCGCTGGCATCGACCTTGCCGCTGATCGCCTGCAAACGCCCGGCCGCTTCTTCGCTGATACGTGCAAAGCTTTCCTGGGTGGCCACCAGTTGCTGCTCCATCAGCGAGATCTGCTGGAAGCTCCACCAGCCCAGCCCGGCCAACGCAATGAACGACGCCCCCAGCAATGCCCACAGCGGCCCGTTGCTGGCCGGCTTGGCGGCCTTCTGGCGGCTGCGCGAGACGTGCGCGGGCAACAGCTCGTCGTCATCGGGGGTACCCGCCCGCAAGGTGGGCACATCATCGAAATCGTCGTTGGCATCGTTACGCATAGGTGGCTTCAACCGCGGTGGTAGCAAAGAGACATGAGTATAAACCGCTTGCGCGGCGCACTGATGACCATCATCTGCCGATCTGGTTCACTGCCCCAGTGGTTGATGCTTCCACCAGGCGCAGAATTCATCCAGCGCGGTCCACAGGCTGACCTTGGGCTGGTAATCCAGATATTGGCGGGCGCGGCTGATATCCAGGGTGAAATCACGGCTCATCACCTGCATACCCAGGCGCGACAAGGTCGGTTGCGGGCGACCGGGCCAAAGCATGCAGGCGGCTTCGTTCAGCGCCGCGATGCTGTAGGCCAGACCATAGGAGCGATAGCGGGTTACCTGCGGCAGATGCATCTGGCGCATCACGTAGTTGACCACGTCCCAAAGCGGCAGTGGCTGGCCGTTACTGATGTTGTAGGCCTGGCCCAGGGCGCGGTCTTCGGCGAACAAGGCGCTCAGCAGTGCCTCGTTGAGGTTGTGCACGCTGGTGAAATCGACTTTGTTCAGGCCGTTGCCGATAATCGCCACACGGCCCTTGCACTGCATCTGCATCAAGCGCGGGAAGATGCTCGCATCGCCAGCCCCGGTGACGAAGCGTGGGCGCAGCGCCAGCACTTCCAGACCGAACTCCTGGGCACCGAACACTTTCTGTTCAGCGATATGTTTGGTTTGTGCATAGTGGTCGTGAAAGCGGCGGGGCACCTGGTCTTCACGGATACCCAGGCGCGAACGGCCGTTGAAGTAGATCGACGGCGACGACAGGTGCACCAGACGCCGCACATGTTCCTTTAGGCAGCCTTCGACGACGTTTTCCGTGACCACCACGTTGCCCTGGTAGAAGTCCTGGTAACGACCCCAATTGCCCACCGCGCCCGCACAATGCACCACGGCCTCGACCCCTTGGCACAGGCGACGGGCCAGCTCAGGATCACCCAGGTCGCCAGGGATGAACTGTGCGCCGCGCTTGACCAGGTGCTCCACGCCCTCGGCACGCCGGCCGCTGACCCGTACAGCCAGGCCCTGCTCCAGGGCGAAGCGCGCAAAACGCCCGCCAATGAAGCCGCTCGCGCCGGTGACCAGAATTTGCATGTATGACTCCGCCTTGATTTCAGATGCAACAGACGCCAGCCGCCGCTACAAGGGCACCAGCCAGTGCCGGGCCGTGTGCCGCAGATGTTCGGTCAGTTGCGCGAGCAGCTGCCCGCCGTTGCGCCAATGATGCCAGTACAACGGCACATCGATGGGAGTATCGCTGCAGATTTCTACCAACTGGCCATTCGCCAACTGCTCACGGGCCTGCAACTCGGGCACCAGGCCCCACCCCAGGCCGGCCTCGGTCATGCGCAGAAAACCTTCGGACGACGGGCACAGGTGGTGCAGGAAACCGTCCTGAATTCCCAGCGAAGCCAGGTAACGGTGCTGCAGGAAATCGTCTGGCCCGTAGACGATGGCCGGCGTGCGGGCCAGGCGTTGCGCCGCGAAACCCTGCGGGAAATAGCGTGCCATGAACCCGGGGCTGGCCAGCGCCCGATAGCGCATGGCCCCCAACGGCAGGCTGCGTGCGCCAGCAACCGGCCGCTCGCTGCCACACAGGCAGGCTGCCACCTCACCCGCACGCATGCGCTTGAGGCCGACCTCCTGATCTTCAACCACCAGGTCGGTGAGCAGCTGATGCTCGGCGCAGAATGTGCCCACCGCACCGGCCCACCAGGTCGCCAGGCTGTCGGCATTGAGGGCAATACGCAAGCGCTCCGGCATGCCTTCCTCGTCCAGTGCCGGCACCTGACGCTGCAGGTCGCGCTCAAGCAGGCGCACCTGCTGCACATGGTTGAGCAACTGGCGGCCAACCTCGGTCGGGCTCGGCGGCGTGGCACGCACCAGTACCGGTTGGCCGACCCGCGCTTCGAGCAACTTGATGCGCTGCGAAATGGCCGACTGTGACAGCCCCAGCACCTGTGCGGCACGTTCGAAACCGCCTTGCTCGATCACCGCCGCGAGGGCAGCCAGCAGCTTGTAGTCGAACATCGATTTCCCTAATGACGGATCAGCTCTATTTGTTTTTCTTATACAGCGACACTCGCCACAATATCCAGCATCTTCTATGGAGTATTCGCCATGTGGCAAAGCTATCTCAACGGCATGCTGGTGGCCTTCGGCCTGATCATGGCCATCGGCGCACAGAACGCCTTCGTCCTCGCCCAGAGCCTGCGCCGCGAGCACCACTTGCCGGTGGCTGCGCTGTGCATCGTCTGCGACGCGATCCTGGTGGCAGCCGGCGTGTTCGGCCTGGCCACGGTGCTGGCGCACAACCCGACGTTGCTGGCGATCGCCCGCTGGGGCGGTGCGGTGTTCCTCATCTGGTACGGCGCCAAGGCCCTGCGCAGCGCCTTTTCCAAGCAGAGCCTGCAGCATCAGGAAGGCCAGGGCATGCGCTCGCGCCGGGCGGTATTGCTGAGCGCATTGGCGGTTACCCTGCTCAACCCACACGTGTACCTCGACACCGTGCTGCTGATCGGTTCGCTGGGGGCGCAGCAGACGGTGCCTGGTGCGTATGTGGCGGGCGCCGCCAGTGCCTCGTTGGTGTGGTTCTCGACCTTGGCGATCGGCGCCGCGTGGCTGGCTCCGTGGCTGGCTCGCCCGGCCACCTGGCGGATGCTCGACCTGATGGTGGCGGTGATGATGTTCGCCGTGGCGGCGCAACTGATCTTCAATTGAAGGCCGCCGGTCGGCGGCCGCCAACCGCTCTGGAACCTCTATTCCCTATCTTTGTTGCGTGGTTATGCGCCGGGCCCGGTGCTATGATCCAGCCCTTGCGTCGCAAAGAGTACAAACTCGCCGACGTACATCGGGCCGCCCGTGATCGGCCTTGCGCAAACCGCAAACAGACCTGAATCAGGAGATCCACCATGGCTTTTGAATTGCCGCCGCTGCCGTACGCCCACGATGCCCTGCAGCCGCACATCTCCAAGGAAACCCTGGAGTATCACCACGACAAGCACCACAACACCTATGTCGTGAACCTGAACAACCTGGTCCCAGGCACCGAATTCGAAGGCAAGACCCTGGAAGAGATCGTCAAGAGCTCTTCGGGCGGCATCTTCAACAACGCCGCTCAAGTCTGGAACCACACCTTCTACTGGAACTGCCTGGCACCTAACGCCGGTGGCCAGCCGACCGGCGCCCTGGCTGATGCCATCAACGCCGCTTTCGGTTCCTTCGACAAGTTCAAGGAAGAGTTCTCCAAGACTTCGATCGGCACCTTCGGTTCCGGCTGGGGCTGGCTGGTGAAGAAAGCTGACGGTTCCCTGGCCCTGGCCAGCACCATCGGCGCCGGCTGCCCGCTGACCAGCGGCGACACCCCGCTGCTGACCTGCGACGTCTGGGAGCACGCCTACTACATCGACTACCGCAACCTGCGTCCGAAGTACGTCGAGGCGTTCTGGAACCTGGTCAACTGGAAATTCGTTGCCGAGCAGTTCGAAGGCAAGACCTTCAAGGCCTGATTGATTCAGCCCTGAACGAAAAAGCCCGGCCCAGCGCCGGGCTTTTTCATGCCTGACAGTTTTGCCCAGAGGTCTTGCTCAGCGCGTATAGCACGCTAACATCAACCGTCTGGAAGTTTGATACCGCGCACTCAAGTTGCAGGGTCAGGCAACCGATACACTACCCATGGTCGGCCGATAGTGTATTGCCAACGTTAATGGCAAAATGATGTCATGCGCATGGATTAAGGAAACCCCATTGAAGCTGGAATTGCGGAACAGCTTGTCGGTCAAGTTGCTCAGGGTCGTGCTCCTTTCGGCGCTGGCGGTCGGCGTGGTCCTGAGTTGCGCGCAGATCGTCTACGACACCTACAAGACCCGCCAGGCCGTCAACAACGACGCCCAACGCATTCTCGACATGTTCCGCGACCCTTCTACCCAGGCGGTGTACAGCCTCGACCGGGAAATGGGCATGCAGGTGATGGAAGGCCTGTTCCAGGACGAGTCGGTGCGCATGGCCTCGATCGGCCACCCCAACGAAACCATGCTGGCGGAGAAGTCCCGCCCGCTGCAGGACATGTCGATGCGCTGGCTGACCGACCTGATCCTCGGCCAGGAACGCACCTACACCACCCAATTGGTCGGCCGTGGCCCCTATAGCGAGTACTACGGCGACCTGAGCATCACCCTCGATACTTCGTCCTATGGCGAAGACTTCCTGGTCAACGCGGTGATCATCTTCATTTCCGGTGTACTGCGCGCCCTGGCCATGGGCCTGGTGCTGTACCTGGTCTATCACTGGCTGTTGACCAAGCCGCTGTCGAAGATCATCGAGCACCTTACCCAGATCAACCCTGACCGCCCCAGCCAGCACCAGATCCCGCTGCTCAAGGGCCACGAGAAGAACGAACTGGGCATCTGGGTCAACACCGCCAACCAGCTGCTGGCCTCGATCGAGCGCAACACCCACCTGCGCCACGAAGCCGAGAACAGTCTGCAGCGCATGGCCCAGTATGACTTCCTCACCGGCCTGCCCAACCGCCAGCAATTGCAGGAGCAGCTCGACAAGATCCTCACTGACGCCGGCCGCCTGCAGCATCGCGTGGCCGTCCTGTGCTTAGGCCTGGACGACTTCAAGGGCATCAACGAGCAGTTCAGCTACCAGACCGGCGACCAGCTGCTGCTGGCCCTGGCCGACCGCCTGCGCGCCCACAGCGGGCGCCTGGGTGCCTTGGCGCGGCTGGGTGGCGACCAGTTCGCCCTGGTCCAGGCCAATATCGAGCAGCCTTACGAGGCGGCGGAACTGGCCCAGAGCATCCTCGACGACCTGGAACTGCCCTTTGGCCTCGACCACCAGCAGATCCGCCTGCGCGCCACCATCGGCATCACCCTGTTCCCCGAGGACGGCGACAGCACCGAGAAGCTGCTGCAGAAAGCCGAGCAGACCATGACCTTGGCCAAGGCCCGCTCGCGCAACCGCTACCAGTTCTACATCGCCAGCGTCGACAGCGAAATGCGCCGCCGCCGCGAGCTGGAAAAGGACCTGCGCGAAGCCCTGCCGCGCAACCAGCTGTACCTGGTCTATCAACCACAGATCAGCTACCGCGACCACCGCGTGGTCGGCGTCGAGGCTTTGCTGCGCTGGCAGCACCCGGAGCTGGGTATGGTCCCGCCCGACCAGTTCATCCCGCTGGCCGAACAGAACGGCAGCATCATCAGCATCGGTGAGTGGGTACTCGACCAGGCCTGCCGGCAGTTGCGCGAATGGCACGACCTGGGCTTCAGCGAACTGCGCATGGCGGTCAACCTGTCCACCGTGCAACTGCACCACAACGAGCTGCCACGGGTGGTCAACAACCTGCTGCAGGCCTATCGCCTGCCTCCGCGTAGCCTGGAGCTGGAGGTGACCGAGACAGGCCTGATGGAGGATATCAGCACCGCCGCCCAGCACCTGCTGAGCCTGCGCCGCTCCGGGGCGATGATCGCCATCGACGACTTCGGCACCGGCTACTCTTCGCTCAGCTACCTGAAGTCGCTGCCGCTGGACAAGATCAAGATCGACAAGAGCTTCGTCCAGGACCTGCTCGACGACGATGACGACGCCACCATCGTTCGCGCCATCATCCAGCTGGGCAAGAGCCTGGGGATGCAGGTAATCGCCGAAGGCGTGGAAACCGCCGAGCAGGAAACCTACATCATCGCCCAGGGTTGCCATGAGGGGCAGGGCTACCACTACAGCAAGCCGTTGTCGGCCCGCGAACTGACCAATTTCCTCAAGCAAGCCCAGCGCAATCAGGTCTCCGCGCTGTAACGCTTGCCCCCCGATTACCGGCCGTGACGCGCATTTACATGAATTGCTCGCCCACCCCTTTACAGCAAATGCAAATCTTTCGCATGATGTTGTCGTTTCGCGTGCCACGGCGCACGGCCTAACCCCTTGGTCCAACCACACGACGCAGGAAAACCAATAATGATTCGTATGCCTCTGGCCTCCGCCAGTCTGCTGGCCATCGCCATCGCTCTCGCCGGTTGCGGCGAAGGCAAGGATGACAAGGCCGCCGCTCCGCAAGCTCAGGCACCTGCTGCTGCCAGCACCACCGCTGCGGCGCCCGGGGCTGTCGACGAAGCGGCCGGCAAAGCCGTGGTCAAGCATTACGCCGAAATGGTCTATGCCGTGTACGGCGACGCGCTGAGCACCGCCAAGACCCTGCAGACCGCCGTCGACGCGTTCCTTGCCAAACCCAACGACGAAACCCTGAAGGCCGCCAAAGAGGCCTGGGCCGCCGCGCGCGTTCCGTACCTGCAGAGCGAGGCGTTCCGCTTCGGCAACACCATCATCGACGACTGGGAAGGCCAGGTGAACTCCTGGCCGCTGGACGAAGGCCTGATCGACTACGTCGACAAGAGCTACGAGCACGCCCTGGGCAACCCGGCGGCCAGCGCCAACATCATCGCCAACACCGAGATCCAGGTCGGCGAAGAGAAGGTCGACGTCAAGGACATCACCCCTGAGAAGCTGGCCAGCCTGAACGAACTGGCAGGTTCCGAAGCCAACGTCGCCACCGGCTACCACGCCATCGAATTCCTGCTCTGGGGCCAGGACCTCAATGGCACCGGCCCAGGCGCAGGCAACCGCCCGGCGTCCGACTACCTGGAAGGCAAAGGCGCCACCGGCGGCCACAACGACCGTCGTCGTGCCTACCTGAAAGCGGTCACCGAGCTGCTGGTCAAGGACCTCGAGGTGATGGTCGGCAACTGGGCACCGAACGTCGCCGACAACTACCGCGCCACCCTGGAAGCGGAACCTGCCGCCGATGGCCTGCGCAAGATGCTGTTCGGCATGGGCAGCCTGTCGCTGGGCGAACTGGCCGGCGAGCGCATGAAGGTCTCGCTGGAAGCCAACTCGCCGGAAGACGAGCAGGACTGCTTCAGCGACAACACCCACTACTCGCACTTCTACGACGCCCTGGGCATCCGTAACGTCTACCTGGGTGAGTACACCCGCGTCGACGGCACCAAGCTGACCGGGCCG
Organism: Pseudomonas sp. SMN11; assembly: GCF_052041945.1. NCBI lineage: Bacteria > Pseudomonadati > Pseudomonadota > Gammaproteobacteria > Pseudomonadales > Pseudomonadaceae > Pseudomonas > Pseudomonas sp. SMN11. The sequence continues at coordinate 217,062 of NZ_JBKGGW010000001.1, read as the reverse complement.
AGCCTGTCGTCGCTGGTGGCCAAGGCCGACCCGGCTGCCGACACCACCCTCAAGGCCGATCTCGACGCCACCCAGGCGAAGATCCAGGTCATGGTCGACCACGCGCTCAAGGGCGAGCACTACGACCAGCTGATCGCCGCCGACAACGCTGCCGGCAACCAGATCGTGCGCGATGCCATCGCCTCGCTGGTCAAGCAGACCGGCTCGATCGAGCAGGCTGCTGGCAAGCTGGGTATTGCCAACCTGAACCCGGACACCGCCGATCACGAATTCTGATTCGCGGAACGGGTGTTGAAAAGAGGCGACCTTCGGGTCGCCTTTTTTCTGTGCCGGCCTCTTCGCGGCTAAAGCCGCTCCCACAGGAATGCGCTGCACATGAAGGCAGTGAGATCCTTATGGGAGCGGCTTTAGCCGCGAAAGGGCCAGTGAAGTCCATGAAAATGCAGAGATTTCACATCCTTTTCACCCGGGTAATTGCAAATTGCTCTTATTCAAACAAGGCTGGCCTGCTAAGCTTGCACGCCGGTTTTTCGTCCACGCCCAGGATTTTGCATGTCCTCGTCGCTGTCCCGACTCTCCCCTCTGCTGCTGGCCCTCGCCCTTGCCGCCTGTGACGACGCCCCGCGTTTCACCCAGGCCGAGCCCGGCGAAGCGCTGTCTGGCGGCCAGGCAACGGTCCAGCGCGACGACCGCAAGGCGTTTTCCCTGCCTTCGGCCAACCTCTCGGCCGAGCGGCGCCTGGACTTCGCCGTGGGCAACAGCTTCTTCCGCAGTCCTTGGGTAATCGCCCCGTCCACCACCACCGCGCGTGACGGCCTGGGCCCATTGTTCAACACCACGGCCTGCCAGAACTGCCACGTGCGCGACGGCCGCGGGCACCCGCCGGAGCCGGGCGACAGCAATGCCGTGGGCATGCTGGTGCGCCTGTCGATCCCCGATCAGCCTTACCTGGCCAAGGAGATCGAGCGCCTGGGCGTGGTCCCCGAACCCGTCTACGGCACGCAGCTGCAGGACATGGCCATTCCAGGCGTGGCACCAGAGGGCAAGGTACGGGTGAACTACACCACCCAGACCGTCACCTTCAAGGACGGCCACCCGGTCGAGCTGCGCCGCCCGACCCTGCAGATCACCCAGCTTGGCTACGGCGCTATGCACCCCGACACGCGCTTCTCGGCCCGCGTCGCCCCGCCGATGATCGGCCTCGGCCTGCTCGAAGCCATCCCCGAGGCCGACATCCTGGCCAACGAAGACCCGGACGACCGCAACCACGACGGTATCCGCGGCCGCGCCAACCGGGTCTGGGATGACGCACAGGGCAAGACCGTGATCGGCCGCTTCGGCTGGAAGGCCGGGCAGCCCAACGTCAACCAGCAGAACGTGCATGCCTTCAACGGTGACATGGGCCTGACCAGCACCTTGCAGCCAAAGGACGACTGCACTGCGGCCCAGGTCGACTGCCTTGCCGCGGCCAATGGCAACGGCGAAGGCGACGAGAAGGAGGTCAGCGACAATATCCTGCGCCTGGTCACCTTCTACACCCGCAACCTCGGCGTGCCTGCCCGTCGTGACGTCGGCGCACCGCAAGTGCTGGCCGGCAAGAACCTGTTCTTCCAGGCCGGCTGCCAGGCCTGCCACATCCCGCAGTTCACCACCGCTGCCAACACCGCCGAAGCGGAGCTGGCCAACCAGGTGATCCGCCCCTACAGCGACCTGCTGCTGCACGACATGGGCCCAGGCCTGGCCGATGAGCGCACCGAATTCGCCGCCAACGGCCAGGACTGGCGTACCCCGCCGCTGTGGGGCATCGGCCTGACCGAAACCGTCAGTGGCCACACCCAGTACCTGCATGACGGCCGCGCCCGCAACCTGCTCGAAGCCGTGCTCTGGCACGGCGGTGAAGCCCTGGCGGCGCGCGACCATGTCTTGACCTTCAATGCCGAGCAGCGCGCTGCGTTGCTGGCTTTCCTGAACTCACTTTAAAACGCGCAAGGAGCCGGGCATGTTCCGACCCAAACTGTTGTTCACCAGCCTCGCCGCACTCGCTCTGGGTGCCTGCTCGCCGCAGGACCCGCAGGCGGTGACTTCCGCCGCCATCGCCAAGCAGGTGATCCTGCCGACCTACAGCCGCTGGGTCGAAGCCGACCGCCAGCTGGCCGCCAGCGCCCTGGCCTACTGTGAAGGCAAGGAAAGCCTGGACACCGCACGCGCCGACTTCCTCAATGCGCAAAAAGCCTGGGCCGAACTGCAACCGCTGCTGGTCGGCCCGCTGGCCGAAGGCAACCGCGCCTGGCAGGTGCAGTTCTGGCCTGACAAGAAGAACCTGGTTGGCCGCCAGGTCGAGCAGCTGGTCAACGGCGACAAGCCGGTCGATGCTGCAGCCCTGGGCAAGGCCAGCGTCGTGGTACGCGGCCTGTCGGCCTACGAGTACATCCTCTTCGACAACAAGCCGGACATCGCCACGGCCGAGCAGAAAGCCCGCTACTGCCCGCTGCTGGTTGCCATCGCCGATCACCAGAAGGTCCTGGCCGAGGACATCCTCAAGTCCTGGAACAGCTCCGACGGCATGCTGTCGCAGATGACCAAGTTCCCCAACCAGCGCTACGCCGACTCCCACGAAGCGATCGCCGACCTGCTGCGCTCCCAGGTCACCGCCCTGGACACCCTGAAGAAGAAGCTGGGTGCGCCAATGGGCCGCCAGAGCAAGGGCATCCCGCAGCCGCTGCAGGCCGAAGCCTGGCGCAGCCATTCCTCGATGAAAAGCCTGGAAGCCACCCTCAAGGCCGCCCAGGCGGTATGGGTAGGGGTCGACAATCAGGGCCTGCGTGGCCTGCTGTCCAGCGATCAGAAAGCCCTGGCGCAGAAGATCGACGACGCCTACGCTACGGCGCTCAAACTGCTGGCCGACAACCAGAAGACCCTCGGCGAGCTGCTGGCCGACGACGCCGGTCAACAGACCCTCAACCAGATCTACGATGCCCTCAACGTCGTCCACCGCCTGCACGAAGGCGACCTGGCCAAGGCGCTGAACATCCAGCTGGGCTTCAATGCCAACGACGGTGACTGATCATGCTGCGACGCCAGGCCCTCAAACTCGGTAGCGTATTGCTCAGCGCCCTGACCCTGGGCGGTTGGAGCCTGTTCCGCAACAAAAGCAGCGACCCCTTGCTGCTGTCGGCGCGGGACGATGGCGACGGCAAGCACTATGCGGTCGGGTTCCGCCTGGACGGCACCCAGGTGTTCAGCACCCAGGTTGCCCAGCGTTGCCATGCCATCATCAACCACCCCGAGCTGCCGATCGCCCTGTTCGTCGCCCGCCGCCCCGGTACCGAAAGCTACCTGGTCGACCTGCGCGACGGCCGTCTGCTGCAGACCGTCACCTCGCAACCGAACCGGCACTTCTATGGCCATGCGGTGATCCACAAGGGTGGCGAATGGCTGTATGCCACCGAGAACGACACCACCGACCCAGGCCGTGGCGTGCTCGGCGTGTACCGCTTCGAGGGTGAGCGCCTGGTGCACACCGGCGAGATCCCGACCCACGGTATCGGCCCCCATGAAGTGGCCTGGCTGCCGGACGGCGAAACCCTGATCGTGGCCAACGGCGGTATCCGCACCGAGGCCGAGAGCCGGGTCGAGATGAACCTTAATGCCATGGAGCCCAGCCTGGTGCTGATGCAGCGCGACGGCACCCTGCTGAGCAAGGAAACCCTGGCCCAGCAGATGAACAGCGTGCGCCACCTGGCAGTGGGCGACGATGGCACCATCGCCGCCTGCCAGCAGTTCATGGGCGCTGCCGACGAGACCGCCGAGCTGCTGGCGATCAAGCGCCCGGGCGAGCCGTTCAAGGCCTTCCCGGTACCGGAGCGCCAGCTGCAATCGATGGCCCAGTACACCGCCAGCGTCGCCATCCACAGTGACCTGCGCCTGGTGGCCCTGACCGCGCCACGGGCCAACCGCCTGTTCGTCTGGGACCTGGACAGCGGTGCGGTGAAGCTCGATGCACCGATGCCCGATTGCGCCGGGGTCGGGGCAGTCAAGGATGGTTTCGTCGTCACCTCCGGGCAGGGCCGTTGCCGCTTCTACAACTGCCGCAAGGCTGAACTGATCGGGCAACCGATGGACCTGCCCTCCGGGTTCTGGGATAACCACCTGCACCTGGTCTGATTGTTCTGCTGGCTGTACCGGCCTCTTCGCGGCTGAAGCCGCTCCCACAGGGATCGCGAAGACGCTGGTGCAGGCAATCCCCTCCCCCTTCTGCAATACTTCCCCCATCCGCACGTGGGCAGGATCGCCCGTTGTCGTGTCAAAACGAATAACAACCACGCATCCAAGGAACCGGACCTATGCTACGCCGCCGCATGCTCATCATGTTGGCCGTCGTGCTGCTGATCGTGCTGGCCCTGGGGGGCTACAAGGGCTTCTCGATCTATAAGCAGATCCAGATGTTCTCCGCGCCCAGGCCGCCCATCACCGTGGCGGCCGCCCCGGCCGAACAGCGCCAGTGGCAGGAACGCCTGCCTGCCGTAGGCAGCCTGAAGGCCCTGCAAGGCGTCGAGCTGAGCCTGGAAGTGGAAGGCATCGTCAAGGCCTTGTACTTCGACTCCGGGCAGAAGGTCAAAGCCGGGCAACCCCTGCTACAGCTCAACGACGACCAGGAAACCGCCCTGCTCGGCACAGCCCAGGCCGACCTGGGGCTGGCCAAGGTCGACTTCGGCCGCGGCAGCCAGCTGGTCGGCGATGCCGCCATCTCCCGCGGCGAGTTCGATCGCCTGTCCTCCCAGTACCGGCGCAATCAGGCGGTGGTCGAACAGCTCAAGGCGCAGAAGATCAAGAAAAGCATCAACGCGCCGTTCAATGGCACCATCGGTATTCGTCAGGTGGACATTGGCCAGTACCTGGCCGCCGGCACGGTGATCGCCACCCTGCAGGACCTGTCCAGCCTGTACGTCGACTTCAATGTCCCGGAACAGGCGCTGCCGCATCTGAGCCTGGGCCAGCAGGTGCTGGTGCAGGTGGCGGCCTACCCCGGCCAGACCTTCCCGGCCAGCCTCAGCGCGATCAACCCCAAGGTCGACGAGAACACGCGCAACCTGCTGGTGCGCGCAACCTTGGCCAACCCGGACGACAAGCTGCTGCCCGGCATGTTCGCCAACCTGCTGGTCCTGCTACCCGACCCGCAGCCTCAGGTGGTGGTGCCGGAAAGCGCCATCACCTACACCCTGTACGGCAACTCGGTGTACGTCGCCACGCCGAAGAAGGACAAGGACGGCAACCCGGAAAACGACGACAAGGGCCAGCCACGGCTCAGTGCCGAACAGCGCACCGTGCAGACCGGCGAACGCCGCGATGGCGTGGTGGTGGTCAGCAAGGGCCTCAAGGCCGGCGAGCAGGTGGTCACCGCCGGGCAGCTCAAGCTGACTCCGGGTGCGACCATCCGCATTGGCCAGGACAGCGCGCTCAAGCCCGAACAGGGCGCCCCGCGCACCGACTGAGCAGGAGGCAGGCATGGCGTTCACCGACCCGTTCATCCGCCGCCCGGTGCTGGCCAGCGTGGTCAGCCTGCTGATCCTGCTGCTCGGCTTCCAGGCCTGGAACAAGCTGCAGATCCGCCAATACCCGAAAATGGAAAACGCCCTGATCACGGTGACCACCGCCTACCCCGGGGCCAACGCCGAGACCATCCAGGGCTACATCACCCAGCCGCTGCAACAGAGTCTGGCCAGCGCCGAGGGCATCGACTACATGACCTCGGTCAGCCGGCAGAACTTCTCGGTGATCTCCATCTACGCGCGCATCGGCGCCGATAGCGACCGCCTGTTCACCGAATTGCTGGCCAAGGCCAATGAGGTGCGCAACCAGCTGCCGCAGGATTCTGAAGACCCGGTCCTGAGCAAGGAAGCAGCCGACGCCTCGGCGCTGATGTACATCAGCTTCTACAGCAAGGAGATGAGCAACCCGCAGATCACCGACTACCTGTCGCGGGTAATCCAGCCCAAACTGGCCACCCTGCCAGGCATGGCCGAAGCGGAAATCCTCGGCAACCAGGTGTTCGCCATGCGCATCTGGATCGACCCGGTGAAGCTGGCCGGCTTCGGCCTTGCCGCCACCGACGTGACCAATGCCGTACGCCGCTACAACTTCCTCTCCGCCGCCGGCGAGGTAAAGGGCGAGTACGTGGTCACCAGCATCAACGCCAGCACCGAGCTGAAATCCGCCGAAGCCTTCGCCGCGCTGCCGCTCAAGGTGTCCGGCGACAGCCGGGTGCTGCTGGGTGACGTGGCACGGGTGGAGATGGGTGCGGAGAACTACGACACGGTCAGTTCGTTCGATGGCACGCCGTCGGTCTACATCGGCATCAAGGCCACCCCGGCGGCCAACCCGCTGGACGTGATCAAGGAAGTGCGGCGCATCATGCCAGAGCTGGAAAGCCAGCTGCCGTCTGCGCTGAAGGTATCGATTGCCTACGACGCCACGTTGTTCATCCAGGCGTCCATCGACGAGGTGATCAAGACTCTGGGCGAAGCCGTGCTGATCGTCATCGTGGTGGTGTTCCTGTTCCTCGGCGCTCTGCGCTCGGTGCTGATCCCGGTGGTGACCATTCCGCTGTCGATGATCGGCGTGCTGTTCTTCATGCAGATGATGGGCTACTCGCTGAACCTGCTGACACTGCTGGCGATGGTGCTGGCCATCGGCCTGGTGGTGGACGATGCCATCGTGGTGGTAGAGAACATCCACCGGCACATGGAGGAAGGCAAGTCACCCTTCGATGCCGCCCTGGAAGGCGCGCGGGAAATCGCCATGCCGGTGGTGTCGATGACCATCACCCTGGCGGCGGTGTACGCGCCCATCGGTTTCCTTACCGGGCTCACCGGCGCGCTGTTCAAGGAGTTCGCCCTGACCCTGGCTGGCGCGGTGGTGATCTCAGGCATCGTCGCCCTGACCCTGTCGCCGATGATGTGCGCCCTGCTGCTGCGCCAGGAGCAGAACCCCAGCGGCCTGGCCCATCGGCTCGACGTGCTGTTCGAAGGCCTCAAGGTGCGTTACCAGCGTCTGCTGCACGCCACCCTCGACAGTCGCCCGGTGGTGCTGGTGTTCGCCGTGATCATCCTGTGCCTGATCCCGGTGCTGCTGAAGTTCACCCAGAACGAGCTGGCGCCCAACGAGGACCAGGGTGTGATCTTCATGATGAGCAGCTCGCCGCAGCCGGCCAACCTCGACTACCTGAACGCCTACACCGACCAGTTCACGCCCCTGTTCAAGAGCTTCCCCGAGTACTACTCGTCGTTCCAGATCAACGGCTTCAACGGCGTACAGAGCGGCATCGGTGGCTTCCTGCTCAAGCCCTGGAACGAACGCCAGCGCACGCAGATGGAGCTGCTGCCACTGGTGCAGGCCAAGCTGGAGCAGATCGGCGGGCTGCAGATCTTCGGTTTCAACCTGCCATCGCTGCCGGGCACCGGTGAGGGCCTGCCGTTCCAGTTCGTGATCAACACCGCCGGTGACTACCCTGCCCTGCTGGAGGTCGCCCAGCGGGTCAAGCAACGGGCGCAGGCATCGGGCAAGTTCGCCTTTCTCGACATCGACCTGGCCTTCGACAAGCCTGAAGTGGTGGTCGATATCGACCGGGCCAAGGCGGCGCAGATGGGCGTATCCATGGATACGCTGGGCGGCACACTGGCCACCCTGCTGGGCGAGGCGGAGATCAACCGTTTTACCCTCGAAGGCCGCAGCTATAAGGTGATTGCCCAGGTGGAGCGGCCCTATCGGGACAACGCCGGCTGGCTGAACAACTACTACGTGAAGAACGAGCAAGGGCAGTTGCTGCCCTTGTCGACACTGATCACCCTCAGTGACCGCGCCCGCCCCCGCCAGCTCAACCAGTTCCAGCAGCTGAACTCGGCGATCATCCAGGGGGTACCGATGGTCAGCATCGGCGAGGCCTTGCAGACGGTGCGCGACATCGCCCGGGAAGAAGCGCCAGAGGGTTTTTCCTTCGACTATGCCGGGACGGCCAGGCAGTACGTGCAGGAAGGCAGTGCCCTGTGGGTGACCTTCGGCCTGGCGCTGGCGATCATTTTCCTGGTGCTGGCCGCGCAATTCGAGAGTTTCCGCGACCCGTTGGTGATCCTGGTGACCGTACCGTTGTCGATCTGTGGCGCGCTGCTACCGCTGTTCCTGGGCATATCCAGCATGAACATCTACACCCAGGTGGGGCTGGTGACGCTGATCGGCCTGATCAGCAAGCACGGCATCCTGATCGTCGAGTTCGCCAACCAGTTGCGTGAGGAAAAAGGCTTGAGCGTTCGCCAGGCCATCGAGGAAGCGGCCGCCATTCGCCTGCGGCCGGTGCTGATGACCACGGCGGCGATGGTCTTCGGCATGGTGCCGCTGATCCTGGCCACCGGAGCCGGCGCGGTGAGCCGGTTCGATATCGGCACGGTGATTGCCACCGGGATGTCGATCGGGACCTTGTTCACCCTGTTTGTGCTGCCGTGTATCTACACCTTGCTGGCACACAAGTCTGAAGCTAAACAGCCGATAACTGCATGACTGCGATCCCTGTAGGAGCGGCATTGTGTCGCGAAAGGGCTGCGAAGCGGCCCCAGGTTTTATGGCTGACCCAGAGTTGCTGGGACTGCTTCGCAGCCCTTTCGCGACACAAGGGCGCTCCTACAAAGGCCAGCGTATGTTTCGATAAAAAAACAAAGGCCTCGCGATTGCGAGGCCTTCATCTTGCTCGAGCTCTATCAGCCAAACGGCCGTAGCCCCTGGCGCATGCCAAAGAGGAACAACAGCAGGTCCTGGTCCGGTTCGGCCTTGTTCTGCTGCGCCTTGACCTCACGCGGCACCGCGCACTGGTCTGCCTTGCTGAATACCACAGGCCGCGGCTCTTCCCAGGCAGCTACCGCCGCCGTGGTCACAGCCAACCCAGCCACCAGGAACAAAGCTCGAGCTATTTCTAGTTTCATTACCCTAACCCTTTGACAGCGCTGCCAAACGCCATCTGGTAAAAATAGAGCAGCGTTTGCCATTCCGTGTCATTTAGCGACGAGTGGCGGCGCAGCTGACGCAGGTCGTTACCCGCAGCCCGCTGACAGCTAATGCGTCGTCGGCACTTTTCCAGGTCCAGAAGTGCTACCTCGACGCGGGCCTGCTCACCCTCGCCGATCACCTTGATGAAGACGTGCTTGCCGTACAGGCAGCCATGCTGCCAATGGCCCAGATGCATCCGCGCCAGGTTGTCGGCCAGGTCCTTGAGCATGCGTTCATGCACAACTTGAGGATAGCGCTCGCGCGCGCCTTCGGCGTGCCACGTGTCGAGTTCGACAAAGCCATCCAGCGCCTCGCTGACCAGCAGCGCGCGCCATTGGTGCTCGGGGTCACGCTCGGCACCGCAAAACACGATGCGCGGCACGCGCACACCCAGTTGCTCGAAGCTGTTCAGCGCATCGAGCTCGCGTAACACGGTCGGCCTGCCGAATGGGTGCAACAGGCTGCGATAGATATGGCCGACCTGACGCTTGGCGTACAGCACCTTGCCGTTGCCATCGTTCAGCCGTTGTACGCCACTCTCACCACCGCGCCGCTGGTTGGGTTCCTCGACCCATTCGCCCTGCTGGCGCCAGTAATAATCGAACCGAGACTCCCCATTTTGGGCTACAGCCATCAAACACTACCCCTTACGCAATACATATACCCGCCACATGGCATAGAACGGCAGGAAGTCGAGGTGTTCCTGGATCCTGAAGCCGGCGGCCTTGAATTCTGCTTCAACCGTTTCTGCCGGTAACACGAAACGGTTCTGATAACTGCCCTGCTCGGCCTTGGCATGACGCTCTTGCTCGAGCTTCTTGCGGCGCCAGGCCTTGAAGTTACCGTCCACCCACAATGACAGGATTACGCTGTCACGGCTAACCCTTTGAAACTCGTCAAGAATGGTCTTGCGGTGAGCCGCTTCGCCAATGTGGTGGAACAGCCGCATGCAGAAGATGCTGTCGACCGAGTTATCCGGCAAGTCGATCGCGAATGCCGAAGTCTGCAAAGGACGTACCCGCGCTACCACCTCTGGCGGTTGTGCGGCACAGGCCGTCTGGATCATCGCCTCGGAGTTGTCGGCACCGATGATCACCCGGTTCGGCTTTTCCGCCAGCAGCGGCCAGAAGCGGCCCGCGCCGCAAGGCAAGTCGAGGACCAGACCCGGTTCTCCAGCCAGTGCCAGGGCGCGACGGGCCAGCTGCTCGTCCCGCTTGTGGGACAGGCGTCGAGCCAGTCCATCCTGGTGCTTGAGGAAGTAGTCCTGGGCGTGTTGCTGGTCGTACTTCTCGGAAAATTCGAGTTTGATCGGGCTGCGCATCGAGTGGCTCCTGTCTCCAATGCGCATACCTTAGGTAACAGATCGTATGCAACTGGTCATGCCAATGTGAAAATAATGTCATCAAACGGCAGGTATGTTTCACATTATTTCGTAGAGATTTTTCATCTATTCTTGCGTGGGATCGATCTTTTCCGCGCCCTGGCTCAAGTCCACCTGGAAGCGGCAGCCATGCGGTGCCGTCGAGGTCAGCGTTACCCGCCAGCCCTGGTCATCGCAGATCCGCTGCACCAGCGACAGACCCAGCCCAAGGCCTTCGCCACGCCGCTCCTCGCCACGCACGAAAGGCTGAAACATGGCCTCGCGCTGCTCCTCCGGGATACCCACGCCACTGTCCTCGACACTGAAGCCGTTGAGCTCCAGGCTGAGGCGAATATAACCGCTGTCGGTGTAATGGGCGGCGTTGCGTAGCAAGTTGCCCATCACGGATTGCAGGAAGGTAGCGTTGTACAGCAATGGGCCTGCACTGACCTGGCCATCGAAATAGAGCGCCAGGCCCTTCTGTTCGATGGTATCGCGCCACACCCCGACCAGGTCGTTGGCGACTTCGCGCAGGGTTGCCTGGGATGCCACGGCACCTTGGTCACGCTGGGCACGCGCCAGCATCAGGAAGGTCTTGACCAGCTCGCGCATCTCTTCCGTAGCACGGGCGATACGCTCTACCTGGCTGCGCGCGCGGGTATCCAGATTGGGGTTTTCCATCAACAGTTCGCACGAGGTGGCGAGCACCATCAGCGGTGTGCGCAACTCATGGCTGACATCGCTGGTGAACAGGCGCTCGCGGGTCAGTGCATCGCGCAGCCGGCCCAGCGTATCGTCGAACGCCACCGCCAGTTGGCCGACTTCGTCGGCCGCGTAGTCCGGTGCCAACGGCGGCGCCAGGCCAAGCAACTGATCACGATGGCGAACCTGTCGCGCCAGGCGGATCACCGGTGCCATCACCCTGCGCGCCAACAGCCAGCCGAGCACCACCGCCAGCACCAGGCTGAGCACGAAGCCCACCACCACGACGGCGAACAGCACGCGCTCGCGCTCTTCGAAATCGCTCTGGTCCTGCAGCAACACATAGCGGCGACCATCTACGATCTCGACCATCGCGTGGTAGGACAGCTGGTCGCGAAACACCTCATGGAAGCCGACGTCGAGGTGGCGCAGGTCCTTGGGCAGCTCGAAGTCATCGCGCCCGCCACTGAAATAGAACAGCTGGTCAGGCCGTGGCCGGTGGCTCCAGTCACTCACGCTGTCCATGCGCAGCAAGCGCTGCAAGTCACCGCCGAGCACCGACGAGATCAGGCGCTCCTCGACCAGGTGCACGGTGGCGACAATACCGAAGGCGAAGGCGCCGGCCACCAGCGCGCTCATCAACGCAAAGGCGATGATGATGCGCTGGGCAAGGCTTTGCTTAAACTCCATCGCGGCCCTCGGCGAGGCGATAGCCGACGCCATGGACGGTATGCAGCAGTGGTTTTTCGAACGGTTTGTCGATCACCTGGCGCAACTGGTGCACGTGGCTGCGCAAGCTGTCGCTGTCCGGGCAGTCATCGCCCCACAGGGCTTCTTCCAGCACCTCGCGGCGCAGCACGTGCGGGCTCTTCTGCATCAATACTGCGAGCAGCTTGAGGCCGACCGGGTTGAGCTTGAGCAGGCGGCCCTGACGGGTCACTTCGAGGGTATCAAGGTCGTAGCTCAAGTCTGCGACCTGCAGGGTACGCCGCCCGCCGCCCTGGGCACGGCGCAGCACCGCTTCGATGCGCGCGGCCAGCTCGGACAGGGCAAAGGGTTTGAGCAAGTAATCATCGGCCCCGGAGCGGAAGCCCTGCAGGCGATCGTCCAGCTGGTCGCGGGCCGTGAGCATGATCACCGGGGTATCACGGCGGGCATCCTCACGCAGACGCTTGCACAGGGTATAGCCATCGATACCGGGCAGCATGATGTCGAGCACGATCAGGTCGTAGTGCTCGGTGGCGGCCAGGTGCAGGCCTGAGAGGCCGTCCTGGGCGCAGTCGACGGTGTAGCCTTTCATGCCCAGGTAATCGGCAAGGTTGGCAAGAATATCGCGGTTGTCTTCAACCAAAAGAATACGCATCGGGTTCTCCTGTGCGGCGCTTCGCTAGGGTGCGCGGCAGGCGCAGCTTAAGGCCATCGCCGATACTGTGCCAGCCCCAGGGCAATTTCAGCGAACTTGACAGTTTTTTCACTGATCCTTCACGGACAGAGAATAGCGGGCCCATGACAATGCCCGGTCTTTTTACCCCCTGGAGTCGTCATGCAACACCGCACTCGTCCGCGTCCGATCAATCTCTGGCTGTACCTGGGCATACCTCTGGCTGTCGCCGCGGCCTTGCTCCTGCTGGAACTGACCTCGCTCGACATGGACGTCGCCAACCTGTTCTTCGACCCCACCGCCGGGCAGTTCATCGGCCGTCACAGTTACCTGCTGGAAACCGTCATGCATGACCGGGTCAAGCAGGGAGTGATCCTGCTTGGGCTGATTTCGCTGGGCGCGTTCGCCTCGAGCTTCTTCTGGAAACGTCTGTTCAGCTGGCGTCGCGAGCTGGGCTGCCTGGTCTTGGCGCTGGGGCTGTCGACGGCCTTCGTCACGCCGCTGAAGAAGGTGACGCAGGTTCAGTGCCCGTGGAGCCTGACCCAGTTCGGCGGCAAGGAAACCTACAGTGAACTGCTGCAACACCGCCCCGCCACCGACAAGCCGGGACTGTGCTGGCCGGGCGGCCATGCGGCAACCGGGTTCTGCCTGTTCGGGCTGTTCTTCATGCTGCGTGATCGCCGGCCGAAACTGGCGCGGGTGGCGTTCGGGGTGGCCCTGATGGCTGGCTCGGCGCTGGGGCTGGGGCGGATGCTGCAAGGCGCGCACTTCCTGTCGCATAACGTGTGGACCGCCGTGTTCTGCTGGTTGATTGGCCTGGGCTCGTATTACCTGGTGCTGTATCGCAAGGGCGTGGCCGAGGCGGCAGTCAGCGAGCATCGTACTGCCTGATAGAGGGGCCGCTTTGCGGCCCCAGTGGCCTGCACAGCAAAACGAAAAAGCCCCGGTTCTCACGAACCGGGGCTTTTCTTGGTGCAGGGGGTAAGGCTGGCTTACATCATGCCGCCCATGCCACCCATGCCGCCCATGTCAGGCATGCCAGCAGCTGGCTTGTCTTCCGGCAGGTCGGCAACCATGGCTTCGGTGGTGATCATCAGACCGCCGATCGAAGCTGCAGCTTGCAGAGCCGAACGGGTGACCTTGGCTGGGTCGAGGATACCCATCTCGATCATGTCGCCGTATTCGCCGGTAGCAGCGTTGTAGCCGTAGTTCCCCGAACCTTGCTTGACCTTGTCAGCGACAACGCTTGGCTCGTCGCCGGCGTTGGCAGTGATCTGGCGCAGCGGCGCTTCTACAGCGCGGCGCAGCAGGGAGATACCGACGTTCTGGTCTTCGTTGTCGCCTTTGAGGTCAACAATGGCAGCCAGGGCACGAACCAGGGCAACACCACCGCCAGGCACCACGCCTTCTTCGACGGCAGCACGGGTAGCGTGCAGGGCGTCTTCAACGCGGGCTTTCTTCTCTTTCATTTCAACTTCGGTGCCAGCACCGACCTTGATCACGGCAACACCGCCAGCCAGCTTGGCCAGACGCTCTTGCAGCTTCTCACGGTCGTAGTCCGAAGAGGTTTCTTCGATCTGGGCACGGATCTGCTTGACGCGTGCTTCGATGTCGGCGTCAACGCCAGCACCGTCGATGATGGTGGTGTTTTCCTTGGACAGGATGACGCGCTTGGCGTTACCCAGGTGCTCCAGGGTGGTGGTTTCCAGGGTCAGGCCGATTTCTTCGGAGATGACCTGGCCGCCGGTCAGGACAGCGATGTCCTGCAGCATGGCCTTGCGGCGGTCGCCGAAGCCCGGTGCCTTGACTGCAGCAACCTTGACGATGCCGCGCATGTTGTTGACCACCAGGGTAGCCAGGGCTTCGCCTTCGACGTCTTCGGCAACGATCAGCAGTGGGCGGCCGGCCTTGGCAACGGCTTCCAGAACTGGCAGCAGCTCACGGATGTTGGAGATCTTCTTGTCGACCAGCAGCAGCAGCGGGCCTTCCAGCTCGGCAACCATGGTGTCCGGCTTGTTGACGAAGTATGGCGACAGGTAGCCACGGTCGAACTGCATGCCTTCTACGACGGACAGTTCGTTTTCCAGGCCCGAGCCTTCTTCAACGGTGATCACGCCTTCTTTACCGACTTTTTCCATGGCTTCGGCGATGATTTCACCGATGGAGTTGTCGGAGTTGGCGGAGATGGTACCTACCTGGGCGATGGCCTTGGAGTCGGCGCATGGCTTGGACAGGTTCTTCAGCTCGGCGACAACGGCAGCGGTGGCCTTGTCGATGCCGCGCTTCAGGTCCATCGGGTTCATGCCGGCAGCTACGGCTTTCAGGCCTTCGTTGACGATGGCCTGAGCCAGAACGGTAGCGGTGGTGGTGCCGTCACCGGCAGCGTCGTTGGCCTTGGAAGCGACTTCCTTGACCAGCTGGGCGCCCATGTTTTCGAAGGCGTCTTTCAGCTCGATTTCTTTGGCGACGGAAACGCCGTCCTTGGTGATGGTCGGAGCGCCGAAGCTCTTCGCCAGCACTACGTTACGGCCTTTCGGGCCGAGGGTCGCTTTTACCGCGTCAGCCAGAACGTTGACACCAACCAGCATTTTCTTACGAGCGGAATCGCCGAATTTTACGTCTTTAGCAGCCATGATCGTTTAATCCTTGAAAATCTTTGGAGTAACGGGAAGTCGGGGGTGAAATCAGCCTTCGATAACGGCGAGGATTTCGTTCTCGGCCATGACCAGCAGGTCTTCGCCATCGACTTTCACGGTGTTGCTGCCCGAGTAAGGGCCGAAAACCACTTTGTCACCGACTTTGACGGCCAGCGCACGTACTTCGCCGTTTTCCAGGACGCGACCGGTACCAACCGCAACGACTTCGCCGCGGTTTGGTTTTTCAGCGGCCGAACCCGGCAGGACGATACCGCCAGCGGTTTTCGATTCTTCTTCACTGCGACGGATGACTACGCGGTCATGCAGAGGACGAAGCTTCATTGTCGATCTCTCCCAAATTGTGGTTTTCATCGGCCGGTATCGACACCGGCGGGTTGATGCGGTCCGGCGTTGCCGGGGGTGGCCCGCAAAAGGCGAACCACCTGTGTCATGACTGGTGTTGCCACCAGAAACCTTGCGGTGACCACATACATGAGGCCGCCATATTCAATTACAAGGTTTGATATGCAAAATTTTTCAGCCGGTTGAAAAAGACCGGGGCCGCTTGTGCGGCCCCGGAGGTTGCAAGTCTGATTATTTGTCGCGGCGCTCGTACTCGCCTTCGATCACGTTCGGGCGATGGCCGCCATCACGCGGCTGCGGCTGGAACGGCTCGTCCTGGAACGCACGCTGGCGCATGGCTTGGGCTTCGGCGCGCTCGCGCATCTTGCGGGCCGCCAGGTGGCGGGTGAACGGCAGCAGGCACAGCAGGCCCAGAACGTCGCTGATGAAACCTGGCAGCAGCAGCAAGCCACCACCCACGGCCAGCATCAGGCCCTGGAACATGTCCTCGGCGGGCAGTTCGCCACGCTGCAGGCTTTCACGGGCACGCAGGGCGGTGGCGAGACCCGCCACACGCACCACCAGCACACCCAGGGCGGAGCCGGCGATGATCAGCAGCAGCGCCGGAAAGAAACCGATGGCCCCGGCGACCTTGACGAAGACGAACAGCTCCAGCACCGGGAACAACAGAAACAGCAATAGAAAAGCACGCATCAAAGCATTCCTCGTCGGAAGAGACCCTTCCTGTAAGACCTACAGATGGATGCGTGCGCTCGGGATTTCAAGCCTCGACTTCAGTCGCAACCGGCCATTGATCGGCGCGTGCCAGTAATACCAAGGCTTCGCGGACTTGTGTCGGCGTGTTGCAAGGAGCAGGGAACGCTAACCAGTAGATACCCTGGCCGATACGCAGGTGCATGCCTTCGCTGTCGATGCCGACCATCTGCGCCGGCACGCTGCGCGGCAGGTCGTTCAGCTCGACGTAATGGGCGATGGCATTGGCATGGTCGCTGTTCATGTGCTCGATCATGCTCGCCTCGGCCTTGCCCGCGAACGGATTGGCCAGGGTCACCTGGTCGAGCCAGTGGATCGCGCCGAAGCCACCGATGTAGCGATGGCGCACCGGCTGCAGGGCCCAGAAGTCGAAGTCATGGGCCTTGTGGTAGTTGGCCGCATCGGGGAAATAGCGGTAGTAACGCTCGGCCGCCGCCTCGATGGCGGCCTCGTCGACCAGCTTGTGCGCTTCGGCCATCACCGTCAGGCGGCCTACGGCCTGCACGTCCTCGGCCTCACGCTCACCCACCAGCAGCGAACACTTGGGGTCCTTCTGCAGGTTGTGGGTATGCTGGGCGATGCGGCTGATCAGGATCAGTGGGTTGCCCTCGGCATCCAGGCAGTAAGGCACCACCGAACCGAACGGGAAGCCCGGCATGGACTTGGAATGGGTCGAGAGCACGCCGCGGTATTCCTTGAGCAGCAGTTCCCGGGCGGGGCGGATGGCGTTGGTACTCACTTGGGGGCGGCTCCTGGATACGGGCTGGATGAGTGACAAGATAAGCATTATCACATCCAGTGCCAATGGGGCCGCTGTGCGGCCCCGGTGATTTACCAGGTCACACCAAAACCGGCGGTGTAACGGGTCTTGTCCAGATCACTCTCACGCGTACCGGTGATGATGTCCTTTTCCGCCTTGAGGTTGAGCGACGCCCAGTCGGTAACCTTGTAACGCAGCCCCACCTCGGCATCGAGGGAGTAGTCGGCCACACCGCCCAACGGTTTGGCGAACTCGCCATTGGTGAACAACTGGACCTTCTTGCCGATCAGGTAGCGGGTGTAGTCCCACTTCACCGCCGCCGAGTAGAAGTTGTCCTTGGCGCCGTCCTGGTACTCGAAGTCGGTTCGGTTGATCAGCGACCCCAGCGAGAACGCGCCTAGTTCGTCGTCCCAGAACTGATAACCCGGGCCAGTACCAACCGTGCGCTGGCGGGCAAGGTCTTCGATACGGTCGCGCTTGTATTCCATGCGCCCCTGCCAGAACCACTTCTCGGTGATGAAGCGGTCGAGCGCGTACTCGGCGCTCCAGTTATCGGTGGTGGTGACGTCGTCCTTGGATTCGCGGTTGTATTCGCCTTCGGCATTGTGCCGCCAGCGGCCGTGGCGGGCGGTGGTCTTGAAGTCGATGTCGTAGTCGTCGCTGTCGGTCTCGGCGCGCTTGTAGTCCATGGCCACGTCGACGTTGCCCTTCCAGATGAAGTCCTCGACCAGCGGCTTGGGCTTCATGATTTGCTGGACACTGGCCAAGTCGACCGTCTTCGGTGCATCGCCATTGGCCAGAGTCACCTTGCCTGGTTCGGCGGCCTTGAGCGACTTGGCCTTCTCGCCGCTGTAGGCGTCTTGCTTGACCAGCAATTCCTGGTCGCTTTCCAGGGTCTGGACCTGTTTCCAGTCCAGCGAGATCGAGCCACCATACGGCGTTTCCAGCAGCAGCTTGCCACCGTCGAATACACGAATCTTGCCGCTCAGCCGGTCCCCGTTCTTCATCCACACGGTATCGGCGAACGCCGGGGCGGCACACAGCGAAGCGGTCAACAGGCAAAGCAAGGATCTAGAATACATAAGCGCGCTACAGGTTCGATTTGACGAAAAAAGCCGGGCATTATCCAGATACCTACGACCAGAGCAAGGACAGACCCAGGAGCATGCCGTTGAGTTCAACTCTCATTTGCCGTGACCATTCGTCCGGTTTCATCCCAGGCCAGGGCTGCTCTGATGTCTGAGGGATATGAGCACACCCAGGACTCCCCCGAAGTCCGACGAACGGCCCTGTACTCGGTGCTTGGCCAGGTGCCCGAGGGCAAGGTGGTCAGCTATGGCGAGCTCGCCGAGCTGGCGGGACTTGGCCGGGCGGCACGTTGGGTCGGGCGCACTCTTGGGCAGTTGCCGGCCGATACCCGCCTGCCCTGGCACCGGGTACTCGGTGCTGGCGGGCGTCTGAGCCTGGCGCTGGGCACCCCTTCGGGCGATGAACAGCGGGCCAGACTGCGCGCAGAGGGTGTGAATGTGACCAATAATCGTGTGGATATGACGCGCCATGGCTGGCGCCCGATGGAGCACAGCGGTTAGAGTGCGCGCTTTGTTTTCGCAAATTTGAGGCAGATGTTGGTCTATGCCCCGTAAAACCTGGCGCGCTGCGCTTGCTGCCTATGCCAGCCCGTCAACCTTGGTACTTTTGCTGCTGGGCTTCGCCGCCGGCCTGCCCTACATGCTGGTGTTCTCGACCCTGTCGGTGTGGCTACGCGAGGCGGGCGTGGCCCGTGAAACCATTGGCTACGCCAGCCTGATCGGCTTGGCCTATGCCTTCAAATGGGTCTGGTCACCGCTGCTCGACCAGTGGCGCCTGCCGCTGCTTGGCGGCCTGGGGCGACGCCGTTCGTGGCTGTTGCTGTCGCAAGCGCTGGTGGTGATCGGCCTGGTCGGCATGAGCTTGTGCGACCCGCAGCAACACCTTTCCTGGCTGATCGCCCTGGCAGTGCTGGTGGCCTTTGCCTCGGCCACCCAGGACATCGCCGTCGATGCCTATCGCCTCGAGATTGCCGACGACCAGCGCCAGGCGGCCCTAGCCGCCAGCTACATGGCCGGTTACCGGGTCGCCGCCCTGCTCGCGACCGCGGGCGCACTGTTCTTCGCCGAATGGTTCGGTTCCACCGGCTTCAGCTACCTGCACAAGGCTTGGGCTGGCACTTACGTGCTGTTCGGCGTGATGATGCTGCCGGCGCTGTTCACCACCCTGGTGATGCGTGAGCCACCGGTACCCCTGCGTACTCAGCTGTCGGCCGCGCGCTATGGCCTGATGCATCAGATGGCCTCGGTGTTCGTGCTGATCATCCTGCTGGTGTCTGTACCGGCCAGCTTCACCCAGATGTTCAACACCGGCTGGTCGAGCGTCATTTCCGGCGATGCGTCGCCACTTGACCTGCTGCTCGAAGACCGCGCCTTCCTGCGCCTGATCCTCTACGTGCTGCTGACCTGGGCCTGCCTTTCGGGCATGGGCCGTCGTGGCCTGGCCCCGGTGTTGACACCGGTGCACGACTTCATCGCTCGCTACCGCTGGCAAGCGCTGTTGCTGCTCGGCCTGATTGCCACCTATCGCATGTCGGACACGGTCATGGGCGTGATGGCCAACGTGTTCTACATCGACATGGGCTTCACCAAGGACCAGATCGCCAGCGTCAGCAAGGTCTTCGGCCTGATCATGACCCTGGTCGGGGCCGGCGTCGGCGGCTTGCTGATCGTGCGTTTCGGCATTCTGCCGATCCTGTTCATCGGCGGCGCGGCTTCGGCGGCCACCAACCTGCTGTTCCTGATGCTGTCGGACATGGGGCCGAACCTGGAAATGCTGGTGGTGACCATTTCGCTGGACAACTTCAGCTCGGGCCTGGCCACCTCGGCGTTCGTCGCCTACCTGTCGAGCCTGACCAACCTGAAGTTTTCGGCCACGCAATATGCGCTGCTCAGTTCGATCATGCTGTTGCTGCCGCGCCTGATCGGCGGGTATTCAGGGGTAATGGTGGAGAAGTACGGGTACCACGACTTCTTCCTGATCACTGCGCTGCTGGGCGTTCCGACCTTGATACTGATTGCGCTGCACTGGCGCCAGGAAGTGAGCCGGGGAAAGCAGGTACCGGTGGATAACCCGGCGGCCGAGCAACCCTGAAAGATTTCTACTGCCTGTACCCGCGAAGAGGCCGGTACAGGCGACAACACTTACTGAGCGACAGCCCCTTCCCCAGGCCGCCCACCCACTACAAACCACAAAGGCCACAGCGCCAAGGCACCTGCCACACCCGCCGCCAGGGCAAAGTGCAACAGGCTCGCCCCCGCCCCGATCATCGCCAGCAACGCGCCACCCAGCCCCAGCAAGGCAATGGTGATCATCCCCAGCATTGCCGACACCAGCCCCTTGCTCTGCTCGCTGGAGAACAGCGTCATGCGGTACAGCACTGCGTTGGCCACGCCCAGCCCCAGTGCATACAGCGACATGCCGGCGACCACGCTGGTCACCGTCGGCCACACCCAGGTTGCCAGCACCATCAGGCACAGCCCGGCCAGGTACGGCCCCAGCGCGCCGCGCACCAGTGCCGGCAGCGGGTAACGATCGGCGATGCGGTTGATGATCAGGTTGCCCAGGATCAGCCCACCGAACACCGGCAGCTGCCACAGCGCATACTCCATCGTGCTCAGCCCCTCGTCGTGGATCAGCAGCACCGGCGAAAGACCGATCCAGCCAATCAGCGGCAAGCCTACCAGGCCCAGCGCGGCACTGCCGGCGACGAACTTGCGGTTGGCCAGCAACTGACCATAACCGGCGAGCAATGGCAGCAGGTGGATCGGGGTGAACGGCAGGCGTGAGCCATCACGACGCTCCACGCCCAGGGTTTCCGGCATCAGGCGATGCAACAGCAGCCAGCACAGCACGGCACCGATGGCGAAGGCCACGAACAGCCAGCGCCAGTCCAGCCATTGCAGCATGAGGGTACCGACCAGCGGGCCGAGCAGCGGCGACAGCAAGGCGATGTTGGCGAGCAACGCCATCATGCGCACCGCGTCCGCCTCGCTGAACGATTCGTTGAGTGCCGGGTAGCTGACCGTCACCACGAAGCCCAGGCCGATGCCCTGCAGCAGGCGCAGCAGGTTGAACAAACCAATGTCCTGCACCCAGTAGGTGGCCAGGCAGGCGACGCCGAAGAAGGCACAGCCGGCCAGCAGCAGCGGGCGGCGCCCATAGCGGTCGGCCAGCGGGCCGATCAGCCATTGCAGCACCACGCCACCGAGCAGGTACAGGTTGAGCGCATGGGGGATGTATTCAGGGCTGGCGTTCAGGTGCTCGACCACCACAGGCATGGCCGGCATCACCGCGTCGCTGGCCAAGTAGGTGAGCAGCTCGAACAGGGCCAGGGTCAGGCCGAACAAAAGGGCCCGAACGGGCGTGATGTAAAGCAATGGTTTCATGATGGCGTATCGGGTGCAGGCAGGAGGGTCAGGCTATATGCCAGAAATAGCGGGGAATTGCTGTGAACAAGTGTAAGGAGGTGGCAAAAGACTGGGGCCGCTTTCGCGGCCCCGTCTGGTATTACTGTGCGGCGGTCTCCTGCACCACGCGGATCACCCGCTGCGGGAACGGGATGTCGATCCCTTCGGCCTTCAACCGGTCACGGGCATGCTCGTTGAGCATGAACATCACGTCCCAGTAGTCGGAGGTCTTGGTCCACAGGCGCAGCGATACGGTGATCGAGCTGTCGCCCAGGGTCGAGACTACTGCCTGCGGCGCCGGATCCGGCAGCACCCGCGGGTCCTGCGCCAGCTCCAGCAGCACGTTGCGCGCCTTCTGCAGGTCGGCCTCATAGTCCACGCCCACATCGAACACCACCTTGCGTGTAGGCTGGCGGTTGGTGTTGGTGATGATGCCGTTGGACAGCGCGCCGTTGGGCATGATCACCGTCTTGTTGTCACCGGTGCGCAGCACGGTGTGGAAGATCTGGATGCTGTCGACGGTACCCGCCACGCCCTGCGCTTCGATCCAGTCGCCGATGCGGAACGGGCGGAACATCAGGATCAGCACACCCCCGGCGAAGTTCGCCAGGCTGCCCTGCAAGGCCAGGCCGATAGCCAGGCCGGCGGCACCAATGGCGGCGACGAACGAGGTGGTCTCGATGCCGATCATCGACGCCACGCTGACGAACAGTAGCACCTTCAACACGATGTTCGACAAGGTACTGATGAAACCTTGCAGTGCCAGGTCGGCATTACGCAAGCCAACCAGTTTGCCCAGGCGGTTGCTGACCTTGTTGACGATCCACCAGCCGACCGCGAGGGTCAGCAGTGCCAGCAGCAGGCGGCTGCCGTATTCCATGATCAAGGGGATCCAGGTCTGCGATTGGCGGACCAGCTGATCGACTTCAGCGTTCAAATCCATAGATATCTCCTGATGCCTGACGGCACGTGCACAGTAAAGCAGGCCGCCGGCATTTCAGCGGCCAAGGACCCCATGGACATCATTGCGCCATCGGGGTTCCGGACAACCCTGCGATCAATCGCGGAAGTTGTTGAACTGGATCGGCATGTCGAACTCTTTGGTGCGCAGCAGGGCAATGGCTTCCTGCAGGTCGTCGCGCTTTTTGCCGGTGACACGCACCTGCTCGCCCTGGATGGCGGCCTGGACCTTGAGCTTGCCGTCCTTGATGGTGGCGACGATCTTCTTCGCCAGGTCCTTGTCGATGCCTTCGCGGAACTTGGCTTCCTGTTTCTTTTCCTTGCCCGAGGCGTACGGGTCCTTGGTTTCCAGACACTTCACATCGATCTTGCGCTTGACCAGCGCCAGGCGCAGGATTTCCAGCATGGCTTCGAGCTGGAACTCTTCCTCGGCGGTCAGCATCACGGTCTGCTCCTTGTCCTTGAACTCGAAGCTGCCCTTGCCCTTGAGGTCATAGCGGCGATCGAGGTCCTTGATGGCGTTGTCGACTGCGTTCTGCACTTCGTGCTTGTCCAGTTCCGATACCACGTCGAACGAAGGCATGGGTAATCTCCATAAAATAAACGCGCGCTCAGTCTGAACATGGAGCGCGTCGGTGTTAGCGGGTTAAAATGCGGGCTCATTATAACGGGTTGCGAAACGCAGATGAGCAGCACCTGGCATATTCTCGGCGCCGGTAGCCTCGGCAGCCTCTGGGCCTGCCGCCTGGCGCGCGCCGGCAAGGCGGTACGCCTGATCCTGCGTGATGCGCAGCGCCTGCAGGGCTACCAGCGGGCCGGTGGCCTGACCCTGGTCGAACAGGATCAATCCCGCCTCTACGCCATCCCTGCTGAGACGGCCGAGTCAGGCGGGCCCATCCATCGTCTGCTGGTGGCCTGCAAGGCCTACGATGCCGCCCCCGCCATCGCCCGCCTGGCGCCGCGCCTGGCTGAGGGCGCGGAAATCGTGCTGTTGCAGAACGGCCTGGGCAGCCAGGACGAAGTCGCCGACCAGGTGCCCCACGCCCGCTGCATCTTCGCCTCCAGCACAGAAGGCGCTTTTCGCGAGGACGACTGGCAGGTGCGCTTCGCCGGCCATGGTTTCAACTGGCTGGGAGACCCGGCCAACCCCGCCACCCCAGAATGGTTCGATGACCTGAGCGACGCCGGCATCCCGGGCGACTGGACGGTCGACATCCTTACCCGCCTGTGGCGCAAGCTGGCGCTCAATTGCGCCATCAACCCACTGACCGTGCTGCACGATTGCCAGAACGGCGGTTTGCTCGGGCATCTCGGCGAGGTCGAGGCACTGAGTAAGGAACTGGCCGAACTGCTGTGCCGTTGTGGCCAGCCGGAAGCCGCGACCGATCTGGATGAAGAAGTGCAGCGGGTGATCCTGGCCACCGCAGCCAACTACTCTTCCATGTACCAGGACGTGCGCGCTGGCCGCCGCACCGAAGTGCACTACCTGCTGGGCCACGCCTGCCGGGCAGCCGAGCGCCACGGCCTGGTGCTGCCACGGCTGGAACACCTGCACCAGCGCCTGGTCGATAACCTGCGAGCGCGTGGTTTGCCCAGCGCCTGACGCCAACCCAATACGGACATTGCCTTGCCCATGAGCCTGCGCCAACGCCTGGAAAACCTCCCGGTCGGGCAGAAACTGCTGGCAGCCCTGCTGGTACTGCTGGTGACCATCCTGCTGGTCGCCAACCTGACCTTCATCAGCGCCGCCTACTGGATCACCCAGGAGAGCATGGCGCCGCAGGCATTGCAGACCATCGGCAAGCTGGTGGCCAACCCGCAACTGTCGGCCCGTGCCGGCGACTCGACCGAGACAGCCACGGCCCTGCTCAAGGAGCTGGACAGCTACACCCCGCTACGCGCCGCCGCCATCTACGGCGGTGACGGCAGCATGCTGGCCCAGCTGCAACACGGCGATCACCTGGCGCTGCCCAAGCGCTACCGCAACATCGACGGCTGGCGCCTCATGGAGTTTCGCAGCACCCAGCTGATCCGCATCCCCCGCGACGCCAACCCACCGGCGCACCTGCTGCTGGTGGCCAGCAGCGAACTCCCGACGGCGTTCTACACCGGCACGCTCAGTGCCAGCCTGGCGATCCTGGTGTTCAGTATCCTGCTGTGGATGATCATCGCCCGGCAGATCAAGCGCCTGATCACCCAGCCGATCAACCAGCTCGAAGAACTCAGCCGCCAGGTCACCCGCGAAGAAAGCTATGCCTTGCGCGCCACCCGCGGCAACGACGACGAGATCGGTAGCCTGGCCGAAGCCTTCAACACCATGCTCTCGCGCATCGAGGCCCGCGAGCAGCAGCTCAAGCGCACCCGCGACGAATACCAGACGGCCTACGACCAGGCCCAGGGCCTGGCCGAGGAAACCCGCCACACCAACCGCAAGCTGGAGCTGGAAGTCCAGGTGCGCAGCAAGATCGAGAAGAAGCTCACTGGCTTCCAGAACTACCTCAACAGCATCATCGACTCCATGCCATCCGCGCTCATCGCCCTCGATGAGCAGCTCTACGTCACCCAATGGAACCACGAGGCCACGGTGCTCTCTGGCACACCGCTGGACGAAGCGCTGAACCAGCCGATCTTCATCGCCTTCGAGCCGCTCAAGCCGTTCCTGCCGCAACTCAAGGAGAGCGTGGAAAAGCACCGGGTGGCGAAAATCGAGAGGGTGACTTGGCCCAAGGGCGACGACCTGCGCCATTACGCCCTGACCTTCTACCCGCTTATGGGCGGCGGTGGCCGCGGCGTGGTCATCCGTATCGACGACATTACCCAGCGTCTGTCGCTCGAGGAGATGATGGTGCAGTCGGAGAAGATGCTTTCGGTCGGTGGCCTCGCCGCCGGCATGGCCCACGAAATCAACAACCCGTTGGGCGCGATCCTGCACAACGTGCAGAACATCCGCCGGCGCCTGTCGGCAGAGCTGCCACGCAACCAGGAGCAGGCGAGCGAGCTGGGCATCGACCTGGCCAACGTCAACCGCTACCTGGACAACCGCGAAGTGCCGCAACTGCTCGACGGCATCCAACAGGCCGGCACCCGCGCAGCCAAGATCGTCACCCACATGCTCAGTTTCAGCCGCCGCAGCAACCGCCAGCTGGCGCCTTGCGAGTTGCCGGCATTGATCGACCAGGCCGTGGAGATCGCCAGCAACGACTTCGACCTGACCATCGGCTTCGACTTCAAGGGCCAGGCCATCGTCCGCCAGTTCGACCCCAACCTGGGCCCGGTACCCTGCACCGCCAACGAGCTGGAGCAGGTGCTGCTGAACCTGCTGAAGAACGCCGCCCAGGCCATCCACCAGCGGCCGCAGCCCAGCGAGCCGGGGCGCATCACGCTGCGCACGAAACTCAATCCGCCCTGGGCCGAGATCCAGGTCGAGGACAACGGCGTGGGCATGCCCGAAACCGTGCGCAAACGCACCTTCGAGCCGTTCTTCACCACCAAGGAAATCGGCCAGGGCACCGGGCTCGGGCTGTCGGTTTCGTACTTCATCATCACCAACAACCACAAGGGGCAGATGGAAGTGCAGTCCACGCCCGGCCAGGGCACCTGCTTTACCCTGCGCCTGCCCCTCGGCCAGCCGCCAGCGGCTGCACCGACCCACACGGAGGCATGACATGGGCTATCGCCTGTCGAAGATCTACACCCGCACTGGCGACAAGGGCGAAACCGGCCTCGGCGACGGGCGGCGGGTGCCCAAGGACCACCCACGGGTCGAAGCAATCGGCGAGGTGGACAGCCTCAACAGCCAGCTCGGGCTGCTGCTGGCCGGCCTGGATGAGCACGAGCTGGATGAGGTAAGCAACGTTCTTGCGCCATGCCAGCATCGTTTGTTCGACCTTGGCGGCGAGTTGGCGATGCCCAGCTACCAGGCCTTGAACCAGGCCGAGGTGGAGCGGCTGGAGGCGGCGATCGATGTATGGAACGAGGAGCTGGGGCCGCTGAAGAACTTCATTCTGCCCAGTGGTTCGGCGCTGGTGGCTCAGGCCCATGTGTGCCGTAGCCTGGCGCGCAGTGCAGAGCGGCGGTGTCAGCAGTTGAATGCGCTGGAGCCCCTGGAGGGAGTTGGGTTGGCGTATATCAACCGGCTTTCGGATCTGCTGTTCGTGGCGGCGCGGATCATTGGGCGGCGGCAGGGGGTGGCGGAAGTTTTGTGGCAGCCTGCGGTAAAGCCTGAAGGCTGATATCGCCGGGGCTGCTTTGCAGCCCATCGCGACGCGGCCCCAGATACTCAGGCCTCAGGCCAGAATGCGCGGATCCCGGCAACGCCTTGGGCGCCGGCTTCCCAGGCCTTCTCCCGCTCACCCGGCCCAACCCCACCCAGCAGGTAAACCGGTTGGTTGAACCCGGCAATCAGCCGCTGCGCCTCATCCCAACCCAAGGGCACCGCCTCGGGGTGGGTCTGGGTCGGCTGCACCGGCGACAGGGTAACGAAGTCCACGCCCATCTGCTCGGCCAGCGCCAGCTCTTCAGCACTGTGGCACGACGCCGCCAGCCAGCGTTCCTTAGGGAACGGGCGGCCTTTGGCTGCGTACTTGCGCAGCTGCGCGGCGGTCAGGTGCCAACCGGCGGACGGGAAGTCGCCCAGCCACTCCAGCGGCCCCTTGAGCATCAGCTGCGCCTTGCCTGCACACAGCCCGACCGCGTCCACCGCTACATCGCGGTACTTGGGGTCATACATGTCCGGGGCGCGCAGCTGGATCAAGCGGATACCATTGGCCACGGCCTTCTGGATACCTTTGAGCATCTGCGGCACTTCCAGGCCATCCGGGGTGATCAGGTACTGGTCCGGCAAGCGCGCAGCAGCGACAATCGGTTTGTTGGCCTCTGGGAATTCGTATTGCGCCAGGTCCCGTGGCGCGACCCAGGCCAGTGGCTGGCCTTCGGCGCCGTGGGGCTCACCGGTGAACGCATCGACCTCACGGACATCCAGCAGCACCTGCTTGTCCGGGTAGTCGTGGCTGACCTTGATCAGTGCCCGCGAACGGGTCACTTCGATGCCCAACTCTTCGCACAACTCACGGGCCAGGGCCGCCTCGACGCCTTCGCCCTCTTCCACCTTGCCGCCCGGGAATTCCCACAGGCCACCTTGATGCTGAGTATCGGCGCGGCGGGCAATCAGAATGCGCCCGTCACTACCGCGGATCACCGCGGCTACAACATGAATCCGTTTCAACCTTCACGCTCCGCCAGGCCAGCTTGCTGCCAGGCCTGGAAGGCCGGCCACTGGTAAATGGTTTCGATATAGGTGGCTGCCTCGGCGGGCACTTCCACGCGGTAGGTACGCAGGCGTACCGCCACCGGGGCAAAGAAGGCATCGGCCAGGGTCGGCTTGCCGAACAGGAAGGGGCCACTGTCTTTGGCCACCAGGCGGCACTCGGACCACAGTGCCACGATGCGGTCGATGTCCACCTGCACGTCCAGCGGCATGTCTTCCAGCGCCCGGTCACGGGACAGGTCGAACGGCATGGCACCGCGCAAGGCGAAGAAGCCGCTGTGCATCTGCGCGCAGGCCGAACGGGCCTGGGCACGGGCAGCCAAATCGGCCGGCCACAGCTGGGCCTCGGGGTGGCGCTCGTTGAGGTACTCGGCAATGGCCAGGGAGTCGGCAATCACACCGTGCTCGGTCTTGAGCAACGGCACCTTGCCGGTGGAAGAGAATTCGAGGATGCGCTTGCGGGTGTCGGGCTGGTTCAGGCTGATCAGCGTTTCTTCGTACGGCACGCCGGCCAGCTCAAGGGCCAGGGCGCCACGCAGCGACCAGGAGGAATACAGCTTGTCGCCGATGATCAGGTGATAGCTCATGGTTCGGCTCCATTTCTTGAGAGGTTGGGGCCGCTGTGCGGCCCCAGGTGAATCAGGTGCGGTATTCGGCGTTGATCTTCACGTACTCGTGGGACAGGTCGGTGGTCCAGATGGTTTCGCTGCATTGGCCACGGCCCAGCTCGATACGGATGGTGATCTCTTCCTGGGCCATCACGGCCGAACCCTGCGCCTCGGTGTAGCTCGGGCTGCGGCCGCCTTTGCTGGCGATGCACACACTGTCCAAATACACGTCGATCAGGCTGACATCCAGCTCCGGCACGCCGGCACGGCCCACAGCAGCCAGGATACGGCCCCAGTTTGGGTCGGAGGCGAACAGCGCGGTCTTGATCAGCGGCGAATGGGCCACGGCGTAACCGACATCCAGGCACTCCTGGTGGTTGCCACCGCCGTTGACCTGCACGGTGACGAACTTGGTGGCACCTTCGCCATCACGGACGATGGCCTGGGCCACTTCCATGCACACTTCGAATACGGCCTTCTTCAGCGCTTCGAACAGCGCGCCGCTGGCTTCGGTGACTTCCGGTAGGTTGGCCTTGCCGGTGGCAATCAGCATGCAGCAATCGTTGGTCGAGGTGTCGCCATCGATGGTGATGCGGTTGAACGACTTGTTGGCGCCGTCGAGCATCAGGTCCTTGAGCACCGCCGGGGCAACCTTGGCGTCGGTGGCGATGTAGCCGAGCATGGTGGCCATGTTCGGGCGAATCATCCCAGCACCTTTGCTGATACCGGTCACGGTGACGGTCACGCCCTCGTGCTGGAACTGGCGGCTGGCACCTTTTGGCAGGGTGTCGGTGGTCATGATGCCGGTGGCGGCTTCAGCCCAGTGGTTTTCCGACAGGTTGTCCAGCGCGGCCTGCAGAGCGCCTTCGATCTTCTCGACCGGCAGTGGCTCACCGATCACACCGGTGGAGAACGGCAGCACCGACTCAGCCGGCACGCCGGTCAGTTCGGCAAGCTTGGCGCAGGTCCGTTCGGCAGCGGCCAGGCCTGGCGCGCCGGTACCGGCGTTGGCATTGCCGGTGTTGGTCAGCAGGTAGCGCACGGTGCCCTGCACACGCTGCTTGGACAGGATCACCGGAGCGGCACAGAAGGCGTTGAGGGTGAACACGCCAGCCACGCTGGAGCCTTCGGCGCAGCGCATGACCACCACATCCTTGCGCCCCGGGCGCTTGATGCCGGCAGAAGCGATGCCGAGTTCAAAACCCGGAACCGGGTGCAGGGTGGGCAAAGGACCAAGACCAACAGCCATTAGAGCGCTCCTAGAAATACGGTGAATATGGAAAAAGGGGGCCGCAATGCGGCCCCCAGGGATGTCACGATACAACAATCAGGTCAGGTCACTCGATCTGACCATGGCAATGCTTGAATTTTTTGCCCGAACCACACCAGCACGGCTCGTTGCGGCCCAGCTTCAGGTCGTTGCGCACCGGGGCAGCGGCCACGGCCACTTCAGCGCCCTCCTCGCTCAGCTGCTCGCTTTCAAGGCCCGGCGCGGCGGCATGCTGGAACTGCATGCGGCTGGCCAGTTCCTCGGCTTCGCGGCGCAGGCGGGCTTCTTCTTCGGCCGGGTCTTCGCGGCGCACCTGAACGTGCGACAGCACGCGGATGGTGTCGCGCTTGATCGACTCGAGCAGTTCCTGGAACAGGGAGAACGACTCGCGCTTGTACTCCTGCTTCGGGTTCTTCTGTGCGTAACCACGCAGGTGGATACCGTGACGCAGGTGGTCCATGGTCGACAGGTGGTCTTTCCAAAGGTCGTCCAGCACGCGCAGGAGGATCTGCTTCTCGAAGGTACGCAGGGCTTCGATACCGGCCTGGTCTTCCTTCTCGGTGTAGGCGGTAGTGATCTCGTTCAGCAGCTTCTCGCGCAGGGTCTCCTCGTAGAGGTGATCGTCCTCGTCCAGCCACTGCTGGATCGGCAGCTTCATGGCGAAGTCGCTGGCCAGCGAAGCTTCGAGGCCGGCCACGTCCCACTGCTCTGGCAGCGACTGCGGCGGGATGTGCTGGCTGATGGTGGCATCCAGCACTTCCTGGCGGAACTCGGCGATGGTGTCGCCGATGTTATCGGCCGCCAGCAGGCTGTTGCGCATGTGGTAGATCACCTTGCGCTGTTCGTTGGCCACGTCATCGTATTCAAGCAGCTGCTTGCGGATATCGAAGTTGCGGCCTTCGACCTTGCGCTGGGCTTTTTCGATGGCGTTGGTGACCATGCGGTGCTCAATGGCCTCGCCAGACTGCATGCCCAGAGCCTTCATGAAGTTCTTCACCCGGTCGGAGGCGAAGATGCGCATCAGGCTGTCTTCCAGCGACAGGTAGAAGCGGCTCGAACCCGGGTCGCCCTGACGGCCGGAACGGCCACGCAACTGGTTGTCGATACGGCGCGATTCGTGGCGCTCGGAAGCGATCACGTGCAGGCCACCGGCTTGAATCACCTGCTGGTGACGCTTCTGCCAGTCGGCCTTGATCTGGGCGATCTGTTCGGGGGTCGGGTTTTCCAGGGCAGCCACTTCGGCTTCCCAGTTACCGCCCAGCAGGATGTCGGTACCACGGCCAGCCATGTTGGTCGCGATGGTCAGCGCACCCGGAGCACCGGCTTGCGCGATGATTTCGGCTTCCTTCTCGTGGTACTTGGCGTTCAGTACCTTGTGGTCGATACCTTCCTTCTTCAGCAGGTTCGACATGTGCTCCGATGTTTCGATGGTGGCGGTACCCACCAGGATCGGGCGGCCCTGGGTCATGCTCTCTTTGATGTCGGCGATGATCGCGGCGTATTTCTCGTCGGCGGTCAGGTAAACCAGGTCGTTGAAATCTTTTCGCGCGAGCGGCTTGTTCGGCGGAATGACCATCACGTTGAGGGCGTAGATCGACTGGAACTCGAACGCTTCGGTGTCGGCGGTACCGGTCATGCCGGACAGCTTGGTGTAGAGACGGAAGTAGTTCTGGAAGGTGGTCGACGCCAGGGTCTGGCTTTCGGCCTGGATGTTCAGGTTTTCTTTCGCCTCGATGGCCTGGTGCAGGCCTTCGGACAGGCGACGGCCGGGCATGGTACGGCCGGTGTGTTCGTCGATCAGCAGGACCTGGCCGTCCTGGACGATGTACTCGATATTGCGGTGGAACAGCTTGTGCGCACGCAGGCCGGCGTAGACGTGGGTCAGCAGGCCCAGGTTGTGCGCCGAGTACAGGCTCTCGCCTTCGGCCAGCAGGCCAGCCTGGGTGAGCATCTCTTCGATGAACTGGTGACCGGCTTCGTTGAGTTCGACCTGGCGGCTCTTCTCGTCGATGGTGTAGTGGCCTTCCTGGGTGACCTGGCCTTCGACTTCTTCGATGTGCTGGGTCAGGCGCGGGATCAGGCGGTTGATCTCGATGTACAGCTTGGAGCTGTCTTCAGCCTGGCCGGAGATGATCAGTGGAGTGCGCGCTTCGTCGATGAGGATCGAGTCGACTTCGTCGATCACGGCGAAGTTCAGTTCACGCTGGAACTTCTCTTCCTGGCTGAATGCCATGTTGTCGCGCAGGTAGTCGAAACCGAATTCGTTGTTGGTGCCGTAGGTGATGTCGGCCGCGTAGGCAGCGCGCTTTTCTTCAGGCGGCTGGAAGGCCGAGACGATGCCTACGGACAGGCCGAGGAATTCGTACAGCGGGCGCATCCAGTTGGCGTCGCGGCGGGCCAGGTAGTCGTTCACCGTGACCACGTGCACGCCCTTGCCGGACAGGGCATTGAGGTAAACGGCCAGGGTACCGACCAAGGTCTTGCCTTCACCGGTACGCATTTCTGCGATCATGCCCTCGTGCAGGGTCATGCCGCCGATCAGCTGCACGTCGAAGTGGCGCATGCCCATGACGCGCTTGCCGGCCTCACGGGCCACGGCGAAGGCTTCGGGCAACAGCTGGTCCAACGTCTCGCCTTTGGCCAGGCGCTCCTTGAACTCTGCGGTCTTGCCCCGCAGTTGCTCATCGGAGAGGGCCACCATCTTCTCTTCGAAGGCATTGACGATAGCTACCGTCTTGAGCATGCGTTTGACTTCACGCTCGTTCTTGCTTCCAAAAAGTTTTTTTAACAAAGGCGCAAACATATCGGCAGGATCTTCCACACGTAGGGATGGAGGGCGGCCCCATGAGTCGCCCGTGCAGCCCTGAGGCCGCATGCGAACGAGCATTCTACCCGGAAACGATGGTGAGGAAAGTGGTCGATTGCCACGATGCTGGCACAGCGCTTAGGCGGGGGCTTTTCTAAGATAGGGGCATTTTCCCCGAGTTCAACCCGCGGGTTGATGAAACAATAGCGAGAATGACTCCTATCCCGCGAAGAGGCCAACTCAGGCGACGAGATGTTAGACTGACCACCTTGTCACTTCATGCACCCCACCATGGCCTTCAAACCCTCCCCCGCCCAGCCGCCCGCCACCCTGCTGCGCCAGAACCGCCCACTGCGCCTGCTGCTGAACCAGGCCGAGCGCCTGGAACATCTGCAGCGCCTGCTGGAGAGCCAGCTGCAACCGGCAGCCCGCGAGCATTGCCATGTGGCCTCGTGGCGGGACGGTACGTTGCTGCTGGTGGTCACCGACGGCCATTGGGCCACGCGCCTGCGCTACCAGCAGAAGCGCCTGCAGCGCCAGCTACAGGCGCTGGAAGCATTCGGCAACCTGCAGCGCATCCTCTACAAGGTGCAGCCACCCCTGGTGCCGGCCAAGCGCGGCGGTAACACCACCGAACTGTCGAGCACTGCCGCCGAGAGCATCCGAGACTCCGCCGAAGGGATCGCCGACCCAAAGCTGCGCGCCGCCCTGGAGCGACTGGCCAGCCACGCCAACAAAGAAAAGCGCTGAAATAAAAAAGGCCACCCGAAGGTGGCCTCAATCAACGAACTAGAGAGTGTTCGAACTTACACAGCCGCAACAGGGCGCATGTAGGAGATCGGTGCCGTGCTGGCATCTTCGAAAGTGACCACTTCCCAGGCATCGGTTTCAGCGATGAGCTTGCGCAGCAGCTGGTTGTTCAGCGCGTGGCCGGACTTGTAGCCCTTGAACTCGCCGATCAGGCTGTTGCCCAGCAGGTAAAGGTCGCCGATGGCGTCGAGGATCTTGTGCTTAACGAATTCGTCATCGGAACGAAGGCCGTCTTCGTTGAGCACACCGGTCTCGTCGACCACGATGGCGTTCTCGACACTGCCGCCCAGCGCAAGGTTGTGCTTGCGCAGGTACTCGATGTCACGCATGAAGCCGAAAGTACGGGCGCGGCTGACTTCCTTCACGAACGAGGTGCTGGAGAAGTCGACGACCGCACTCTGGGTCTGGCCCTTGAGGACCGGGTGATCGAAGTCGATCTCGAAGCTAACCTTGAACCCGTCGAAGGGCAGGAAGGTGGCGCTCTTGTCGCCCTCTACCACTGTCACTTCGCGCAGGATGCGGATGAACTTCTTGGCTGCGTCCTGCTCTTCCAGGCCGGCAGACTGAATCAGGAATACGAAGGGTCCGGCGCTGCCATCCATGATCGGCACTTCCGAGGCGGAGAGCTCGACGTAGGCGTTATCGATGCCCAGGCCCGCCATGGCGGAGAGCAGGTGCTCGACCGTATCGACCTTGACGTCACCGTTGACCAGCGTGGTGGACATGGTGGTCTCACCGACGTTGGCCGCACGCGCCGGGATCTCGACCACAGGGTCAAGGTCGGCGCGACGGAAGACGATGCCGGTGTCGACAGGCGCAGGCTTGAGGGTCAGGTAGACCTTCTCCCCGGAGTGCAGGCCGACGCCCGTGGCACGGATGGTATTCTTCAGGGTGCGTTGTCTAATCATGGCATTGGCCGCTTCAGCGCAAATAATGCGAACAGGTATCAACAAAGGCTGGGGATGATACCAGACCCGGCCTTTGCTGAACACCAATCACCCTTATACCCCTGATAAATTCCATCAATCGGCCTGACGACGCAGGAAGGCTGGGATATCGAGGTAGTCCAGGTCATCCTGAGGGTTGAGTTTAGCTGCCGCAGCGGCACCTGCGTGGGCCTGGTTGCGCATTACGGTCGGTCGCTCCAGGTCACGGTAGTTGACGGCTGGCTGCTCCTGACGGACTGGCGCCGGGTTGGAAGCCTCGTACACCTGCTGAGCGGTCTGCAGGGTGTTGTCGACCACCTTGACCGGTTTTTCGATGCGCGCGCCCAGACCAGTGGCAACCACGGTCACGTGCAGTTCGTCGCGCATGTCGGGGTCGATCACGGTGCCGACCTTGACCATGGCGTGGTCGGAGGCGAAGGCTTCGATGATGCTACCCACGTCGGAGTACTCACCCAGCGACAGGTCAGGACCTGCGGTGATGTTCACCAGGATGCCGCGGGCGCCCTGCAGGTTGACGTCTTCGAGCAGCGGGTTGCGGATGGCCGCTTCGGTGGCTTCGCGAGCACGGTTCGGACCGCTGGCGCAGCCGGTACCCATCATCGCCATGCCCATTTCACCCATGACGGTACGCACGTCGGCAAAGTCGACGTTGATCATGCCCGGGCGCTTGATGATGTCGGAGATACCGCGAACGGCACCAGCCAGTACATCGTCGGCCTTGGCAAAGGCGGACAGCAGACTGGCATCCTTGCCCAGGATGGTCAGCAGCTTCTCGTTGGGGATAGTGATGAGCGAGTCGACGCTTTCAGCGAGCATGCGGATGCCTTCGTCGGCGATCTGCATGCGCTTGCGGCCTTCGAACGGGAACGGACGGGTCACCACTGCAACGGTGAGAATGCCCATTTCCTTGGCCACTTCGGCGATGATCGGCGCCGCGCCGGTACCGGTACCGCCGCCCATGCCGGTGGTGATGAACACCATGTTGGTGCCCTGCAGCACCTCGGCGATGCGCTCACGGTCTTCCAGCGCGGCCTGACGGCCGACTTCCGGATTGGCACCGGCACCCAGACCCTTGGTCACACCGGTACCCAGTTGCAGGATGGTGCGTGCGCCGATGTTTTTCAGCGCCTGGGCATCGGTGTTGGCGCAGATGAACTCGACGCCTTCGATGCTGCTCTTCACCATGTGGTTGACGGCGTTGCCGCCGCCACCGCCGACACCGATCACTTTGATGACCGGACTTTGCGGGACGTTGTCTACGAGCTCGAACATTTTCCCTCTCCTTACAGTTCTCTAGTTGTTGCGCCTACCACTACTGCTTTGAAACTTAGAAGTTGCCCTGGACCCACTTCTTGAAGCGCTCAAGCACTGGGGCCTTCGGTTCATCGCCATAGCTGTTGTTGCTGCTGTTGGTGTTACCGGTCAGGACCAGATCCTCGGACTGCTTGAGCAGGCCATAGGTGAGCAAGCCCACACCGGTGGAATAGATCGGGTTGCGCACCACGTCGCTCAGCCCCCGAACGCTGTGCGGTACGCCCAGGCGTACCGGCATGTGGAAGATTTCCTCGGCCAGTTCCACGGCGCCTTCCATCTTCGCGGTGCCGCCGGTGAGGACGATGCCGGCAGGCACCAGGTCCTCGTAGCCGCTGCGGCGCAGCTCGGCCTGGATCAGGGTGAAGAGCTCGTCGTAACGTGGCTCCACCACCTCGGCCAGGGCCTGGCGCGACAGCTCGCGCGGTGGGCGGTCGCCCACGCTCGGCACCTTGATGGTCTCGCCGGCGCCGGCCAGCTTGGCCAGGGCGCAGGCGTAGCGGATCTTGATTTCTTCGGCGTACTGGGTCGGCGTGCGCAGGGCCATGGCGATATCGTTGGTCACCTGGTCGCCGGCAATCGGGATGACCGCGGTGTGACGGATCGCGCCCTCGGTGAAGATGGCGATGTCGGTGGTGCCACCACCGATGTCCACCAGGCACACCCCCAGCTCTTTCTCGTCATCGGTCAGCACCGAGTAGGCCGAGGCCAGCTGCTCGAGGATGATGTCGTCGATTTCCAGGCCGCAGCGGCGTACGCACTTCTCGATGTTCTGCGCCGCGTTGACCGCGCAGGTGACCACGTGAACCTTGGCTTCCAGACGCACGCCGGACATGCCCAGCGGCTCGCGCACGCCTTCCTGGTTGTCGATCACGTAGTCCTGCGGCAGGGTGTGCAGCACACGCTGGTCAGCCGGGATGGCCACGGCCTGGGCGGCGTCGAGCACGCGCTCAAGGTCGGCAACGCTGACCTCGCGGTCGCGGATGGCGACGATGCCGTGGGAGTTCAGGCTGCGGATGTGGTTGCCGGCCACGCCGACGAACGCCGAGTGGATACGGCAGCCAGCCATCAGCTGGGCTTCTTCCACTGCACGCTGGATCGACTGCACGGTCGATTCGATGTTCACCACCACGCCCTTCTTCAGACCGCGGGATGGATGGGTGCCGATACCCACGATCTCGAGGGTACCGTCTTCGCCCACTTCACCCACCAGCGCCACCACCTTGGAGGTGCCGATGTCCAGCCCGACGATCATTTTGCCGCTATGCGCGTTTGCCATGGTCCTGCCTCTCTCTAATTCTTCGCAACGGCGGGTTTGGCCGTCGTCGGTGCGTTCGGTTCCCGCCAACCAACGGCAAGTCCGTTGGAATAACGCAGATCAATGCGGGCGATATTGGTGATCTGCTCTTTGAGTGTCTTGTCGTAAATGGCAATGAAACGGCGCATCTTCTCCACCAGGTGGTCGCGCCCCAACAGCAGTTCGACGCCCGGCCCGGCACTGCTCGCACCGGTGGTCAGGAACCAGCTGCCCCGCTCGCGCAGCTCCAGGCGAGCGATGGAAAAGCCCAGGGGGCGCAGCATCTGGCTCAATACCTGATATTGCTGCATGACTTGTTGCTGAGCGCGCTGCGGCCCGGCCAGCTGCGGCAGGTGCTCATAGTTGGCCAGCTCGCGCGGGGTAAAGGCTTGGCCCTGGTTGTTGAGCAGGGCCTCGTCACCCCAGCGCGCCACCGGCAGCTGTTCTTCCAGGCGAATCACCACTTCGTCCGGCCACACCCGGCGTACTTCGGCGTGGGCGATCCACGGCATCTGCTCGAGCTCGGCGCGCATCGCGGTGAGATCGACGCTGAAGAAACTCGCCGCCACATAGGGCGCGATGCGCTGCTGCACCGATTGCTGGCTGATGTAGCTGAGGTCGCCCTGCACATCGATCTTGGTGATCGGACGGTCGGCATACGGCATCAGGCGGATGGCGCCCTCATAAGCACCAAAGCCTGCAGCCACCAGCACGATCGGCCACAGCAGGCGCTTGAGACCGCCCAGGCTGGGCCGTGGCAGGCGCGCCGATACGGGCTCGTCGGCCACCAGTCGGCTGGCACCGCGCGGCACCGGCTTGCTGCGGCCGGTAACGGGTTGCTGCTGACGTATCATTGCGCCTTGCATGATGGTTAACCTCGCGTCGCCACGCTTTCAGCCAGGATCGCCAGCACCAGTTGCTGGAAGTCCAGGCCGGCCGCGCGGGCCGCCATGGGCACCAGGCTATGGTCGGTCATGCCGGGTGCGGTGTTGACTTCGAGCAGCCAGAACCGGCCCTGCTCGTCCTGCATCACGTCCAGCCGGCCCCAGCCTTCGATGCCGATGGCATCGCAGGCGCGCGCGGTCAGGTCGATCAGCTCCTGCTCCTTGGCACTGTCCAGGCCGCACGGGATGCGGTACTGCGTGTCATTGGCGATGTACTTGGCGTCGTAGTCGTAGAACACGTGCGGAGTGCCCAGGGCGATCGGCGGCAGCACCTGGCCACGCAGAACGGCGATGGTGAACTCCGGGCCGTGAATCCATTGCTCGACCAGGACTTGCGAATCGTAGTGGGCGGCGTCTTGCCAGGCAGCGATCAGTTCCTGCTCGCTATTCACCTTGGCCATGCCGATGCTAGAGCCTTCATGGGCAGGTTTGACGATAAGCGGGAAGCCCAGTTCCGTACTGGCTGCAACACAATCCTCGACACTGGCCAGCACCGCGTGGCGCGGAGTCGGAATACCCAGGCTCTGCCACACCTGCTTGGTGCGCAGTTTGTCCATGGCCAGCGCCGAAGCGAGGATGCCGCTGCCGGTGTAGGGGATGCCCAGGCACTCGAGCAAGCCCTGCATGCTGCCGTCTTCACCGCCACGGCCGTGAAGGATGATGAAGGCGCGGTCGATCTTCTCGTTCTGCAGGCGCGCCAGCAGGTCGTCACCGACATCGATGGCAACCACGTCGACACCGGCAGTGGTCAGTGCGTCGATCACCGCGGCACCGGACTTCAGCGACACTTCACGCTCGGCGCTCTTGCCGCCGTACAGCACGGCCACGCGGCCGAATGCTTTCACGTCCAGGGTCGAGTGCAGTTGTTCGTAGGCGCTGGTCATTTCGACTTCTCCTGCTTGGCGCCAGCGAACAGCGGGCTTTTCATCAGTTGCGGAGCCAGGCCGCCAACATCACCGGCACCTTGGCAGATCAGGATGTCGCCGGCGCGCAGCAGCGGCTTGACCAGCGGCGCCAGCTCGGCGCCACGTTCGATGTAGATCGGGTCCAGCTTGCCGCGCTGGCGGATGCTGTGGCACAGCTGGCGGCTGTCGGCACCGGGGATCGGTTCTTCGCCGGCCGGGTAGACCTCCATCAACAGCAGCACGTTGGCATCGCCCAGCACCTGGACGAAATCGTCGTACAAGTCGCGGGTACGGCTGTAGCGGTGCGGCTGGTAAACGATCACCAGGCGACGGCTTGGCCAGCCACCGCGCACGGCCTTGATCACCGCAGCCACTTCAGTGGGGTGGTGACCATAGTCATCGACCAGCATCACGCTGCCGCCATCGACCGGCAGTTCGCCGTAGACCTGGAAGCGTCGGCCGACGCCCTGGAAGCCGGACAGGCCCTGAACGATGGCTTCGTCGCTGATACCTTCGTCAGTGGCGATGGCGATGGTCGCCAAGGCGTTGAGCACGTTGTGGTTGCCGGGCATGTTCACCGACACCTCGAGTGGCTCGCGGTCGCGGCGCAACACGGTGAAGTGGGTCTGCATGCCCTGCTGACGCACGTTGATGGCGCGGATGTCGGCCTCTTCGCTGAAACCGTAGGTGACGGTCGGGCGCTTGACCTGCGGCAGGATCTCGCGCACGACTGGGTCGTCCAGGCACATCACGGCCAGGCCGTAGAACGGCAGGTTGTGCAGGAACTCGACAAAAGTCTTCTTCAGCTTGTTGAAGTCACCTTCGTAGGTCGCCATGTGGTCAGCATCGATGTTGGTGACCACAGCAACCATCGGCTGCAGGTGCAGGAAGCTGGCATCGCTTTCGTCGGCTTCGGCAATCAGGTAGCGGCTGGTTCCCAGCTGCGCGTTGGTGCCGGCAGCGGTCAGGCGACCACCGATGACAAAGGTCGGGTCCAGGCCGCCGGCGGCGAATACCGAAGCGAGCAGGCTGGTGGTGGTGGTCTTGCCGTGGGTACCGGCAACCGCCACGCCATGGCGATAGCGCATCAGCTCAGCGAGCATTTCGGCACGCGGCACCACCGGAATACGGCGTTCCAGGGCGGTGGCGACTTCCGGGTTGGCCGGATTGATGGCACTGGACACCACCAGCACATCGGCATTGGCGGCGTTCTCGGCGCGGTGACCGACGAAGATCTCGGCGCCAAACGACTCCAGGCGCTCGGTAACAGGCGACGCCTTGAGGTCGGAACCGGACACCTGGTAGCCCAGGTTCAGCAGCACTTCAGCGATACCGCACATGCCCACGCCGCCAATACCGACGAAGTGGATACGGTTGATGCGGCCCATCTTCGGCTGGGGCATGGCTTTCTGGCTTTCAACCATGGGCCACCTCCAGGCAGATATCGACTACGGTGCTGGTTGCAGCAGGTTTGGCCAGGCGCCGTGCGGTGCCAGCCATGGTGTTGAGTTTCTCGGGTTGCATCAGCACCTCGTTCAGGCGTTCAGCGAGTTGCGCTGCGCCAGTTGTCGCTTGTGGCATGAGGAAGGCAGCGCCTTCCTGGGCCAGATATTGGGCGTTGTAGGTCTGGTGGTCGTCGATCGCGTGGGGCAAGGGCACCAGCATCGAAGGCAAGCCCGCCGCCGCGAGTTCGCTGACGGTCAGGGCGCCGGCCCGGCAGACCACGATATCGGCCCAGCCATAGGCATGGGCCATGTCCTTGATGAACGGTTCGACCTGGGCCTCGACACCCGCCTCGCGGTAACGCTCGGCAGTGGCTGGCGCATGGTGTTTGCCGGCCTGGTGGAACACCTCTGGGCGCAGGCTCGCCGGCACTTCGGACAGGGCCTTAGGCAATAATTTGTTCAATGGTTCCGCACCCAGGCTGCCACCCATCACCAGCAGGCGCGCGCGACGCTCGGCCAGGGGCGCGCGCTGGGCATCCATGAACAGCTCCGGGCGCACCGGGTTACCGGTGGTACGCAGCTTGTCGCTGGCGTCGAAGGTCGCCGGGAAGGCTTCGCAGACACGCGCAGCCAGGGGCAGCAGCAAGCGGTTGGTGGTGCCGGCACGGGCGTTCTGCTCGTGGATCACCAGCGGCACACCGCACAGCCGCGCGGCAACGCCGCCCGGGCCGGTCACATAGCCGCCGAAGCCGACCACGCACACGGGCTTGAGCTCGCGCACGATACGGCGTGCCTGGAGCACCGCCTTTATCAAGGTAAACGGCGCCTTAAGCAGCGAAAGCTTGCCCTTGCCACGCAGCCCGCTGACCTGGATCAAGTGCAGTGGCAGGCCGGCTTGCGGCACCAGTTCGTTCTCGATGCCACGCGGGGTGCCGAGCCAGTGCACGGTGTAGCCACGGGCCTGGAATTCACGGGCGCAGGCCAGGGCCGGGAACACGTGGCCCCCGGTGCCGCCGGCCATGATCAGTACGTTCTTGCCGTCAGCGGCCATGACTGGTCTCCTCGGCAAAATCACTCTCTTTGAATTCGTGCTCCTCGCTGCCCAGGTGCGTGCGACTTTCCCATTCGATGCGCAACAGCAAACCTACGCAGGCACAGCAGATCACCAGCGATGAACCACCGTAACTGAGGAACGGCAGGGTCAGACCCTTAGTCGGCAGCAGGCCGACGTTCACACCGATGTTGATCAGGAACTGGCCGATCCACAGGAACGCCAGGCCGAACGCCATGTAGGCAGCGAAGAACTGCTTGGCCTTCTCTGCCCACAGGCCGATGTACAGCGCGCGGATGGTGACGAAGACGAACAGCGCGATGGTCACCAGCGAGCCAACGACGCCAAGCTCTTCGGCCAATACCGAGAACACGAAGTCGGTGTGCGCTTCAGGCAGGTAGAACTGCTTCTGCACGCTGTTGCCCAGGCCGACGCCCAGCCACTCGCCGCGACCGAAGGCGATCAATGCCTGGGTCAGCTGGTAGCCGGAACCGAACTGGTCGGACCAGGGGTCGGTGAAGGTGATCAGGCGCGCCATCCGGTACGGCTGCGCCTGCACCAGGATGAACACCGCAGCCACCGCCAGCACTACCATCAGGCTGAAGCGGAACAGCCCCACCCCGCCGAGGAACAGCATCGCGGCGGCGGCCCCCATCATCACCACGGTGGCGCCGAAGTCCGGCTCCATCAGCAGCAGCGCCGCCATTGGCAGCAGCACGATGAACGGCTTGAAGAAACCCATCCAGGTCTCGCGCACCTCGGTCTGCCGGCGCACCAGATAGCCGGCAAGGTAGATGACCACGAAGACCTTGGCGATCTCGGAGGGCTGCACGTTGAAGAAGCTGAAGCCGATCCAGCGCATCGAACCGTTCACTTCACGGCCGATCCCCGGCACCAGCACCAGCACCAGCAGGCCAAAGGCACCGATCAGCATCATGAAGCCCATGCGCTGCCAGGTGGCGATCGGCACCATCATGGTCGCGCCACAGGCAACCAGGCCGAGGAACACGTACACCAGGTGGCGGTACATGTGGTACAGCGGGTTCCCCGACTGCACGGCGGCCACTTCCGACGATGCCGAGGTGATCATCACCAGGCCCAGGCCCAGCAGCGCCAGGCAGCCGGCCAGCATGGCGAAGTCTAGGTCGATGCCACGGCCGCTGATCAGCGGCGACGGATAGGGCTTGAGGATACCGAAGATCATGCCAGCCCTCCCGCCGCCTGGGCGAACAGGCGCCCGCGTTCTTCGAAGTTCTTGAACATGTCGAGGCTGGCGCAGGCCGGCGACAGCAGCACGGCGTCGCCTGGCTGGGCCAGTTCGGCACACTGCTGCACGGCCTCGTCCAGGGTCTGGACCCGCACCAGCGGCGCGCCATCACCCAACGCATCGGCCAGGCGTTCGGCATCACGGCCAAGCAGCACCACGGCGCGGCAGAAGCGCTTGACCGGCTCGCGCAGTGCGGCGAAATCGGCACCCTTGCCGTCGCCACCGGCGATCAGCACCAGTTTGCCGTCGATGTCCGCACCCAGGCCTTCGATCGCGGCCAGGGCAGCGCCGACGTTGGTGGCCTTGGAATCGTCGTACCAGTTGACGGCGTTGCGCTCACGGATCCATTGGCAACGGTGAGCCAGGCCCTTGAACTCGCGCAGTGCTTCGAGCATTGGCGCGAACGGCAGGCCGGCAGCGTGACCGAGGGCCAGGGCCGCCAGCGCGTTGCTCTGGTTGTGGGCGCCACGAATCTTCAGCTCACGCACCGGCATCAGCGTCTGGAATTCGTATGCCAGGTATTTCTCGCCATCGACTTCACGCAGGCCGAAGGCCTTGAAGTCTGGCTGGTTGAGGCCGAAGGTGAAGCATGGGCGGCCTTCCACCGGCAGCGGCCGGCTCAGGGCGTCCTGGCGGTTGACCACGACCTGACGGGCACCGCGGAAGATCCGGTGCTTGGCCAGGTGATAAGCCGGCAGGCCGCTGTAGCGGTCCATGTGGTCTTCGCTGATGTTGAGCACGGTGGCCACTTCGGCATTGAGCTGGTCGGTGGTTTCCAGCTGGAAGCTCGACAGCTCCAGCACATACAGCTCGACGTCGTCGCTCAGCAGGTCCAGCGCCGGGGTACCCAGGTTACCGCCCACGGCCACACGCTTGCCGGCCTTGGCGGCCATCTCCCCGACCAGGGTGGTGACGGTGCTTTTTGCGTTGGAACCGCTGATCGCCACGATCGGTGCCTTGGCATGGCGGGCGAACAGTTCAATGTCACCGGACAGCTGCACGCCACGCGCTGCAGCCTGCTGCAGCGCCGGGGTGGCCAGGGCCAGGCCAGGGCTCACGTACAGCTCGTTGGCGCGGCACAGGAAGTCCACATCCAGCTCACCACAGCGCACTTCCACCTGCGGGTAATCACGGCGCAGGGTTTCCAGTTCCGGCGGTTGCTCACGGGTGTCGGCGACCGCAAAGGCAATGCCCCGGTTCGCCAGGAAGCGAACCAGGGACATGCCGCTCTTGCCGAGGC
Organism: Pseudomonas sp. SMN11; assembly: GCF_052041945.1. Classification (NCBI taxonomy): domain Bacteria; kingdom Pseudomonadati; phylum Pseudomonadota; class Gammaproteobacteria; order Pseudomonadales; family Pseudomonadaceae; genus Pseudomonas; species Pseudomonas sp. SMN11. The sequence continues at coordinate 173,451 of NZ_JBKGGW010000001.1, read as the reverse complement.
CGACAACGATGCGGAATTGGTCGGAAGCGATCAATGACACGCTTTTCTACCTCAGTTTCAGGGTTGCCAGGCCGATCAGCACCAGAATCACGGTGATGATCCAGAAACGGACGATCACGCGAGGCTCAGGCCAGCCCTTGAGTTCAAAGTGGTGGTGAATCGGCGCCATGCGGAACACGCGCTTGCCGGTGAGCTTGAACGAGGCGACCTGGATCACCACGGAGAGGGTTTCCATCACGAAGATGCCGCCCATGATGAACAGCACGATTTCCTGGCGCACGATCACGGCGATGGTGCCCAATGCGGCGCCCAGCGCCAGTGCGCCGACGTCGCCCATGAACACCTGGGCCGGATAGGTGTTGAACCACAGGAAGCCCAGGCCGGCACCGATCAGCGCGCCGCAGAACACGATCAGCTCGCCCGAGCCCGGTACGTAAGGAATCAGCAGGTACTCGGCAAACTTCACGTTACCCGACAGGTAGCAGAAGATACCCAGGGCGCCGCCGACCATCACGGTTGGCATGATCGCCAGGCCATCGAGGCCGTCGGTCAGGTTGACCGCGTTGCTCGAACCGACGATGACGAAATAGGTGAGGACGACGAAGCCGATACCCAGCGGAATGGTGACGTCCTTGAGGAACGGCACGATCAGGGTGGTCTCGACAGTGGTCGGGGCGGTCATGTACAGGAACACCGCCGCGCCCAGGCCGAACACCGATTGCCAGAAGTACTTCCAGCGGCTCGGCAAGCCACGCGAATTCTTTTCGATCACCTTCCGGTAGTCGTCGACCCAGCCGATGGCACCGAACAGCAGGGTGACGATCAGCACGGTCCAGACATAGCGGTTGGACAGGTCGGCCCACAGCAGGGTGCTGACGCCGATGGCAGACAGGATCAGTGCGCCACCCATGGTCGGGGTGCCGGACTTGGACAGGTGCGATTGGGGGCCGTCGTTACGAACGGCCTGACCGATCTGGCGAATCTGCAGGGTACGGATCATCCACGGCCCCAGCCACAGCGCCAGTGACAGCGCGGTCAGTACACCAAGAATCCCGCGCAGGGACAGGTACTGGAAGACCGCGAAGCCCTTGTGGAACTGTTGCAGATACTCGGCCAACAGCAGCAGCATTAATGTTTCTCCCCGCTGGCACCGCACAATGCAGCCACGACGTTTTCCATCGCAGCGCTGCGCGAGCCCTTGATCAAGATAGTGGTTTCGCTGGCTGTCTCGGCCCGAACAGCGTCGATCAGCTCAGCTTGTGTAGCGAAATGACGGCCATTGGCGCCGAACGCCTTGACCGCATGAATCATGTTGGAACCCACTGCATACAGGGCATCGACCTTGCCATGCGCGTACTCGCCCACCTGACGATGACCTTCTTCCGCCCACTGGCCCAGCTCGCCGATATCCCCCAGCACCAGAACGGTGCGCCCGGAAAAGGCGCGGAGTATATCAATGGCCGCACACATGGAGGTGGGATTTGCGTTGTAGCTGTCGTCGATCACTCGCACACCGTTCGGGGCGATTTGGGCCACGGTGCGGCCCTTGACCGGTTGCACGGCGTTGAGGCCAGCGGCGATGCCATTCAGGCTCAGACCAACGGCATGGGCAGCGGCGGCTGCGGCCAGGGCATTGCTGACGTTGTGGGTGCCGAGCAGGTTCAGCTGCACCGGCACACTGCCATCAGGACCGTGCAGGGTGAACGACGGGCAGCCACGGGCATCACGGCCAATGTCGGAGGCATGGAAATCGGCCTGCAGGTTGTCCAGGGCGAAGCTGATGACGCGGTGGTTGCCAGCGCGCTTGCGCCAGATGTCGAACGCCTTATCGGCCAGGTTGAGAATGGCGGTGCCGCCCTCGCCCAGGCCTTCGAGGATTTCGCCCTTGGCTTCGACGATCTTCTCGGGGCCACCGAACTCGCCAACGTGGGCGGTACCGGCGTTATTGATGATCACCACCTGCGGCTGGGTCAGGCCCACGGTGTAGCGGATCTCGCCGATGCGCGAAGCACCCAGCTCGATCACTGCGGCGCTGTGCTCTGGGGAGATTTCCAGCAAAGTCAGCGGTGCACCGAGGTCGTTGTTCAGGTTGCCGCGAGTGGCGTGTACCAGGCCACGGGTGCGCAGGATGCTGGCAAGCATCTCCTTGACCGTGGTCTTGCCGCTGGAACCGGTGATGGCAACGACCGGCTTGTCGAAGGCAGCGCGGTTCAATGCACCGAGCTGGCCAAGTGCAACGCGGCAGTCGGCAACCAGCAGCTGCGGCAGATCGACATCGGCAATTTCGCGCTCGACCAATGCAGCTACAGCGCCTTTTGCCTTCACGTCGGCGAGATAGTCATGGCCATCGAAGCGCGGCCCGGTCAGGGCAACGAACAACTGGCCGGCAGCGACGCTGCGGCTGTCGATGCTGACACCGGTGAAGCTGGCGTCGGCATTGACCAGGCGCGCATTCAAGGCGCCGGTCAGCTGGCTGAGGGTCATGGGCTTAAGCATGTGGAGCCTCCCAGGCTGCAAGTGCCTTGTCGGCTTCGATCAGGTCGGAGAAGGCATGGCGCTCACCATGGATCTCCTGGTAATCCTCGTGCCCCTTGCCGGCCAGGACGATTACGTCATTGGCGGCAGCGGTGGCGATCAGGTGCGCGATGGCTTCGCCACGGCCAGCGACAAATTCGACATCGGCGGGCTTAGCGAAACCTGGGCGAATATCGTCGAAGATGCGCAGCGGGTCTTCGGTCCGTGGGTTGTCGTCGGTAACCAGTACGCGGTCGGCCAGGCGCTCGGCCACTTCGGCCATCAGCGGACGCTTGCCGCGATCACGGTCGCCACCGCAGCCGAACAGGCACAGCAGCTTGCCGTGAGCATGCGGGCGCAGGGCTTCTAGTACTTTTTCCAGGGCATCGGGGGTGTGGGCGTAATCGACCACTACCAGCGGCTTGTCACCGCCACCGAGGCGCTGCATGCGGCCGACCGGGCCCTGCAGGTCGGGGACGACCTTGAGGATCTCCTCCAACGAGTAGTCCAGCGCCAGCAGCGTGGCCACGGCCGCGAGCATGTTGCTCAGGTTGAAGCGGCCCAGCAGCTGGCTGCGCAGGGTGCGCTCACCCTGGGCGGTGACGAGCGTGGCGCGTACGCCATCATCATCGAAATGCGCTTCGCGGCAGAACAGCGAAGCGTCCGGGTTTTCCAGGCTATAGCTGAGCAGCCGGGTCTCGATATGATCGACACTCGGGCGGCGGGCAAAGTCATCGGCCAGGCGACGACCAAAGTCATCATCCAGGTTAACCACCTGACAACGCAGGCTCGGCCAGGCGAACAGCCTGGCTTTGGCGGCCTCGTAGGCCTCCATGCTGCCGTGGTAGTCCAGATGGTCGCGGGACAGGTTGGTCATGACCGCGATATCGAATTCCAGCGCAGCCACACGGCCCTGCTCCAGGGCGTGGGAGGAAACCTCCATGGCCACGGCCTTGGCGCCACCTTTCTTGAGGTCGTTCAGGGTCGACTGCACGGCGATCGGATCAGGCGTGGTCAGGCGGCCGCTCTGCAGCTCGCCATAGAAGCCGGTGCCCAGGGTGCCGATCAGGCCGCAGCGCTGGCCCAGCGCATCGAGCGCTTGAGCCACCAGCTGCGTGACGCTGGTCTTGCCGTTGGTGCCGGTGACGCCCACCAGGTTCAGCTGGCGGCTCGGCTCGCCATAAAAGCGCCCGGCAATCTGCGACAGCTGGCCGATCAGGCCCTTCACCGGAATCAGCGGTACGTCGGTGAGCGGCAGCACGTTGACGCCCTGCTCTTCGTAAGCCACGGCCGCAGCGCCACGCGACAGTGCATCGGCAATGTGCTCACGGCCGTCCACTTTGGCACCTGGCACGGCGAGGAACAGGTCGCCCTGACGCACCTGACGGCTATCCAGGGTCAGTTCACGGATCAGCGGATCACGGCTGGCGTGGGCGAAAAGCTTGCTCAATGGCATCGTCATCATCCACGCCCTCCCTTGGCGGGTGCTGCACTGGCCTGCTGCGGATCACTCGGCGGCGGCAGGTTGTCTGGCGGCACGTTCATCAGGCGCAGGGTGCCCGACATGACCTTGCTGAATACGGGGGCCGATACCAGGCCGCCGAAATAGCCACCCTTGCCCGGTTCGTCGATGACCACGACGATGGCGTAGCGCGGGTCGCTCATCGGGCCGAAACCGGCGAACAGCGAACGGTAGGCGTTTTCGGTGTAACCCTTGGAGCCGACGGTGGCCTTACGTGCGGTACCGGACTTGCCGGCCACGTGATAGAACGGCACCTGGGCACGGAACACGCCGCGCGGCGCTTCGATCACCTGCTGCAGCATGCCCTGGACGGTTTCGGCGGTTTCCTTCGGAATGGCCTGCACCGCTTCTGGCGCCTTGTCGACCTTGAGGATCGACAGCGGCACCATCTTGCCGTCGTTGGCCAGCGCCGCGTAGGCGTGTACCAGCTGCAGGGCGGTCACCGACACACCGTAGCCGTAGGACAGGGTCGCGGTCTCAGCCTTGCGCCACTCGCGGTGGTTGGGCAGGTTGCCGACGCGTTCACCCGGGAAGCCGAGGCCGGTGTACTGGCCCAGACCGACCTGGGACATGACCCGGTAGATGGCCTCGCCGCCGATGTCGAAGGCGATCTTGCTCATGCCGACGTTGGAGGAGTTGATCAGGATGCCGGTCAGGTCGAGGATCGGGCCCTCGCTCTTGGACACGTCCTTGATGGTGTAGCGACCAATCTGCAGGCTGCCCGGATACACCTCGACCTTGTCGCTCGGCTTCCAGCGGCCACTTTGCAGCGCCGCACTCATCGAGATCGGCTTGACCGTCGAGCCCGGCTCGAACACGTCGATGATCGCCCGGTTACGCATGGCGGCCGGGAACATGCTGCGGCGGTTGTTCGGGTTGTAGGTCGGCTGGTTGACCATCGCCAGGACCTCACCGGTCTTGACGTCCATGATCACCAGGCTGCCGGCCTTGGCGTCCTGTTCGGCAATGGCGTTGCGCAGTTCGCGGGTGGCCAGGTATTGCAGGCGCAGGTCGATCGACAACGCCAAGGTCTTGCCGGCCTTGGCGTTCTTGGTGACCTGGATGTCCTTGATCAGCCGGCCGCGCCGGTCCTTGATCACTTGCCGCTTGCCGGGCACGCCGGCCAGCCATTCATCGTAGGCCAGCTCCACGCCTTCGCGGCCATGGTCGTCGAGGTCGGTGAAGCCGACCATATGCGCGGTCACGTCGCCAGCCGGATAGAAGCGGCGGAATTCTTCCAGGCCATACACGCCCGGGACTTTCAGGTCGAGCACGTGCTGGCCCTGCTCCGGAGTCAGGCCGCGGACCAGGTAGATGAACTCTTTGTTGGCCTGCTGGGTCAAGCGCTCGGTCAGTTGCTGTGCGTTCTGCCCAAGGGCAGCGGCCAGCTGCGGCCAGCGATCCTTGGCGGCCTGCATTTCCTTGGGGTTGGCCCACAGAGTGGTGACCGGAGTACTGACCGCCAGCGGCTCGCCGTTGCGGTCGGTGATCAGGCCACGGTGCGCAGGAATGGGAATGTGACGCAGGCTGCGGGCATCGCCCTGGCCCTTGAGGAAGTCACGGTCGACCACCTGCAGGTCGATGATGCGCCAGCAGATGGCACCGACCATCAGGGCCAGCAAGCCGATTACTACCCGGAAGCGCCAGGGGTAGAGTGCGCCTTCGAGCTTCATCATGGCGCCACCATCCGCACTTCGTCAGCCGCAGGCACGCGCATCTTGAGCTGCTCGGAGGCCAGGCTCTCGATACGGCTGGAGGCGGTCCAGGTACTTTGCTCGAGAATCAGCCGGCCCCACTCGGCCTGTGCCTTGTCACGCTCGTTCAACTCGCCGTACAGGGTGTTGAGCAACTGGCGATTCCAGTGGGCGCTGTAAGACACGGCAATGGCCGAAATGAGCACACCGACAAACAGCAGAAGCATCAGGAAGCTTCCGCCTGGCAGAGGTTTGGCGAATAGCCGGCTCACCGAAGCTTCTCCGCCACCCGCATCACGGCGCTGCGCGACCGCGGGTTGGCCTTGAGTTCGGCTTCGGAGGCAAACTGCGCCTTGCCGATCAGCTTGATCTTCGGCTCGAAGACTTTGTGCTGAACAGGCAGGTTGCGTGGCAGGTTGTCGGCCTCGCCCTTGACCAGTTTGCGCATGAACAGCTTGACGATGCGGTCTTCCAGCGAGTGGAAGCTGATGACCGCCAGACGGCCGCCTACTTCCAGGGCGTCGAGTGCAGCTTCAAGGCCCGCTTCGAGGTCACCCAGTTCGTTGTTGACGTGGATACGCAGGCCCTGGAAGGCCCGGGTCGCCGGGTTCTTGCCCTTTTCCCAGGCAGGGTTGGCGACCTTGAGCACTTCAGCCAGGTCGGCGGTGCGGGTGAACGGCTGCTTCTCGCGGCGCTCGACCACGGCACGGGCCATGCGCCCAGCAAAGCGCTCTTCGCCGTATTCCTTGAAGACACGGGCAATTTCTTCGACGGGAGCGGTGGCGATGAACTCGGCAGCGCTGATGCCCTGGTTCGGGTTCATGCGCATGTCCAGCGGGCCATCATTGAGGAAGCTGAAGCCGCGCTCAGGGTCATCCAACTGCGGCGAGGACACGCCCAAGTCAAGCAGGATACCGCTGACCTTGCCGGCCAGGCCACGCTCGGCGACTTCCGAGCCGAGCTCGGCAAAGCTGCGCTGCACAATGACAAAGCGGCCGTCTTCGGCCGCCAGCGCTTGCCCGGTGGCAATCGCTTGAGGATCTTTGTCGAAGCCCAGCAGCCTCCCTTGCGGCCCGAGCTTGCTGAGGATCAGGCGGCTATGGCCGCCACGCCCGAAGGTGCCGTCCAGATAGCAACCGTCGGCGCGCAGGGCCAATGCCTCGACAGCTTCGTCGAGGAGGACGGTGATGTGGTTGAAGCCGCTATCTATGGTCACAGGATCAGGTCACGCAAATCGTCGGGCATGGCGCCCGGTTGTTGGATAGCTGCAAGGTCGGCTGCCGAAACCGCGTTCCAGGCATCCTCATCCCACAGCTGGAATTTGTTCAGTTGCCCCACCAGCATCGCCTTCTTGTCCAGCTTGGCGTACTCACGCAGGCGGGGCGGAACCAGGAAACGCCCACTGCCATCGAGCTCCAGGTCAACCGCATTACCGATCAGCAAGCGCTGCAGGCGGCGGTTTTCCTCACGCAACGACGGCAAGGCACGCAACTTGGCTTCAATCTGTTCCCACTCATCGAGGGGATAAACACACAAGCAGGGGTCTACAGCGTCGATGGTCACGATCAGCTGACCATTGCAACGCGAATCGAGCTCGTCACGGTACCGGCTCGGCATGGCGAGACGGCCCTTGGCATCGAGGCTGACGGCGTTGGCTCCGCGGAACACGGCTGCGATTCCCCACAATGTTAGCTTTTTTGTGCCAGAAAACCCACTTCATCCCACTTTCTGCCACTTGCGCACACTATAGGAATCCGCCCGCTGCACCGTCAAGGCACGTTCATAAGGAAAACCCTTACAGGACCGAGATTTAGCTCAACAAAGGAATGCGGAAGGACTACCAGGCGGGGAAAAACACGAGAAAAATCAAACCGACTCAAACGAATGCCGTTCGAAGTTAAAGTGAATTATTAAGAGTAAGATCTTTTTGGTATTACCAAGAGGTCTCTGCTATCGAATCAAGCAGGAAGGGAGAAGGTGGAGAGTCGATCTGTAAGCCGGGTTTTGTCGAGGACAGTCATTCCTCTACGACGGCCATCACTGGACGCCTCTAGCAACCTACCCGGTTCCGACGCGGGCCACGCCTGATGGAACCCTATTTGGTCTTGCTCCGAGTGGGGTTTACCTAGCCATGAACTGTTGCCAGCCATGCGGTGCGCTCTTACCGCACCTTTTCACCCTTACCGGCACCGAAGTGCTTAGGCGGTTATTTTCTGTGGCACTTTCCGTAGGCTCGCGCCTCCCAGGCGTTACCTGGCACTCTGCCCTATGGAGCCCGGACTTTCCTCCCCCATCTTTTGCGGAACAAAAGACGGCAGCGACTGTCCGATCGACTCTCCGCCGACAAGGTTAACGGCACGCGCGCGCAAGAACAAGCGATACCGTCAACTATGTCTAATTGCCACTACTGCGCTTTCTGTTTTCCCAGGGCCACTTGATACAACAGATTCTTGCGCACGCCGGTGATTTCCGCCGCCAATGCCGCCGCCCTTTTCAGTGGCAACTCGGCCAGCAACAGGTCCAGCACACGCTGTGCCTCGGCACTGATCGCATCTTCGCCTTCAGGCGCACTCCAGCCACCGACCAGTACCACACACTCGCCGCGCTGCTGGTTGCTGTCACCAGCGACGAACGCACGCAGTTCAGCCAACGGCAGGCCTTTGAGGGTCTCGAAGGTCTTGGTCAGCTCGCGCGCCAGCAGCGCCGGGCGCTCGCCGCCGAACACCAGCTCCATGTCTTCGAGGCACTCCAGAATGCGGTGAGGCGCCTCGTAGAAGATCAGCGTGCGAGGCTCTTCCTTGACCTGCTCCAGGCGCGCGCGACGACCGGCGGCCTTGGCTGGCAGGAAGCCTTCGAAGATGAAGCGGTCGGAAGGCAGCCCGCCCGCCGAAAGAGCGGCAATCAAGGCGCAGGCGCCTGGCACTGGCACCACGCTGACCCCTGCGGCCCGCGCCTGGCGCACCAGATGGTAGCCCGGGTCGGAAATCAGCGGCGTACCGGCATCAGAAACCAGCGCCACATCTTCACCGGCCAGCAACTTGGTGATGAAGCGCCCGCCCTCGTCGCGCTCGTTGTGCTCATGACAAGCCGCCAGCGGCGTATCGATGCCGAAGTGCTGCAACAGGCGGATCGAATGCCGGGTGTCCTCGGCGGCGATCAGGGCGACATGGGCCAGCACCTTGAGCGCCCTGGCGCTCATGTCATCAAGGTTGCCGATGGGGGTCGCGACCACATAAAGCGTCCCCATGGTGGATTTCGAAGCCCCGGCCACATCAGTCACTGCACACATCCTGCCTTTCGGATCAAAGGCGCTATTGTAGCCCGAGCGCCGGTAACAGGGCGCAAAGAACTTCATCGGCGGCCATCGGCGAGACGCCTATAGTGAAGGTTCTGCTAACGGCAGATCGCGCCCCGGCCACCGCTTGGGTACAATTGCCGGCCAACTTGATCGAGTAACAGGACCTTTACATGATCGCTTGCCTGCGGCTGCTCACAGCCCTCTGCCTCGCTGCCCTGCTGGCAGCCTGTGCCAGCTCGCCCTCATCCAGCCTGGGCGAACTGCCACGCACCCCGGACGCCAGCATCGAGCAACTGCTCGAGAAGGCCGCCACCAGCAAGTCCGCCGAAGACGCGGCCCTGCTGCGCCTGAGCGCAGCCGACCTGGCTTACAAGCAGAAGGACTTCCCCCGCGCCGCACGCATCCTTGAGCAGGTGCCGATGGACACGCTCAAGCCGGCCCAGCAGATTTTCGCCGCCACCCTCGGCGCCGAACTGGCCATGAGCCGCAACCAGCCCAAGGCCGCACTGACCGCGCTGTCCCACCCGAGCCTGCAACATATCGCAGAGCTGCCCGAGCAACAGCAGGTGCGCACCTACAGCGTCCACGCCGCTGCCCTCGAGGCCGACGGCCAGGCCATGGCCGCCGCCCAGCAACGCGTGCTGCTGAGCCCGCTGCTCGACGGTCAGGCTGCCAGCGCCAACAATGACGCGATCTGGGCACTGGTCGCTTCGCTGCCAGCCGAGCAGCTGCAACAGCCTGCCAACAACGAAATCCTGGCCGGCTGGACCAGCCTGGCGCTAGCGGTGAAAAGCGCCGGCACTCTGGAGCAGCAGCAGGCTGCCATCGAAGCCTGGCGCAAACAGCACCCTGATCACCCAGCCGCCAAGCAGCTGCCAACGGCCCTGACCAAGCTCAAGGAACTGGCCAGCCAGCCGCTGACCAAAATCGCCCTGCTACTGCCCCAGGAAGGCCCGCTGGCCGGCGTTGCCCGCGCCCTGCGTGACGGTTTCATGGCTGCCCACTTCCAGGCCCAGCAGGCAGGCGGGCAAGCGCCTGCCGTGCAGGTCTACGACAGTTCGCGCATCGGCTCGCTGGACGCCTTCTATCGCCAAGCCCAGGCCGATGGCGTGCAGCTGGTGGTCGGCCCGCTTGAAAAGCCGCTGGTCAAGCAGCTTGCTGGCAACACCCAGCTGCCCATTACCACCCTCGCCCTGAACTACGCCGACGCCGGCCAGAAAGCACCACCCCAGCTGTTCCAGTTCGGCCTCGCCGCCGAGGACGAAGCCCGCGAAGTGGCACGCCGCGCCCGCGCTGACGGCATGGTCCGCGCCGTGGCCCTGGTACCGAGCGGTGAGTGGGGTGACCGCGTGCTGGCCGCCTTCCGTCAGGACTGGGAAGGCAATGGCGGCACCATCATCGCCGCCGAGCGCATCGCCCAGCCGGTTGCACTGGCCCAGCAGATCGCCAGCCTGTTCCAGCTGCGCCAAAGCGAAGGCCGCGCCCAGAGCCTGCAGAGCACTGTGGGCGGCAACATCGCAGCCCAACCGTCGCGCCGCCAGGACATCGATTTCATCTTCCTCGCCTCGACCCCACAACAGGCGCAGCAGATCAAGCCGACCCTGAACTTCCAGTACGCCGGTGACGTACCGGTCTACGCCACCTCGAACCTGTACAGCGCCAGCGGTGACGTCAACCAGTACAACGACATGAACGGCATTCGCTTCTGCGAGACCCCGTGGCTGCTCGACACCAGCAACAGCCTACGCCAGCAGGTCGTGCAGCAATGGCCGCAAGCCGCAGGCAGCCTCGGCCGCCTCTACGCCATGGGCGTCGACGCCTACAGCCTGGCACCACGCCTGGGCCAGCTGAAGGCACTGCCAGACAATCGCGTGCAAGGCCTGTCCGGCAGCCTGAGCATCAACGCCAACCAGCGCGTCGAACGCCAGCTGCCATGGGCCGAGTTCTCCGGCGGCCAGGTCAAGCGCCTGCCAGACACTTCCCGCTGATGCCCGAAGCATCGCCGAGCAGCGCCGGCCAGGCGGCAGAAACCCAAGCTCTTGAGTACCTTCAAGGGCAAGGCCTGCAACTGCTGACACGCAATTGGCGATGCAAAGGCGGCGAGCTTGATCTGGTCATGCTCGACGCCGATACAGTAGTATTCGTCGAAGTCCGCTACCGGTTGCACGCGGACTTCGGTGGCGCCCTCGGCAGCATTGACGGGCGCAAGCAGAAACGGCTGGTGCTTGCCGCCACCCTGTTCCTGCAGAAGGAGTCCCGCTGGGCCAATCACCCCTGCCGCTTCGACGTTGTCGCCCTGCAGGGCAGTCGCCATGCAGGCCAGCCGCTTCAATGGCTGAAAAACGCCTTCGAATGCTGAACCCACTCCGATTTTTTTGCTCTATGTTTCGCGGGCTGGTCCTTGTTGCGCGTAGCAAAGGCCACCGCCCCACTTAAGGTCACCAGATGGACATGCAATCCCGAATTCGCCGGCTGTTCCAGGCCAGCATCGACACCAAGCAACAGGCAATGGACATCCTGGCACCGCACATCGAGCAGGCTAGCCTGGTCATGGTCAATGCGCTGCTCAATGAGGGCAAGATGCTCGCCTGCGGCAATGGCGGCTCGGCCGGCGATGCCCAGCACTTCTCTTCGGAGCTGCTCAACCGCTTCGAGCGTGAGCGCCCGAGCCTGCCGGCCATCGCCCTGACCACCGATAGCTCGACGCTGACCTCGATCGCCAACGACTACAGCTACAACGAAATCTTCTCCAAGCAGATCCGCGCCCTGGGCCAGCCCGGCGACGTGCTGCTGGCGATTTCGACCAGCGGCAACTCTGCCAACGTGATTCAAGCGATCCAGGCCGCACATGATCGCGAAATGATTGTCGTAGCATTGACCGGACGTGACGGTGGCGGAATGGCTTCGCTGCTGCTGCCAGAAGACGTGGAAATCCGCGTACCGTCGACGGTCACCGCACGTATCCAGGAAGTCCACCTGCTGGCGATCCACTGCCTGTGCGATCTGATCGACAGCCAACTGTTCGGGAGTGAAGAATGACCCCCATACGCCTCGGCCTGATGGCCCTGACCCTGTGCCTGAGCATCACCGGCTGCAGCTCGGTACTGACCTCGACCCGCAACTCGCCGATCGAGGATGATCGTGGCACCCGCACCATCGGCAGCAAGATCGACGACTCACTGATCGAAACCAAGGCTTCGGTCAACATTGCCAAGGCGAGCCCTGACCTGGACAAGAGCTCGCACATCGTCGTCAGCAGCTACAACGGCATCGTCCTGCTCGCCGGGCAAACCCCGCGCGCCGACCTCAAGAGCCTTGCCGAACAGACTGCCAGCCAGGTCCAGCGGGTGAAGAAAGTGCACAACGAGCTGCAGGTGATGCAGCCCTCCTCGATCCTGGCGCGCAACAACGATGCCTGGCTGACCACCAAGATCAAGACCCAGATGCTCACCGACAATGCCGTGCCCAGCTCGCGCATCAAGGTGATCACCGAGAACGGCATCGTCTACTTGCTGGGCCTGGTGACCCAACAGGAGGCCAACTCTGCCACTGCTGTGGTTCAGGGTGTGTCTGGCGTGCAGAAGATCGTCAAGCTGTTCGAGTACATCGACTGATTCAGTTGCCGCCGCTATCAGCCACTGGCCGGCATCGGCGGCAGCTTGCCCCACCTGATCAATTTCCAGGAAATACCGCATGAAAAAGCTTCTGCTGCCCGCCCTGCTGTTCGGCACCTTCGCCACCCTGGCCGGCTGCTCCACCCCAAGCCTGATCACCCTTAACGACGGCCGCGAAATCCAGGCTGTAGACGCCCCGCACTTCGACAAGGACTCGGGTTTCTACGAGTTTCAGCAGCTCGACGGCAAGCGCACCCGCATCAACCGGGACCAGGTACGCACCATCAGCGATCTGTAAACACCGATTCGCGGCAAAGAAAAAGGCGATCCATACGGATCGCCTTTTTTGTTACTTGACCACCTTCAGGCTGGGTCGCCCGCTTGGGCGTGGTGGCTGGCCACCCCCTTCCGGCGGGCCATCGTCATCCGGCTCGACACCTTCGTCATCCAGCTCATCCTCCTCCATCAGCGGCGGCTCGAGCTCGAAGACCATGCCCTGGCCATTCTCCCGGGCATAGATACCCAGGATGGCGCCCGCTGGCACGAACAACGAATGGGCAACGCCACTGAAGCGCCCCTCGAAACTCACTGCGTCGTTGTCCATGTGCAGGTTGCGCACGGCACTCGGCGAAATGTTCAGGACGATCTGGCCATCACTGGCAAAACCTTGTGGTACCTGGACCGCCGGGAATTCGGCATTGACCAGCATATGGGGGGTGCAATCGTTGTCGACGATCCACTCGTACAGTGCTCGAACCAGATAGGGGCGACTGGAGTTCATCAACGGCTCCTTAAAGCTTGCGCATTTCACGTTCAACAGAGGACAGGCTCGCCTGGAAAGGCTCGCGGGCGAACTGTCGCTCCATGTAATCCAGCAGCGGCTTGGCCTGCCGCGGCAATTCGATACCCATTACCGGCAAACGCCAGAGTATGGGCAATAGACAACAGTCGACCAGGCTTTGCTCCTCGCTCATGAAGCAAGCGAACTCGCCAAACAGCGGCGATACACCGGTCAGGCTTTCGCGCAGTGCCTTGCGCGCCTCGGTACGGGCGGCCTCGGTGCTACGCGGATCGAGAATCTTGTCAGCCAGGGCGCACCAGTCACGCTGGATGCGGTGCATAAGCAAACGGCTGTTGCCACGCGCCACCGGGTATACCGGCATCAGTGGCGGGTGCGGGTAACGCTCCTCGAGGTATTCCATCACCACGGTCGACTCATACAACGCCAGGTCACGATCGATCAGGGTCGGTACACTGCCGTAAGGGTTCACCTCTGCCAGCTTGGCTGGCAGCCGCGCAGGGTCGACGTCGATGACCTGCACGCTGACGCCCTTCTCGGCGAGCACGAGGCGCACCCGATGAGAATAATGGTCAGCAGGATCGGAATAGCAGGCTAACCGGTTGGTTGCGCCCATGTAGCGCCTCCTCGCAGGGATACTTGTACAACTCTAAATGAAAACGCGCCCGCGGGGACCTGGCAAATCTGCCAGGCCCCCGCGGGCGCGTTCAACTACCAGAAATTACTGCGTGATCAGTGCACGTCCTTCCAGTATTCGCGCTTGAGCAAGTAGGCAAATACGAAGAAGAAAGCCAGGTACAGCAACACGTAGGTACCGATGCGCTGGCTCTCCAGTTTGACCGGGTTGGCCGAATAGGCCAGGAAGGTCACCAGGTTCTTGACCTTCTCGTCGAACTGCTCGGTGTTCAGGGTACCGGAATTCGGCGTAATGGTCAGCTGGTCACAGGCTTCATGGGTCAGCGGGCTACCCGTCAATGGGTCGAATTGCTTCTTGCCATCAACCACCATCTGCACCTGCTTGCAGCCAACCACCTGGTTGCCCTGCAGGCCGACCAGCACGTTGGGCATGCCGACGTTCGGGAACACCTTGTTGTTCACGCCATACGGGCGCGACGGGTCTTCATAGAAGCTGCGCAGGTAGGTGTACAGCCAGTCGGTACCCCGAACCCGGGCGACCAGGGTCAGGTCGGGCGGCGCGGCGCCGAACCAGGTCTTGGCGTCGCTGGGCTGCATGCCGATCTGCATATGGTCGCCGATCTTCGCACCGGTGAACACCAGCTTCTCGAGCATCAACTCATGCGGAATGCCAAGGTCATCGGCAACCCGCTCGTAACGCTGGAACTTGGCGCTGTGGCAACCCATGCAATAGTTGGCGAAGGTGCGCGCACCGTCCTGCATGGCCGCCTTGTCGGTCAGGTCGATATCGACCTTGTCCAGCTCCAGACCGTGTTCGGCAGCGAAGGAAAAGGCAGGCATCACTGCCAGCAAAAATACTGCAATCAACTTTTTCATCAGCCAGTCACCCTTTCCGGAACCGGTTTGGTCTTCTCGAGCCTTGTGTAGAACGGCATCAGCAGGAAGTAGGCGAAGTACAGCACCGTGCACACCTGCGACAGCAAGGTACGCCCAGGCGTAGGCGCCAGTACGCCGAGGATGCCGAGGATGACGAAGGCAATGCAGAACACCAGCAGGAAGACCTTGCTGATCCAGCCCTTGTAGCGCATGGAGCGCACCGGGCTGCGGTCGAGCCAGGGCAGCACGAACAACACCGCGATTGCG
The DNA here is from genome assembly GCF_052041945.1 of Pseudomonas sp. SMN11. Classification (NCBI taxonomy): domain Bacteria; kingdom Pseudomonadati; phylum Pseudomonadota; class Gammaproteobacteria; order Pseudomonadales; family Pseudomonadaceae; genus Pseudomonas; species Pseudomonas sp. SMN11. Next base: position 158,231 of record NZ_JBKGGW010000001.1, on the reverse strand, counting down.
GCCCCCATGGCAATTACGCCCATGAGCTTGTCAGGCACCGCTCGCAGGATCGCGTAGAACGGCGTGAAATACCACACGGGGGCGATATGTTCAGGCGTCTTGAACGCGTTCGCCTGCTCGAAGTTGGGTTTTTCCAGGAAGTAGCCGCCCATTTCAGGGAAGAAGAACACCACGGCGCAGAACACAAAAAGGAACACCACCACACCGACGATGTCCTTGACGGTGTAGTACGGGTGGAACGGAATGCCGTCGAGCGGAATGCCGTTTTCGTCCTTTTTCTTCTTGATGTCCACACCATCGGGGTTATTCGAACCCACTTCGTGCAGGGCCAGGATGTGCAGCACCACCAGGCCGAGAATCACGATCGGCAGGGCCACCACGTGCAAGGCGAAGAAGCGGTTCAGGGTGATGCCCGAAATCAGGTAGTCACCGCGAATCCACTGGGTCAGGTCGCCACCGATCACCGGAATGGCGCCGAACAGCGAGATGATCACCTGGGCACCCCAGTACGACATCTGCCCCCACGGCAGCAGATAGCCCATGAAGGCTTCGGCCATCAGCGCCAGGTAGATCAGCATGCCGAACAGCCACACCAGCTCGCGGGGCTTCTGGTAGGAGCCGTAGAGCAGGCCGCGGAACATGTGCAGGTAGACCACGATGAAGAACGCCGAAGCGCCTGTGGAGTGCAGGTAGCGCAGGATCCAGCCGTATTCGACGTCACGCATGATGTACTCGACCGAGGCGAAGGCCTCTTCCGCCGAGGGCGTGAAACTCATGGTCAGCCACACGCCAGTGACGATCTGGTTGACCAGCACCAGCAGCGCCAGCGAGCCGAAGAAATACAGGAAGTTGAAGTTCTTGGGCGCGTAATACTTGCTCAGGTGGTCTTCCCACATCTTGGTGGCGGGGAAGCGAGCGTCAATCCAGTCCATGAACTTGCTCATCATGCTTTCTCCTGGTCGACGCCGATGACGACGATGTCGTCCGACTCATAAGAATGCGGCGGCACTGGCAGGTTGAGAGGCGCCGGCTGCGACTTGTAGACACGACCGGCCAGGTCGTAGTGGGAGCCGTGGCAAGGGCAGAAATAGCCACCAACCCACTTCGGCCCGAGGTCTGCGGGCGCGACTTCCGGGCGGAAGGTCGGCGAGCAGCCCAGGTGCGTGCAGAGGCCGACGAGAATGAGGATTTCCGGCTTGATCGAGCGAACCTCGGGGTCGACATAGGTCGGCTGCACCGAGCTCTTCGATTGAGGGTCGGAGAGGTCACCCTCGATCTTCTTCAGGTTGCCAAGGATCTCCTGCGTTCGCCGGACGATGAACACCGGCTGGCCACGCCACTCGGCAACCATCTGCTGCCCGGGCTCGACCTTGGCAATATTGACCTTCACCGGTGCGCCGGCAGCCTTCGCCTTGGCACTGGGAAACCATGACCCCACGAACGGTACCGCAGCCCCCACTGCCCCCGCTGCCCCGACCACGGATGTCGCGGCTACGAGGAAGCGGCGCCGGCCTGCGTTGACGCCGTCATTGCTCATTCAGTCCTCTCCCATCAGCTTTGCTTGGCCAGTTGGACCTGGCCTGTACTTAGGTTGTGTCTGTGGCACTAAAATTTGGCCGCCATGGTAAGAAACAAATCCACACAATGACAAGGTGATTACCCCCACAAGGAGCTATAACCCGCGCTTTGCTTGATCTGCGTCTATGCGACAAGTGGTCACCGACATGCTGACAGGTTAGTTCAAGCACAAAAAAAAGCCCGGTTCCAAGGAACCGGGCTTTTTTCGACTGCCGAAGCGGTATTAACGCTTGGAGTACTGAGGACGCTTACGCGCTTTACGCAGACCCACTTTCTTACGCTCGACTTCACGAGCGTCGCGGGTGACGTAGCCAGCACGACGCAGAGCGCCACGCAGGGTTTCGTCGTATTCCATCAGAGCGCGGGTGATACCGTGACGGATCGCACCGGCCTGACCGCTGACACCACCACCGGAAACGGTGACGTAGATGTCGAACTTCTCAGTGGACTCGGTCAGCTCGAGCGGCTGACGAACAACCATGCGAGCGGTTTCGCGACCGAAGAACACGTCCAGAGAACGGTTGTTGATGGAAATGTTACCAGTACCCGGACGCAGGAAAACGCGAGCGGTTGCGGTCTTGCGACGGCCAGTGCCGTAATTTTGAGTCGCCGACATAATGAACTTTCCCGTTAGATCTTCAGTTCTTGAGGCTGCTGAGCAGTGTGTGGGTGAGCAGCACCCGCGTACACTTTCAGCTTACGGTACATGTCGCGACCCAGCGGGTTCTTAGGCAGCATGCCTTTGACCGCGGTTTCGATAACACGCTCAGGGGCCTTGGCGATCAACTTCTCGAAGTTGATTTCCTTGATGCCGCCTGGGAAACCGGAGTGGGAGTAGTACATTTTGTCGGAAGACTTGGCACCAGTCACACGAACCTGTTCAGCGTTGATGACGACGATGTAGTCGCCGGTGTCAACGTGAGGGGTGTATTCTGGTTTGTGTTTGCCACGCAGACGGGTAGCGATTTCGGTAGCCAGACGACCCAGGGTCTGGCCAGCGGCGTCAACTACGAACCACTCGCGCTTTACTGTTTCCGGTTTAGCAGTAAAAGTTTTCATTCTCTAAAGCCTCAGAGGCCGCCCAGCGAAAAATAGACGGCGAATCTTACTGGATAGTGCACAGCTTGCCAAGGGCAAGCGCGCAGCCGAACGCTGACGCTTTTGGGGGCTCGGGTCGGGCACGCCAATGTTCGACGGGGTTCTTCCTGCGTGGTGGTGCATCACTTCCGCCACACGGAGAGGGGCAGAATTATCCAGATTGCGCGAAAAATTTCAACCTGCTTTGATGGGCTTCTTTGCCAAGGAGTGTTTTCCCGATGGAATACCGCAAGCTCGGCCGTACCGACCTCGATGTCAGCGCCCTGTGTCTGGGCACCATGACCTGGGGCGAGCAGAACACCCAGGACGAGGCCTTCGAGCAGATTGCCCTGGCCAAGGCCAGCGGCATCAACTTCATCGACACCGCCGAGATGTACCCGGTGCCGCCGCGCCCAGAGACCTACGCGGCCACCGAGCGCATCATCGGCAACTGGTTCCGCGCCAACGGCGACCGCGACGATTGGGTGCTGGCCAGCAAGGTCGCCGGCCCCGGCAACGGCATCAGCCACATCCGCGACGGCCAGCTCAAGCACAACCGCCAGCACATCGTCGCCGCGCTGGACGAAAGCCTCAAGCGCCTGCAGACCGACCGCATCGACCTCTACCAGTTGCACTGGCCGGAGCGCAGCACCAACTTCTTCGGCAAGCTCGGTTACCAGCACCTGGCCAACGACCTGTTCACCCCGCTGGAAGAGACCCTCGAGGTGCTCGAAGAGCAAGTGCGTGCCGGCAAGATCCGCCACATCGGCCTGTCCAACGAAACGCCGTGGGGCACCATGAAGTTCCTGCAGCTGGCCGACAGCCGTGGCTGGCCGCGGGCGGTGTCGATCCAGAACCCCTACAACCTGCTCAATCGCAGCTTCGAAGTGGGCCTGGCGGAAGTGGCGATCCGCGAGCAATGCGGCCTGCTGGCCTATTCGCCACTGGCGTTCGGCATGCTCTCGGGCAAGTACGAACACGGGGCCCGGCCAGAAAAAGGCCGCCTGACCCTGTTCAGCCGCTTCGCCCGCTACTCCAACCCACAGACCGTGGCGGCCTGCAGCCGTTATGTGCAACTGGCCCAGGCGCACGGCCTGGACCCGGCCCAGATGGCCCTGGCGTTCGTGACGCGGCAGCCGTTCGTGACCAGCAACATCATCGGTGCGACCGACCTGGTGCAGCTGCAGAGCAACCTCGACAGCCTGCAGCTGAACCTCAACGACGAACTGCTTACGGCAATCGAAGCAATTCATCAGGAGCAGCCAAACCCCGCGCCTTGAACAGCATGGGCCGCTTTGCGGCCCCTCTGCGACACGGGGTAGACACAATCGCCAAAAAATAAGACGATCCAGCCGGTGATTGACCACTCTACCCTATAAGAACAATGACAATGATGTTTACCCAACCCTCCGCGTCGTTGCGGCGCGTCAGCATCCTGGCCATTGACAAGGTGTTCGCTTCGACCCTGATGCAGGCCAAGGATTTCTTCCACCTCGCCAGTTTGCGCTACAGCAAGCAGCTGGGCCTGGGCTTGCAGCCCATGTTCGAGATTCGCCTGGTGAGCCCCGATGGCCAGCCGGTAGACAGCTTCAGCAATGTGCAACTGCCGGTCGATGGCGGTCTTGACGATGCCGACGTGATCATCCTCCCGGCCTTCTGGGAAGATTTCGACAACCTCCAGCAACGTTATCCGCAGGTGCTGCCATGGCTGCGCGAACAGCACGCCCGCGGCGCGGTGCTGTGCGCCGAAGCCAGCGGGGTGTTCTGGCTGGCCGAGTCCGGCCTGCTCGATGGCAAGGAGGCGACCACCTACTGGCGCTTCTTCAACAGCTTTGCCGAGCGCTACCCGAAGATCCGCCTCAATCAGGACAAGCACCTGACCGACGCCGACAACCTGTACTGCGCCGGCGGCACCACCTCAGCCTGCGACCTGTACATCTATCTGATCGAGCGCTTCTGCGGCGCCAATGTAGCGCGTGCCGTGGCCCGCGACATCCTCTATGAAGTGCAGCGCAACTACACCCCGGGGCGAATGGGCTTTGGCGGGCAGAAGCTGCACCAGGACCTGATCATCCTGCAGATCCAGCACTGGCTGGAGGAACACTTCGCCGACAAGTTCCGCTTCGAGGACGTGGCCCGCAACCATGGCATGAGCATTCGCAACTTCATGCGCCGTTTCCAGGGAGCGACTGGGGACAAGCCGTTGCACTATCTGCAGCGGTTACGCATCGAAACGGCCAAGGGACTGTTGTCGAGCACACGCAAGAGCATCAAGACCATCAGTTATGAGGTCGGCTATGACGATGCCAGTTTCTTTGCGCGGTTGTTCCGACAGCACACGGAGTTGTCGCCGAATCAGTATCGGCAGCAGTTCATACAGGAAGCCTGAGGCCAATGGGGCTGCTGCGCAGCCCATCGCCGGCAAGCGCGGCTCCTACAGGTATTGTACAAGCCTGTGGGTCAGCGCCCATCCTGTGGGAGCCGCGCTTGCCGGCGATGGGCCGCGAAGCGGCCCCAGTGCCTTAAGGCTTGTGAGCGCGCGACAGGAATTCGTGCGACTGCATTTCCAGCAGGCGGCTCAGGGTCCGCTGGAACTCGAAGCTCAGGCGACCGCCGGTGTACAGGTCTTTGAGCTCCACCTCGGCCGAGATGATCAGCTTGACGTTGCGGTCGTAGAACTCGTCCACCATGTTGATGAAGCGGCGGGCGATGTCGTCGGTAGTGACGCCCATCTGCTCCACGTTGCTCAGCAACACGGCGTGAAAGATCTTGCCCAGCTCAATGTAGTCGTTCTGGCTGCGCGGCCCGTCGCACAGGGCGCGGAAGTCGAACCAGGCGACGTCGTCGCAGGTGCGCAGGGCATTGATCGGGCGGTTTTCGATCATCAGCACGTCGTTCTCGACGGCCTGCGTGCACTCGGGCGTCATCGCCTTGAAGCTGGCGCGCATGCTCTGGTGCGCCGCGTCATTGAGTGGGAAGTGGAACAGTTCGGCCTGTTCCAGGTGACGCAGGCGGTAGTCGACGCCGCTGTCGACGTTCACCACGTCGGTGTACTGCTTGATCATGGCGATGGCGGGCAGGAAGCGCGCGCGCTGCAAGCCGTCCTTGTACAAGCCGTCAGGGACGATGTTGGAAGTCGCCACCAGCGAGACACCGTTCTTGAACAGCTCTTCCATCAAGGTGCCGAGGATCATGGCATCGGTAATGTCGGAAACGAAGAATTCGTCGAAGCAGATCACCTTGGCTTCTTCGCTGAAGCGCTTGGCGATGATGGTCAGCGGGTTCTTCTCGCCCTTGAGGGTTTTCATTTCCTCGTGGACGCGTTTCATGAAGCGGTGGAAGTGCGTGCGCATCTTCTGCTTGAACGGCAGCGCTTCATAGAAGGTGTCGACCAGATAAGTCTTGCCACGCCCCACCCCACCCCAGAAGTACAGGCCTTTGACTGGCGTCTGCTCCTTCTTGCCGAACAGCTTGCCGAACACGCCCGGCTTGTTGTTCTGCGCGTGCACCAGGTCGTCGTACAGACGCTGCAGGTGACGTACCGCAGTTTCCTGCGCCGCGTCATGGAAGAAGTCGGGACGTTTCAGATCTGCTTGATATCGTTCTAGGGGCGTCATGATTTCGTTAGCGAGGCAACAAAAAACGGGCCGTCACTGTAGCGACAGGCCCGCTTAATGGCAATGCGACTTGCGTCAATATGCCTCATTCAAGGCTTTTTTACGCTGTATGGCACCGGCTTCGCCGGTGATCGCGGGCAAGCCCGCTCCTACAGGCAATATGCCTCAGTCTTGTTGTGGCTGAAGCGCTACACGCAGGCTTTCGATGGCCGAATCACGGGCTTCGGCGCTGTCGAACTGCGGCCCGTCAGCGACCTGCTCGTCATTGAGCCACAGGCTGAAGCCCAGGCCGTCAACGCGCACGTCGGCGTCACCGCCCTGCTGCAGCTGCTTGCTCACGGCACCGGCGCTCTTGCCGTCGGCGAAGCTGCGCGACAGCAGCAGTTGCTCGCCATCGGCGGCCAGTAGGCGGAAGCGGAAGCTGCCGTCTTCGTCTCGGAAACTGACGAAGCGCGCGCTCTTGGCGGCTTTCTTCTTCACTTCGGTACTGGCTTGCACGCTGCTGCGGAAAGAACGCAAGCCAACAGCCTCACGCAGCTGCTCGAGGAACGGGGTGGCGATCTTGCGGGCCTTGGCGGCACCGGCGAGGAGGATGTCCTCCAGATCTGCCGGGCGCGAAATCAGCTGGTGGTAGTGCTCGCGCTTCTCGGCCAGCTGGCTGTCGAGCAGCTGGAACAAGCGTTGCTTGGCTTCGCCCCAACCGAGGCCCTGCAGCAGCTCTTCGCGGAATTCGGCGCACTGTGATGGCGTCGAGAAGGCCTGGAACAGGGTGAACAGGTGCGAATTGTCCGGATCTTTGGCTTCGCCAGGCGCACGCGAGTCGGTGACGATGCGCGAGATGGCGTCTTTCATGTCCTTGGCGCTGGTGAACAGCGGGATGGTGTTGTCGTAGCTCTTGGACATCTTGCGACCGTCCAGGCCCGGCAGGGTCGCCACGCTCTCCTCGATCACCGCCTCCGGCAGGGCGAAGAAGTCGTTGCCCTGGCCGAACAGGTGGTTGAAGCGCTGGCCGATGTCGCGGGCCATTTCCACGTGCTGGATCTGGTCACGGCCGACCGGCACCTTGTTGGCGTTGAACATCAGGATGTCTGCAGCCATCAGCACCGGGTAGCTGTAAAGGCCCATGGTCACGCCGGCATCCGGGTCTTCGCCGGTTTCCAGGTTCTTGTCCACCGAGGCCTTGTAGGCGTGGGCGCGGTTGAGCAGGCCCTTGGCGGCAACGCAGGTCAGCAGCCAGGTCAGCTCGGGGATCTCGGGGATATCGGACTGACGGTAGAAGGTCACCTTGGCTGGATCAAGGCCACCGGCCAGCCAGGTGGCGGCGATTTCCAGGCGCGAGCGCTGGATGCGCAGCGGGTCGTCGCACTTGATCAGGGCGTGGTAGTCGGCCAGGAAGTAGAACGAGTCGACACCCGGCTGCTGGCTGGCGACGATCGCCGGGCGGATGGCGCCGGCGTAGTTGCCCAGGTGCGGGGTGCCGGTGGTGGTGATACCGGTAAGGATGCGCGTGGTCATGGGTGTTCGCTTATTCAGGCTTGGCTCAGTTCGAAAGGCGCGGCAGCAGCAGATCCTTCAGATCGGTCAGCTTGCCATGGAAGAAGTGTCCGCATTCTGCCACTTTCAGCAGCTCATGGGGGCGCCCCAGTGCGTCGGACCATTCGTAAACCAGCTGCGGATCGACGACTTCGTCAGCGTCAGGCTGCACCACGGTGATCGGGCAGCGCTGCGGCAGCGGGAAGTCGGCGGTCAGCCGCATCACCGCCGGGGCGATCATGAACAGCTGTTGCAACTCCACGCCTTGCGCTTCCAGGCGCCCGGCCAGGCTGGTGGCGACAAAGCCGCCGAACGAGAAGCCCATCAGTACCAGCGGCAGCTCAGGGTGCTTCGCACGCAGCCACGCGGCGGCGGCCTCGGCATCAGCCACTTCGCCCGCGCCCATGTCATGGCTGCCGGCGCTCTGGCCAACGCCGCGGTAGTTGAAGCGCAAGGTCACGTAGCCGGCGTCGCGGGCGGTGCGCTGCAGGGTCGAGACCACCTTGTTGAGCATGGTGCCACCCTGGACCGGGTTGGGGTGGCAGATCAGCACCGCACCGCGGGCATCGGCCACGTCCAGGTACAAGGCTTCCAGCTGGCCGATCGGGCCGTCGATGAACAAGGGGGTTTCGCGGACAAGCAAGGCACTACTCCGTGACCTCGAAGGGGGTCGTTTCGTCTAGGTGAGGAATTCTGTTCTGATTTGCGATCGCTCGCGGTATACAGCGCAGGTCTGAGCCGTTAACGTAAAGCAAAGCCGTTTATAGAGGAAGGACTCGTGGAACTCTCGCTCCTTGTTTGGTTGTTGCCAACCCTGGCCCTGGTCATCGGTGTGGCGGTCGGTTTCATCGTGGCCCGCCTGTTGCCCAACGCGGCGCCCAGCAGCACCCAGCGTCAGCTGGATGATATCCAGCAGCGCTTCGACAGCTACCAGAACCAGGTGGTTACCCATTTCAACAGCACCGCGGTACTGGTCAAGAAGCTGACCCAGAGCTACCAGGACGTGCAGGATCACCTGGCTGACGGCGCCAACCACCTGGCGCTCGACGAGCTGACCCGCCAGCGCCTGCTGGCTGCCTTGCACTCGGAAGGGACCCAGGGTCCACGTGACCGCCTGACCCCGCCGAAGGACACCGCCGAGGTGCCACGTGACTATGCACCGAAGTCGCCCAACTCGCCGGGCATGCTCGACGAGAGCTACGGGCTCAAGCGCTGAGCCGCAGACACGCAAAAGGCCTCGAAAGAGGCCTTTTTCTTGCGTGATCGATACTGGTCAGGCAACCCCGCCGCGGCGGGGTACCCATTCAGATCAAGGCTTGCGCCACGATTGACCACCCTCATCGTCATCTCCGCCAGCGCGGCGAATGATCAGGTCAAGGTCGTTTGCAGACATTTTCATGGTGATACTCCTCTTGGATGCGCTGGTCATTGCACCAGCCCGTCCAGAGTGCTCGCGCCGCCCCAGGGCAAGGCATCGGGCAGCGCTTCCTGAACCGTACTTCATGCGCAGGCGCTCAACGCCTGCCCGACATCCGTCAACAGATCCTCGACATCCTCCAGCCCTACCGACAGACGCACCAAACCTTCTGAGATGCCATGGTGCGCTCGCTCTTCGGGCGTATAGCTGGAATGGGTCATGCTCGCCGGATGCTGCGCCAGCGACTCGGCATCGCCCAGGCTCACCGCCCGGGCAAACAGTTGCAGCGCATTCATGAAACGCCGCCCGGCATCGATCCCGCCCTTGAGCTCGAAAGCGATCATTCCGCCTGGCAAACGCATCTGCCGCTGCGCCAGTTCGTATTGGGCAAACGATGGCAGCCCCGGATACTGGATCAGCTCGACCTGCGGCTGACGGGCGAGAAACTCGGCCACCTGCTGGGCATTCGCGCAATGGCGATCCATGCGCAACGCAAGCGTCTTGATGCCGCGCATCAACAGCGAGGCATCATGTGGCGACAGCACCGCGCCGGTCATGTCCTTGAGGCCTTCCAGGCGAATCCGGTCCACCAGCGCTTTGCGCCCGATCACCAGCCCGGCCGTGATATCACCGTGGCCACTGAGGTACTTGGTCGCCGAATGCACGACCAGATCAGCCCCCAGCTCCAGTGGCCGCTGCAGGTAGGGCGTGCAATAGGTGTTGTCGACCACGATATGCAGGTCGTGCCCCCGCGCCGCTTCGGCCACCGCCGCGATATCGACCAGTTGCATGTTCGGGTTGGCCGGGGTTTCAAAGTAGATCATCCGGGTTTTGTGGGTGATGGCAGCTTTTAGCGCCTTGGCGTCATTAAGATCGACATGACGAACCTTGACCCCGAACTCACCGATGCCATGGTGCATGAAGGCGAAAGTGCAGCCATACACCGTGCGCCCGACGATCAGCTCGTCACCGGGCCGCAGCAAGGTCCACAAGGTCGAGGTGATGGCCCCCATGCCCGACGCCAGCGCAAGGCCGGCCTCGCCCCCTTCCAGCGATGCCATCCGCTGCTCCAGCAAGCCCAGGGTCGGGTTGGAGATGCGGCTGTAGAAGTGCCCGCCCTCCTCCCCGGCAAAGCACGCTGCGCCGTATTCAACGTTAGGGAAGGCATAGGTTGCAGTCTGGTAAACCGGTGGCACCAGGGCGCCGCCGTGGGAAAGCGGGTCGTAGCCATGATGGATGGCGCGGGTGGAAAAACCGGTGTTGTTATGGGAGTCGCGCATGGCAACAGCCTCTGGTGGTTTGTTATAAGCTTATGCCACCGAGCTGCCTGAATTTTTCCAAAATAGCCCACGCATTCGCGCCTGTTTTGGAAAGAAAACAACAAATACAACACCAGGAGGGCAAAACATGCCTTCAAGCCTCGACCGTACCGACCGCGCTCTGCTCGCCGCCCTGCAGGACAACGCCCGCCTTACCATCTCCGAACTCGCCGACCAGGTTGCGCTGACCACTTCGCCCTGCTGGAGAAGAGTGAAATTACTGGAAGACAGCGGCTATATCACCGGATACCAGGCCATCTTGTCGCCCAAGTCGCTGGGGTTTGGGGTGACTGCGTTCGTTAGTATCATGATGGACTCGCATACCAAAGAGATGGCTTTGGCGTTCGAGCGAAGGCTGATGGAGATTCCCGAGATTGTGTCTTGCCACAACATATCCGGACGTTACGACTTTCTGCTGGAGATTCTGGCGAGGGATCTGGAATCGTTCGGGGAATTCACCCGGGAAGTGCTGCAGCGGTTGCCAGGGGTGAAGGAGATTTATTCGAGTTTTTCCTACAAGGCTGTTAAGGAAAAGCGCGTTATTCCTGTTTCCGAAAAGCACATTTAAATCAGATCTTTCCGGTCAGCAGGAATACTCCTACTGATTGACGAGCAGCGCCTGACATACAGGAAAAACTGCCTGGAGCACGCTTTGCCATGTAGCGACCAGGAGGATGACTACATGGCTCAAAATGAAACCGTCAAATTTGGTGAACCCTTCCGTGATTCCCGCGGTGCGCTGAATCTGAATGAGGGCGTCTTGACGCGCGCGCAAGCCCCGGATCGAGTGCCTCTCAGCCCGTTGCCCCCGTTGTCCGGGACCGGCTATGGCGGCTGGGGGCTGGGGGCTGGATGCAGGGCGAGCTCGAGGTACTGGAGGGCCTAGCCCTTTCGCCCAGGAAAAAGGCTGGCGAACGGTTTTCGGCGAGGAGTTTACTGCCGTCAACAATATCCACGCCGAACAATATGCACCCGCTCTTGAGCAACTTCCCATGCAAATCAGCGCTGAGCGCGCTGCCATCGAACAACAGGCAATCGCGGGATCTGCAGCTCAACCCGTCCAGCATCTGGAGCTACGCCAACAGCTTGCCACGATGAGCTTGCAACAAAGGCGCGCCGAGTATCTTCAGATCGCCCCGGTGGCAACCAGCTTCTACGGTGCCATTCCTTTTTATAAACGCTACGACTCCTTCGCCACCCGGTTGAACGACGATGGCGCATTCCCGATCGGCACCTCTGGCGAGGCATGGGGCCAACAGATCTGGGAGACTTTCAACGCTTCTGTCGATGCCGCCTACCGCCTGCACATCGCAGCGCAGAAGTTTCAGGCGTTGGCGGCGGACCTGCCGGAAATGGCTCGCCAGGTTGACGAGGCAGAAATTGCGCAACCTGCTGTCGACCTCCCCAAAGCCATCGAACGGCGGTATGGGCAAATTCTTCATGAACAGCAGATCTGCTTCGACTGCCTGCCCAGCTTCCTGCAACACCAAGTGGCTCAATCCACCCCAACCCATGAAACCGATACCCTCATCCAGCGTTTTTCGGCCTATGTAAACGCCGCCAATGCGTTGATCGCAGCGAAGCAAGCCGAGATACCCGCTTCCAACGATTCCAACCCGAACATCGTCGGGCCACTTTCCAAGCCTCAAACCGAGGCACTGCAAGACCTCGTCGATGAACAGGCCAACCGCCGAGCCGGCGTGCTTTGGGCGGATTACCACCGGGCACTGGCGCTCACAGAGTCCATTCGCTATTTGCAGCAGTTCAGCGCATCCATGGCGAACCTCACCCAGCGAGCGCTGGAAATGGAACAACTGCAGGCAAGGCTTGCAGCCGAACGTGCAGCGGCCGAGGAGGCTGCACGTCAGCAAGCAGAAGCAGCGCGGATAGCTGCCGAAGAGGCCGCACGCCAGCAAGCAGAAGCCGAACGGATAGCTGCCGAAGAAGCCGCACGTCAGCAAGCGGAAGCTGAACGGATAGCTGCCGAAGAATCGGCCCGGCGCCAAGTCGAGGCAGCACGCCAACGCATCAGTTACATCAACGACACCCACTCTTCTGCCTCTGCTACGACCGTCATTCTGATCGGGCTGGCGACCTTTGCTGCGGATGTCGCGTCGGTTGCTATTCGCGGAGCGATCATCGCAGCAGTAGGTCGATTGGCTACCACAACGGCCTCCTTGGCTGTAGCCATACTTTCGGCAGCCTGGCCTGCAACGCTGGGTAATTCGGAAAGGCGGTACCTGATCAGCACTCCTCTTTCCAGCCTTTCCCCACCAGACGGGCCTGACCTGGCCGCCCTCGCCCTTTCATCAGCCAGCGTGGACGTGCCTTATTTACTTGCTGGTAGTGAAGACGCAAACGACATCAGCCTGTACGTGGTTCCCGGCGGTAAGGCAGTGCCGGTAAGGGCCGCAACATTTGATACTGAACGGCAGGTTTACAGCCTCGCACTGGAGAACCCACAGCGCATCCTGACCTGGACACCCGCCAGCCCGCCCGGAGGTGGTGAAGGTAGCTCCACTAGCCTGCCACCCGCTCCGCCGGGCACGATTGTTTACACCGGCAGCAGCCTCAACCCTGTAAGCAACACAACGGAAAGCTATCCTGCACTGGATCTTCTCGATCAGGAACGGCTGATCATCACCTTCCCGATCGACTCGGGATTGCCGCCTATCCTGGTGGTATTCAAGAGTCCGAGGTTTGAGGCTGGGACCTCCATTGGACAAGGCGTGCAGGTTACAGAGACATGGCGCGCGCAGGCCGCCAGCCGTGAAGGTGCGCCAATCCCTGCTCAGATTGCCGATCTGCTCAGAGGTGTTGAATTCAGAAACTTTGATGCGTTCCGGCGACGGTTCTGGAAGTCTGTGGCTAACGATCCTGAGCTTTCTAAACAATTCAGTGAAAGGGACCTAGTGCGCATGAGGAAAAATGGAAATGCACCATTGGTGAATGACGAGGACATTTACATGAGCCAGATGACCTTCGCGATCCATCACGTCCTACCAATAAGTGAAGGCGGTGGTGTTTACGACATGAGCAATTTGAGAATCGTAACGCCAAGGGTGCATAACACCATCCATTACGGAGAAAAGCCATGATACTCAAGGAAAATCTAAGTGATTACACAGAGCAGGAATTCCTGGAGTTTCTAGCTGAAATCGACAGAGCAAACGAGGACGAGCCGGACGAGGTACTCACGCCTTTACTGCAGCATTTCAGAAAAGTAACTGAGCATCCTTCTGGAATAAATCTCCTGTACAGACCAGCCACCCCAGAAGATGGTAATCCGGAGAAAATTATAGAAATCATTAAGTCCTGGCGACTAGCCAACGGGAAAAGCGGCTTTAAGTCATAACCAACATATGCCCCGCCTTCACGGGGCATATCACTCCTAGATCCTGAATATTCCTACACGCTCATCAAAAAAACCTCACACCAAATGCAGCACGGTGAATATTCCCCAAACAAGCACAGCCATGATCCATGCATCACTTCAAGAGAGAAACGCTGTCATGGCTATGCACCTCCCAGAGCACATCGCAAAGAAGCTGGCAGAGCAAAGCTTCGCCAACTTCGACGACTTCTCTCAGTCCTTCTGGACGGCCCTCGCCGAGGACCCAGTCTATTCACACCAATTCGTCACTTCCCAACTCAACCGTATCAAGCAAGGCTGGCCACCCCGCGCGCCTTTCTGCGAGACGGCCAAAGGCGTGCGCAACTATCAGATCTGCCACCTCGACCCGCCCACCATGGGCGGTGCGATGTACGACGTCGAGAACCTGCGGATCATGAGTGCCCTGCAGTATGCGCTGTCTTCGGAGGTGGACTGGTGATCAGTCAAAAACACTCTCTTGCCGACTACACCTGCGCCGAATTCAGGACGGTGGTTGAGGAATTGCTACAGGCATCTGGCACCTCCGTCTGGCAGGATCGCTTGCTCGAACACTTTATCGAGATAGCCGGACATCCAGATGGCTCTGACCTCCTCTACTACCCGGCAAACGAACTGGAGGGCTGCGCCGTGGGCGTGATCGCACGGATCATCGCTTGGCGAAAGTCAAAAGGACTTCCCCTGTTCAAGGACATGCAATGAACAAATCTGTAAGGGTGTTGATGCTGTTTCTAACAGGTTGGGTAGACCGGAAAAGTCCTTTTGTTGCCTGACCAGCAGAACCAGAAATTTGCTACCAAGTGCCTGTCTTAAGTTGTGTGGTGGCGCGCAAATCGAGCGCCGCGCGGGCGGCGCTCGATCTCATAGGCGCCGAAAAAAACCACGGCCAGCACCTGCCAGCCCCAAATGCGTATTTCCGCCCAAAAAACAAAAAACCCCGCCGAAGCGGGGTTTTTCACAAGCAGCAATACTTAGATCGCGCCACGCTGACGCAGCACATCCAGCACCTGCTTCACGCCTTCTTCAACGCTGGTGTTCTGGGTATCGATCACCAGGTCAGCATCCAGCGGCACATCGAACGGGAAGCTTTCGCCCGGGATGTTGTCGCCACCGGCTGCATACAGGCCCTGTGGGTCACGCTCACGGCACGCCAGCGGCGAGGCCTGAACGTAAACGGTGACCAGGCGCTCCTTGCCGATCAGCGCCTTGGCCTGCTCGCGGCCTTCGGCATCCGGGGCGACGAACGCAGCCAGGGTCAGCAGGCCGGCTTCGTTGAACTGGCGCGCCACGTGGGCGGCGCGACGCCAGTTCTCGGTACGGCCGGCGCGGTCCTGTGGCAGGCCCTTGTTCAGGTCGTGGCGCAGGTTCTGGCCATCGAGCACGTATACCGCACGGCCCATGTCGAACAACTTGCGCTCGACGGCGTAGGCCAGGGTGCTCTTGCCAGCTCCGGACAGGCCGCTGAACAGCACGGTGGCCGGCTGCTGGCCGAAGCGCAGGGCGCGCTCTTCGGTGGCCACGTGAGCGAGCTTGCCATGCTGGCCGGTGCCGCCGTGCGGCAGGACTGGCGGTGCGATGATCATGCCGGCGCCGACGGTGCCATTGGTCAGGCGGTCAATGACGATGAACGCACCGGTGGTGCGGTTGCTGTCGTAACCGTCCAGGGCGATCGAGGTGTCCAGGGCAACCTTGACGCGGCCGATCTCGTTCAGCTGCAGTGCGCTGGCAGCGCCCTGCTCCAGGGTGTTCACATCGACCTTGTGGGTGATGCTGGCAATCGAGCCCGGCACATAGCTGGTGGCGCGCTTGATGTCGTATTTCTTGCCCGGCAGCATCGGCTCCTCGGCCATCCACACCAGCATGGCGTCGAACTGGTCGGTAACTGGCGGCACGTTATCGGCGTGCACCAGCAGGTCGCCACGGGAGATGTCGATCTCGTCTTCCATGGTCAGGGTCACGGCCTGGCCCGGGCCGGCGTTCTCCAGTTCACCTTCGTAGGTGACGATGGACTTGACCCGGCTGCTCTTGCCCGACGGCAGCACCACCACTTCGTCACCCTTGTGCACCACGCCGCTGGCGATGGTGCCGGCGAAGCCGCGGAAGTTCAGGTTCGGACGGTTGACGTACTGCACCGGGAAGCGCAGGTCGGTGAAGTTGCGGTCAGCCGCCACTTCGACGGTTTCAAGGATTTCCATCAGCGTCGGGCCGGCGTACCACGGCGACTGCTCGCTGTGGTTGACCACGTTATCGCCCTTGAGCGCCGACATCGGCACGAAGTGCAGGCTGCTCGGTTTCAGGTTGATGGCGTCGGCGAACTTCAGGTAGTCGGCCTTGATCGACTCGAACACGCCTTCATCGAAGCCTTTGAGGTCCATCTTGTTGACCGCGACCACGATGTGCTTGATGCCCAGCAAGGATGCGATGTAGCTGTGGCGACGGGTCTGGGTCTGCACGCCGTAGCGGGCATCGACCAGGATGATCGCCAGGTCGCAGGTGGACGCGCCGGTGGCCATGTTGCGGGTGTACTGCTCGTGGCCCGGCGTGTCGGCGATGATGAACTTGCGCTTGGCGGTTGAGAAGTAGCGGTAGGCGACATCGATGGTGATGCCCTGCTCGCGCTCGGCCTGCAGGCCGTCGACCAGGAGCGCCAGGTCGACTTCTTCGCCGGTGGTGCCGACTTTCTTCGAATCACGGGTGATGGCCTCGAGGTGGTCCTCGTAGATCATCTTCGAGTCGTGCAGCAGGCGCCCGATCAGGGTGCTCTTGCCATCGTCGACGTTGCCGCAGGTCAGGAAGCGCAGCAGTTCCTTGCGCTCGTGCTGGGCCAGGTAGGCGAGGATGTCCTCGCTGATCAGATCAGATTGGTGCGACATGGAGTAACCCTGAAATTAGAAGTAGCCTTGACGTTTCTTGTCTTCCATGGAACCGGCGCCATCGTGGTCGATGACACGGCCCTGGCGTTCGGACGTACGGGTCAGGAGCATTTCCTGAATGATGTCCGTCAGGGTCTCGGCTTCCGACTCGACAGCGCCCGTCAGCGGGTAGCAGCCAAGGGTACGGAAACGCACCTTCTTCTTGACGATGCGCGCCTTCTCTTCCTCGGAGAGGTGCTCGAGGATGCGATCGTCGTCGATCATGATCAGGGTGCCGTTCTTCTCGATGACTTCACGCTCGGCGGCGAAGTACAGCGGCACGATCGGGATGCCTTCGAGGTAGATGTACTGCCAGATGTCCAGCTCGGTCCAGTTCGACAGCGGGAAGACGCGGATCGACTCGCCCTTGTTGACCTTGCCGTTGTACACGTTCCACAGCTCCGGGCGCTGGTTCTTCGGGTCCCAGCGGTGCTTGCTGTCACGGAACGAGTAGACGCGCTCCTTGGCCCGCGACTTCTCTTCGTCGCGGCGCGCGCCACCGAAGGCGGCGTCGAAACCATGCTTGTCCAGCGCCTGCTTGAGGCCCTGGGTCTTCATGATATCGGTGTGCTTGGAGCTGCCATGGGTGAACGGGTTGATGCCCTGCGCCACACCCTCGGGGTTGACGTGGGTGATCAGCTCCAGGCCCATTTCCTCGACCATCTTGTCGCGGAAGCTGTACATCTCCTGGAATTTCCACTGGGTGTCGACGTGCATCACCGGGAACGGCAGCTTGCCCGGGAAGAAGGCCTTGCGCGCCAGGTGCAGCATCACGGCGGAATCCTTGCCGATCGAGTACAGCATCACCGGGTTATCGAACTCGGCGGCCACCTCGCGGATGATGTGGATGCTCTCCGCCTCCAGCTGTTTCAAGTGCGTCAGTTTGTCGACCATGGCTACTCACGAAAAAACACGAAAAACGATCTTATGGACGGCCTGCGGGCCGTGTTCGAGCGAGCCACTTTATCACAGCGGCTGCTTCTATTTAGGAGGCGGGCTAGATCGAAAAAGTCTAACGATATGACTGTGGGTTTGGGCTGGCAGGTCCGGCCCTTTCGCGGGTAAAGCAGCTCCCACAGGCTCGGTGCGATCCCTGTGGGAGCGGGTTTACCCGCGAAGCAGGCGACGCCGATCTCAGATGGGATTCGGGCAGTCGATGAACAGGTGCTCCAGAGCAAACCGCCGCGCCAGGTAATCACCCAGCGCCTGCACGCCATACCGCTCGGTGGCATGGTGACCCGCGGCAACGAAGCTGACCCCGTTCTCCCGGGCACTGTGATAGGTCTGCTCTGACGCCTCGCCAGTGAGGTACAGGTCCACCCCCGACGCAATCGCCGTATCGATGTATCCCTGCCCGCCCCCGGTGCACCAGCCGACCCGGCGGATCATTTGGTCGCCCTCGACCAGCAACGGCTCACGTCCGAGCACTTCCTGCACCCGCCGGGCAAAATCACGTGCAGTCACCGGCTCCGCCAGGGAGCCAACCAGCCCGACCACCTTGGGGTTTTCCGGGTCCAGCGGCCCTTCGACGGTGATATCCAGCTGCCGCGCCAGTTGCACGTTGTTGCCGACCTCAGGGTGGACATCCAGCGGCAGATGAAAGGCCAGCAGGCTGATGTCGTGCTTCAGCAAGGTCTTCAACCGGCGCTGACGGATCCCGGTAACGCACGGGTTCTCGCCCTTCCAGAAGTAACCATGGTGCACCAGGATCAGGTCGGCCTCGGCCTCGACTGCGGCATCCAGCAAGGCCTGGCTGGCGGTGACGCCGCTGACGATGCGGCTGACCTGCGGCCGGCCCTCGACCTGCAGGCCATTGGGGCAATAATCCTGGATCTTCGCGCTGCCCAGGTAGCGTTCGGCTTCCTCGACCAGGGTGTTGAGTGCCACGGCCATGAAAATCTCCTCGAAATCTGCGTTTTTCACGGGCGCAACGCCTGCAGAACGCCCGTATAATGCCGGCCATTATGGGCCGTCGCCGGCATCGGGGGAACCGGTGTATGATCGCGCGCGCTCATGCCCCACTGCGCGGCCTCAGGCCCCCGCTCTTTCCAGGACTCGTTCATGTTCAAGGCTTTGCGTTACTTCGGCTGGCCCCTGCTAACCGGTATTCTGATCGCCGTACTGATCATCCAGCGCTACCCGGAGTGGGTCGGTCTGCCCAGCCAGGACGTCAACCTGCAGCAAGCCCCGCAAACCACGCGGATCATGCAGGGCCCGGTGTCCTACGCCGACGCCGTGACCCTCGCCGCCCCGGCCGTGGTCAACCTGTACACCACCAAGGTGGTGAACAAGACTGCTCACCCGCTGTTCGAAGACCCGCAGTTCCGCCGCTTCTTCGGAGACAACCTGCCCAAGCAGCGCCGCTGGGAGTCGAGCCTGGGTTCGGCGGTGATCATGAGCCCCGAGGGATATTTGCTGACCAACAACCACGTGACCAGCGGCGCCGACCAGATCGTCGTGGCCCTGAAGGACGGCCGGGAAACCCTGGCGCGGGTGATCGGTAGCGACCCGGAAACCGACCTGGCGGTGTTGAAGATCGACCTGAAGAACCTGCCAGCCATCACCATCGGCCGCTCCGACAACATCCACATCGGTGATGTGGTACTGGCCATCGGCAACCCGTTCGGCGTTGGCCAGACCGTGACCATGGGCATCATCAGTGCCACGGGCCGCAACCAGCTGGGCCTGAACAACTACGAAGACTTCATCCAGACCGACGCGGCGATCAATCCGGGCAACTCCGGTGGTGCGCTGGTCGACGCCAATGGCAACCTGGTCGGTATCAACACCGCGATTTTCTCCAAGTCCGGCGGCTCCCAAGGTATCGGCTTCGCCATCCCGATCAAGCTGGCGCTTGAAGTGATGAAGTCGATCGTCGAACACGGCCAGGTGATTCGCGGTTGGCTGGGCATCGAGGTGCAACCGTTGAGCCAGGAACTGGCTGAATCGTTCGGCATGCAGGGCCGCCCAGGCATCGTGGTGGCCGGTATCTTCCGCGACGGCCCGGCGCAGAAGGCCGGGTTGCAGCTGGGTGACGTGATCCTGAGCATCAACGGCGAACCGGCGGGTGACGGGCGCAAGTCGATGAATCAGGTAGCGCGGATCAAGCCGACCGACAAGATCACCATCGAGGTGATGCGCAATGGTCAGCAGCTGAAGCTGATTGCCGAGGTGGGGCTGCGCCCGCCTCCGGCGCCGGCTGCCAACCCGGAAAATAATTAAGCATTCGAGAGGGGCCGCAAAGCGGCCCCTTTTCTTTGCTTCAGTGCAGGATCTGGCTGAGGAACAGCTTGGTCCGGTCACTGCGCGGTCGGTCGAAGAAGTCATCCGGCGCGGCCTGCTCGACGATCTCCCCCTTGTCCATGAAGATCACCCGATTCGCCACGGTGCGGGCAAAGCCCATTTCGTGGGTCACGCAGAGCATGGTCATGCCGTCCTCGGCCAGGCCGACCATGGTGTCGAGCACTTCCTTGACCATCTCCGGGTCCAGCGCCGAGGTCGGTTCGTCGAACAGCATGATCTTCGGCTTCATGCACAACGCCCGGGCAATCGCCACGCGCTGCTGCTGGCCACCCGACAACTGCCCCGGGAACTTGTGGGCCTGCTCCGGAATGCGCACCCGCTCCAGGTAGTGCATGGCGATTTCCTCGGCCTTGCGCCGGGGCATCTTGCGCACCCACATCGGCGCCAGAGTGCAGTTTTCCAGAATGCTCAGGTGCGGGAACAGGTTGAAGTGCTGGAACACCATGCCCACCTCGCGGCGGATCGCCTCGATCTGCTTGAGGTCGTTGGTCAGCTCCACGCCATCGACCACGATGCGGCCCTGCTGGTGCTCTTCCAGGCGGTTGAGGCAGCGGATGGTGGTCGACTTGCCGGAGCCGGACGGGCCACACAGGACGATGCGCTCGCCCTGGCGCACGTTCAGGTTGATGTCCTTGAGCACATGGAACTGGCCGTACCACTTGTTCACGCCCTGCATCTGGATTATGCCCTCGGGGCCGGCAGGCTGCTTGATCGCTTCACTCATTTCGAAACTCCTAACGCTTGTGGCCAGTGTCCAGCTTGCGCTCCAGGTGCATGGAGTAGCGGGACATACCGAAACAGAAAATCCAGAACACCAGGGCGGCGAACACATAGCCCTCGGTGGCCATGCCCAGCCAGGCCGGGTCGGCAGCGGCTTGCTTGACGCTGTTGAGCAGGTCGAACAGGCCGATGATGATCACCAGGCTGGTGTCCTTGAACAGGGCAATGAAGGTGTTGACGATGCCGGGGATCACCAGCTTGAGCGCCTGCGGCAGAATCACCAGGCCCATCGAACGCCAGTAACCCAGGCCCATGGCCGCGGCGGCTTCGTACTGGCCCTTGGGAATGGCCTGCAGACCGCCGCGGACCACCTCGGCCACATACGCCGACTGGAACAGGATCACCCCGATCATCGCCCGCAGCAGCTTGTCGAAGCTCATGCCTTCCGGCAGGAACAACGGCAGCATCACCGACGACATGAACAGCACGGTGATCAGCGGCACACCACGCCAGAACTCGATAAAGGTCACGCAGACCACCTTCACCGCCGGCATCCGCGAGCGCCGCCCAAGGGCCAACAGGATGCCCAGCGGCAAGGCACCGACGATCCCCACGGTGGCGATAACCAGGGTCAGCATCAGGCCGCCCCACTGACTGGTGGCGACGTTGCTCAGGCCCAGTACACCGCCGTGCAACAAGGTGTAGGCAAGCACCGGGTACAGCACCAGGAAGCCCAGGCCGTAGACGGCCTTGCGCGGGAAGCGCTTGATGAACAGCGGCGCTGCGCCGAGCACGGCCAGCCACACGGTGAGGTCCACGCGCCAGCGCAACTCGACCGGGTAGTAGCCGTACATGAACTGGCCGAAGCGCTGCTGCACGAACACCCAGCAGGCGCCCTCTTTGGTGCAGTCGGCGCGGGTGGTGCCGACCCAGTTGGCGTCGATGAACGCCCACTGCACCAGCGGTGGCACGATCAGCCACACCAGGTAAACGGCGAACAGGGTCAGCAGGGTGTTGAGCCAGCTGGAGAACAGGTTTGCACGCATCCATGCGAGCACGCCGACGGTTTTCACCGGTGGCGGCATGTCGGGTTTGAAAACATGGGCATTCACGGGCGTATCCTCACCGCTCGATCAGCGCAATGCGCTTGTTGTACCAGTTCATCAGCAGCGAAATGCTGATGCTGATGGCGAGATAGACACTCATGGTGATGGCAATCACCTCGATGGCCTGGCCGGTCTGGTTGAGCACGGTACCGGCGAACAGCGAGACCATCTCCGGGTAGCCGATGCCGGCCGCCAGCGACGAGTTCTTCGCCAGGTTCAGGTATTGGCTGGTCAGCGGCGGAATGATCACCCGCAGTGCCTGGGGGATGATCACCTTGCGCAGCGTCGGGCCGTCGCGCAGGCCGAGCGAGTGGGCAGCTTCGGTCTGGCCGTGGCTCACCGAACGAATGCCCGAGCGCACGATCTCGGCAATGAAGGCCGCCGTGTAGATGGTCAACGCCAGGGTTAGCGCCAGCAGCTCAGGGATCAACACCCAGCCGCCGACGAAGTTGAAGCCCTTGAGCTGCGGCACCTCCCAGTGAACCGGGCTGCCGAACAGCAGCGCGCAGGCGCCTGGAATGGCGATGAGCAGCGCCAACCCCACCCAGAACTTGTGGAAAGGCTCGCCGGTTTCGTCGAAACGCTTGTTGGCGTAACGCACCATCGCCACGATCGCCACCAGCGCCAGCACCAGGGCAACGACGAACGGCCAGAAGCCATCGGCCATCGAGGCACCCGGCATGTTCAAGCCACGATTGCTGATGAAAAAGGTGTCGTCGATGTTGATGCTGCCCCTAGGCCCCGGCAGGGTCAGGAACACCGCGAAGTACCAGAACAGGATCTGCAGCAGCGGCGGGATGTTGCGGAAGGTTTCCACGTACACGGTCGCCAGCTTGCTGATCATCCAGTTGGGCGACAGCCGCGCCACGCCGATGATGAAGCCGAGGACGGTCGCCAGTATCACGCCAATGAACGTCACCAGCAGGGTATTGAGCAGGCCGATGACGAACACCCGCGCGTAGCTGTCGGACTCCACGTAGGGAATCAGGTGCTGGGCGATACCGAAGCCAGCGCTACGCTCGAGGAAGTCGAAACCCGAAGTGATGCCCCGGTGTTGCAGGTTGGTCTGGGTATTGTGGAACAGGTACCAGCCCAGGCCCACCACGAAGACGATCGTGAGAATCTGGAACAGCCAGGCGCGCACACGCGGGTCGTTCAGGGACAGCCCCTTGGGTGCGCCAATTTGATTTTGCATGAAGTGCCCCGAGAAATAGGGTTCGAACAACCTGCGACGGCGGGATGCCGCCGCAGGGTGCAGCCATCAGCGCACAGGTGGCGCGTACTGGATGCCGCCGTTGTTCCACAGGGCGTTCATGCCACGGTCGATCTTCAGGTCGGTGCTCTGGCCCAGGTTCTTCTCGAACACTTCGCCGTAGTTGCCGACTTGCTTGACGATCTGCACTACCCAGTCTTTGGGCAGCTTGAGGTCCTTGCCATATTCCCCGTCTGCGCCCAGCAGGCGGGCGACGTCCGGGTTCTTGGTGGACTTGGCCTCGGCCTCGACGTTCTTCGAGGTGATGCCGGCCTCTTCGGCATTGAGCATGGCGAACAGGGTCCACTTGACGATGCTGAACCAGTCTTCGTCGCCTTTACGCACCACCGGGCCCAGGGGCTCCTTGGAGATGGTTTCCGGCAGTACCACGTATTCGGTCGGCGCGGCCAGCTTGGAACGCTGGGCGAACAACTGCGACTTGTCCGAGGTGAGCACGTCGCAACGGCCGGACTCCAGCGACTTGGCGCTCTCGTCGGAAGTGTCGAAGGTGATTGGGGTGTACTTCAGGCCATTGGCACGGAAGAAGTCCGACACGTTCAGTTCGGTGGTGGTACCGGCCTGGATGCAGATAGTCGCGCCGTCGAGTTCCTTGGCGCTGGAAACGCCGAGCTTCTTGTTGACCAGGAAGCCAACGCCGTCGTAGTAGGTGACGCCGGCGAACACCAGGCCCATGCCGGCATCGCGCGAGCTGGTCCAGGTGGTGTTGCGCGACAGCACGTCGACTTCGCCCGACTGCAGGGCGGTGAAGCGTTCCTTGGCGTTGAGCTGGCTGAACTTGACCTTGGTCGCGTCACCGAACACAGCGGCGGCCACGGCGCGGCAGACGTCGGCGTCGATACCGACGATCTTGCCCTGCGCATCAGGCACTGAGAAGCCCGGAAGACCGTCGCTCACGCCACACTGGACGAAGCCCTTCTTCTTTACCGCATCGAGGGTGGCGCCGGCCTGGGCGGTGCTCACGGCGCCCAGTGCAGCGGCAGCGGTCAGGACTGCCAGGGTGGTTTTCAACATCTTCATTCACAACCTCCAAATCGCTCTTGTTGTATGAGCCGGAATTGCACCGCACCCTTATGAGGCGCATCCGACCCGTGTTGGCTTGTTCTTGGGTCAATTGGCGCAATGAGCTGTTCTGTGACAGCCTTCGCGTGCAAAGGGTGTTACCGTCACGGCCTGCCCTTTGCATCGAATGAAGAATTGCAAAGCGCGTACCAGATTTGTTGGCTGTAGCGTTTAAGCGATCGTCAAGTAGGGAAAGTTGTATCGTTGCGACATTCTTTTTCTGACAATCAATTGCAGCGCCTTCTTTTCACGCACGCCATAACAAGACCCGCACTCTTTCGGAGCAGTCATGACCAACCCGCTGATTCTCGAACCCCAGAAAACCGCTGACGCCTGTGTGATCTGGTTGCACGGTTTGGGTGCCGACCGTTACGACTTCCTACCTGTGGCCGAATTCATGCAGGAGCGCCTGCCCAGCACCCGTTTCGTCATGCCCCAGGCACCGACCCGCCCGGTGACCATCAATGGCGGCTACGCGATGCCCAGCTGGTACGACATCAAGGCCATGACCCCGGCCCGCGCCATCGACGAAGCGCAGCTGGAAGAATCGGCCGAGCAGATCATCGGCCTGATCAAGGCCGAGCAGGCCAAGGGCATCAACCTGTCGCGGATCTTCCTCGCCGGTTTCTCCCAGGGCGGTGCGGTGGTGCTGCACACTGCCTATATAAAGTGGCAGGAAGCACTGGGCGGCGTCATCGCCCTGTCCACCTACGCTCCGACTTTCACCGACAGCCACCAGCTGAGCGCCTGCCAGCAACGCACCCCGGCCCTGTGCCTGCACGGCATGCACGACCCGGTGGTGATTCCGTCCATGGGCCGTACCGCGTTCGAATACCTCAATACCTGGGGAGTCGCCGCTCGCTGGCACGAATACCCGATGGAGCACGAGGTGGTGGTCGAGGAACTGAGCGATATCCACGACTGGCTGAGCAAGCAATTGCAATAAGCCAACCCCACCTGTAGTTGTGGGAGTTTTCCGCTACGCCGCGCCCAGATCTTGCATTACACTGCCCGGCGTACATTCCTTAACCAGTTGATGAGACGATCGTGCTCAAGGCACTCAAGAAAATATTCGGCAAAGGAGACGCCGCGCCTCAGGCCGTCGCTCCTGCTGCCAGCGTGACGCCAACGGCGCCCGCCCCCACCGCAGAGGCCAGGCCCGAGCCGAAACCGGCCGCGCCCCGCGCCAAGCCCACCACCAAACCCGCCGCCAAGGTAGAAGCAGCTGCCGACGCCCCAGCGCCTGCCGACAAGCCGGCCAAGGACAAACCACGTCGCGAACGCAAGCCCAAGCCCCAGGCGAGCCTGTGGAAGCCGGAAGACTTCGTGGTCGAGCCGCAGGAAGGCAAGACCCGTTTCCACGACTTCAAGCTCTCCAACGAGCTGATGCACGCCATCCACGACCTCGGTTTCCCGTACTGCACCCCGATCCAGGCGCAGGTGCTGGGTTACACCCTGGCTGGTCAGGACGCCATCGGTCGCGCCCAGACCGGTACTGGCAAGACGGCAGCGTTCCTGATTTCGATCATTTCCCAGCTGCAGCAGACGCCACCGCCGAAAGAGCGCTACATGGGCGAGCCGCGCGCGCTGATCATCGCGCCAACCCGCGAGCTGGTGGTGCAGATCGCCAAGGACGCCGTGGCCCTGACCAAGTACACCGGCCTGAATGTGATGAGCTTCGTCGGCGGCATGGACTTCGACAAGCAGCTGAAGGCCCTGGAAGCCCGCCATTGCGACATCCTGGTAGCCACCCCCGGCCGCCTGCTGGACTTCAACCAGCGTGGCGAAGTGCACCTGGACATGGTCGAGGTGATGGTGCTGGACGAAGCCGACCGCATGCTCGACATGGGCTTCATCCCCCAGGTACGGCAGATCATCCGCCAGACCCCGCCGAAGAGCGAACGCCAGACCCTGCTGTTCTCCGCCACCTTCACCGATGACGTGATGAACCTGGCCAAGCAGTGGACTACCAACCCGGCGATCGTCGAGATCGAGCCGGAGAACGTCGCCAGCGAAACGGTCGAGCAACACGTGTATGCGGTGGCCGGCAGCGACAAGTACAAGCTGCTGTACAACCTGGTGACCCAGAACAAATGGGAACGGGTGATGGTGTTCGCCAACCGCAAGGACGAGGTACGCCGCATCGAGGAAAAACTCGTGCGCGACGGCATCAATGCCGCGCAGTTGTCGGGTGACGTGCCACAGCACAAGCGTATTCGCACCCTCGAAAACTTCCGTGAAGGGCGCATCACCGTGCTGGTGGCCACCGACGTGGCCGGGCGCGGGATTCACATCGATGGCATCAGCCATGTGATCAACTTCACCCTGCCGGAAGACCCGGACGACTACGTGCACCGCATTGGCCGCACCGGGCGTGCGGGTGCTGAAGGCGTATCGATCAGCTTTGCTGGTGAGGATGACTCCTACCAGTTGCCGGCAATCGAAGAGCTGCTGGGGCGCAAGATCAAGTGCGAAATGCCGCCGGATGACCTGCTGAAGCCAGTGCCGCGCAAGCATCACTGATTCATCAGCGCTAGCCTCGCCCTCGTAGGAGCGGCCTTGTGTCGCGAAAGGGTCGCGAAGCGGCCCCGACAATCTCCGCATTTATGCTGAAATCCTGGGGCCGCGTCGCGGCCCTCTCGCGACACAAGGCCGCTCCTACAAGGGGCCAGTCCAGCCTTGACTACCAGCGCCCGGCGGCATCCTGGTCACTTTGCTTGCCTTCCACCCAGCGCGGCCCGTCCTGGGTATTTTCCTTCTTCCAGAACGGCGCCCGGGTCTTCAGGTAGTCCATGATGAAGTTGCAGGCATCGAACGCCGCCTGCCGATGGGCACTGGCCACACCGACAAAGACGATCGGCTCACCCGGCTCCAGCGCACCGATGCGGTGCAGCACCTCGACCTTGAGCAACGGCCAGCGCTGCTCGGCCTCGACCACGATCTTGGCCAGGGCCTTCTCGGTCATGCCCGGGTAATGTTCGAGGAACATCCCCGCCACGTCCCGACCATCGTTGAAATCGCGCACATAGCCGACGAAACCGACCACAGCGCCAACGCCGACATTGGCCGCATGCATGGCATTGACTTCAGCCCCTGCGTCGAACGCCCCGTGTTGCACTCGCACTGCCATGTTCAGCCTCCGGTCACCGGTGGGAAGAACGCCACTTCATCGCCCTCTTCCAGCGGCTCATCGAGCTTGCACAGCTCTTCATTGCGCGCACTCATCAGGTTCTGTTCGGCCAGCACCGCGTAATGCCCGCCCTTGGCCACCAGCGCCTGGCGCACATCGTCTACCACCTTGAACTCGCCTTCCAGACGCTCGGCATCAACGCCCAGCAGCTCGCGGTAACGGGCGAAATACATCACCTTGACCTTCATCACGCTTCCACCTTGTAGTGCCCGCTCTTGCCACCGACTTTTTCCAGCAGGCGCACCTGCTCGATGACCATGCCCTTGTCTACCGCCTTGCACATGTCGTAGATCGTCAGCGCAGCGACGCTGGCGGCGGTCAGCGCTTCCATCTCGACGCCGGTCTGCCCGGCCAGCTTGCAGCGGGCGACGATATGCACCGCATCTTCGCCGTAGGCGCTCAGTTCGACCTTGACGCTGGTCAGCATCAGCGGGTGGCACAACGGGATCAGGTCGCTGGTCTTCTTAGCCGCCTGGATACCGGCAATGCGCGCCACGGCGAACACATCGCCCTTGGGATGTTCGCCATCGACGATCATCTGCAAGGTCTGCGGCAACATGCGCACCCGCGCCTCGGCCACGGCTTCGCGCTCGGTCACGGCCTTTTCAGTGACGTCGACCATGTTGGCGCGCCCCTGGGAATCAAGATGAGTCAGCACTGCTCTGCTCCTGTGAAGGGAACAGAGAGTGTAAACCCGTGGGTCAGGATTGCGCAGCGGAAAAAAGCCGGGCAGCGAGCCACCCGGCTGTGAGGGTTACAGGTGAGACTCGGCGTACTCGGCCAGTACCGAGCGCGGCACACCCTGCAGGGTGATGTGCACGCCATGGGGGAAGTCCTTGAAGCGCTCGGTCAGGTAGGTCAGGCCCGAGCTGGTCGCGGACAGGTACGGCGTGTCGATCTGTGCCAGGTTGCCCAGGCATACCACCTTGGAACCGGAGCCGGCACGGGTGATGATGGTCTTCATCTGGTGCGGCGTGAGGTTCTGGCACTCGTCGATCAGGATCAGGCTCTGCTGGAAGCTGCGCCCGCGGATGTAGTTCAGCGACTTGAACTGCAGCGGCACGCGTTCGAGGATGTATTCGACGCTGCCATGGGTGCTTTCATCGTCCATGTGCAATGCTTCGAGGTTATCGGTGATGGCACCCAGCCAAGGCTCCATCTTCTCCGCCTCGGTGCCCGGCAGGAAGCCGATCTCCTGGTCCAGCCCCTGCACGCTGCGGGTGGCGATGATGCGCCGGTAGCGCTTGCTGACCATGGTCTGCTCGATGGCTGCGGCCAGAGCCAGGATGGTCTTGCCGGAACCGGCAGCGCCGGTCAGGTTGACCAGGTGGATATCGGGGTCGAGCAAGGCGAACAGTGCCAGGCTCTGATGAATGTCCCGTGGCTTCAGGCCCCAGGCCTCCTGATGCAGCAATGGCTCCTGGTGCAGGTCGAGCAATAGCAGTTCATCGTTACGGATGCCTTTTACCCAGCCGACAAAACCTTGCTCGTCGATGATGAACTCGTTGATGTGCACGGCGGGCAGGTTGTCGATCATTTGTACCCGATGCCAGGTGCGGCCACGCTCCTGACGGGTATCGACCTTGCTGACCCGGTCCCAGAACGAACCCGTGACCGAATGATAGCCCTTGGACAGCAAGGACACGTCGTCGACCAGTTGGTCGGTGCTGTAGTCCTCGGCCGCGATCCCGCAGGCGCGGGCTTTCAGGCGCATGTTGATGTCTTTGGTGACCAGCACCACGTCCAGGTCGGTGCGCCGGCTACGGACCTCGAGCAGGGTGTTGATGATGATGTTGTCGTTGAGGTTTTCCGGCAGCAGCTTGCTGGGCTCGTTGCGCGGGCTCATCAGGATCGACAGGAACCCCTTTGGCCCGCTCTTGCCACGTTGGATCGGCACGCCCTGCTCCACATCGCTGGGCGAAGCGTCACCGAGAAGCTGGTCGATCAGGCGGATAGCCTGGCGACATTCGGCAGCGATGGTCTGTTTACCGGTCTTGAGCTTGTCGAGTTCCTCCAGCACCGTCATCGGAATGGCGACGTGATGCTCCTCGAAGTTGAGTAATGCGTTGGGGTCGTGAATCAGGACGTTGGTATCGAGCACATAGAGGATTGGCTTGCTGGAGGAAGGGTTGCGTCCTTGGTCATCCATACTCGGTCACCTTATGTCGAAGCCACACGGCACGCTCTGTAGTGCGCCGCAGAGTGACCGCCGGTCTTCCCGTATCCGCGTTGCTACGGGCGGGAAGCGTACCTGGCAAGGTGGGGTGGATGACGCCACCTGTGCTGCAGGAATCGGCTGTCTGGTTTCTTCATACCGCAAAAGCCATGACCGAAAAAAGCATTTTTACGAGATTTTGAAGTTTATTTTTCCGATTGACGAAGAGCGCTTGGCGGCAACGCCAGACGGGACTACAGTCAAAAGTCATACCCTCTATTCGCGATAAGCGTAATCACGGCAGCCTTCCCAGCCGATGCCGCTCTGCGCCGTGTTGTGCAGCAACCACTCGACCGCCGACTGCGCCTTGGGCAGGCTGTCATGGAACTGGATCACCCCCTTGCGCCAAAGCAGCATCAAGGTCAGCACCCGCTGGGCCGAAGCGTCGGCTGTCAGCGCGCCATCATCCTGAGCGTCGATATCCCATAGCGAGACCCGTAGCTGCTGGCTGGCCATGAACGCTTCGCCGTCGGCCCGGCGCTGGCCGTAGGGCGGGCGGAACAGCGGCACGTATTGCGTCGGCAGGTCGGCCTGGACCCGCGCCTGGGCGCGCTTGATCGAGTCCTGCCAGCCCTGCCACTGGGCGTGGGAGCGATATTCCCAACCCTGGATGCCTACGCATTGGCCGCTGTAGAGCTGGGCCAGCGCATCGGCTGCACCGGTATCGCGCCGCTGCTGCAGGCGATTACCCAAGACAAAGAAGGTGCCCTGCAGCTTTTGCTTGCGCAGGTATTCGGTGAGCGCATCGGTGCTACCGCCATCAGGCCCCGGGCCACCGACGAACGTCAGGAGGAACATGCGGTCATTCAGTTCATCGCCATTTCGCTCGCGGCTGGACAAGCGTTCGACCTCGCTGCTGGTCTGTGGCAGCAATGCTGCCTTGCGCAGTTGTTCATCCAGATAACGCGCATGAAACTGGTGGCTCGGCTCGATCCAACCGGTGTAGAACGTGCCGACATCGGTAGCGAATGTCGCTGCCCTGGTGCGCAAGTCGGCCATTGACTCAAGCAGGTAGCAGAACGAGGCATCCTGCTCGCAGCTGCGCCGGGCCTGCTGGTAACCCTGCCACAACCGCTGCCACATCTGCGCGCGCACGGCGCGAACCTTCTGCAGGTTGATCTGCCGCAGCCCCAAGCGTGCAGCCAAGGCGCCATCGTCGAGCAGCTCGCTTTCATGCAGCACCTGGGCAAACGACAGGATCTCGGCCCGCGAGGCGACGTCGAACAGCACCGGGTTGTCCAGCTGCTCGGGCCACAGGCTGCGGTCCAGGCTGGCCGGGGGCATGGGGGCGGCCTGGGCGGCCAGGCTCAACAAGGTGGCCAGCAAGGCCCCGGCAATGCGCACGATCGGTCTCTCCGTGACAGCCAAAACGCGCACTATAGCGCCTGCATTGGCGATGGTCTGTGACTATTGTCGCCATAGTTTGGCGTTACCGGCCGCGATCCGTAGAATTCCCCGCGACGATTCCCAGGAGCCGACCCGATGCTGACGGTGATTTCCCCCGCCAAGACCCTCGACTACGACACCGCGCCGGTGACCGAGCGCTTCACCCTGCCGCAATATCTGGACGATTCCCAGGAGCTGATCCAGCAGCTGCGCGAACTCTCGCCGACGCAGATCAGCGAGCTGATGCACCTGTCCGATAAGCTCGCCGGCCTCAACGCCGCGCGATTCGGCAGCTGGACCCCTGACTTCACTCCGGCCAATTCCAAGCAGGCGCTGCTGGCGTTCAAAGGTGACGTGTACACTGGCCTGGATGCCGAAACCCTTTCTGAGGATGATTTCAGCTACGCCCAGCGGCACCTGCGCATGCTCTCCGGCCTGTACGGTCTGCTGCGCCCGCTCGACCTGATGCAGCCCTACCGCCTGGAAATGGGCACCAAGCTGGCCAACGCCCGCGGCAAGGACCTGTATGCCTTCTGGGGCACGCGCATCAGCGAGTGGCTGAACCAGGCGCTGGCCGACCAGGGTGACGACCTGCTGCTGAACCTGGCCAGCAACGAATACTTCAGCGCGGTGAAACGCAGCGCGCTCAAGGGCCGGGTGATCAACGTCGACTTCAAGGACCTGAAGAACGGCCAGTACAAGATCATCAGCTTCTACGCCAAGAAGGCTCGCGGCATGATGAGCCGCTTCGTGATTCAGGACCAAGTCAACGACCCCGAGCAGCTCAAGCGCTTCGACGTGCAGGGCTACTACTACAGTGCCGAGCAGTCGAAGGCCGATCATTTGGTATTCCTGCGCGATCATCCAGCCGACTGATCGATGCCGGGGCCGCCTGGCGGCTCCGGCGGTATCAGTACGTAACCACTCTCCAGCCCCTGAACTTCGACACCCTGCACCCCCATCGTGCCTGGCGTGACAGGCACTTTACGCGATGCCTGGCCTTCGTCGGGCCGAAACAGCACATAGGTGCGCCCGGCATCGTCCACCTGCAACGCCTGCGCAGGCACCACCATCGCCTGCTCCTGGCGGTGAAGCAACAACGCCAACTGAGCCCTCATGCCCAGGCGCAAGCCCAGTTGCAGGGCCGCAGCCGGCAAATCCAGACTGACTTGCAGGTCGTACCAGGCCCCCTGTCCAGTGTCGTCGCTTGCTTGCATGGCAATCCGGTCGATGCGGCCTGCAAACAGCTGCTCCGCGATGACGGCCTCGACCAGCATGCCTTCACGCACCTTGGCCAGATCGTGCTCCTCCAGCCTGGCCACCACCTGCAAGCGCTCCAGGTCGACCAGGGTCAACAACGGCATGCCCTGACTCACCTCTTGCCCGACATGCACCTGCCGGCCAGCGGGGCCGGCATCCGTACCCACGGGCAAGAGCACGCCGGTGAAAGGCGCCTCGATCACCTGCTGCTCACGCATTCTGGTCAAGACCTGCCAGCGCGCTTGCGCATTGCCAGCTCCATTTCCGCAATCAGCAACGCATCGCCCTGCCCCCGCGCCCGCGTCAACAGCAACTCCTGTTCAGCATCCAGCAATGCCTCACGCTGCGTCTGGCGCAGTTGTTCGAGGCTGGCGACTTCCATTCGGGCGACGATGCCACGCTCGAACAGACGCCGCGTGTCCTGCAGGCTCGCCTGGGTGGCCGCCAAGCCGGCGCGGGCCGCTCTTACACCACGCAAGGCTCGCGCCACCTGAGGGCCGCTTTCCCAGGTACGCAACTGCAGGAGCTGGTCCTGTGCCTTGAGGTGCTCGGTGCGGGCCTGGCGTAGCTGGATGTCAAGCTGAGCAGTCTCGAGGCTGATCAAGGGCTGGCCCGCTTCCACGCGCTGTCCATCCTGAGGGGGTATTGCAGCCACCACACCATCGAACGGAGCGCTCAATGTCACCTGGCGGGTCGCCTGAAGCCTGCCCACCAACCCCAGACGGCTTTCCAGCAATTGCGGTTCGACACGCAGCCACGTCTGCTCGGGAAGCTGAACTGCGCGGGGCCATATCATCATCGCCAAGTCGCCACACATCACCGCGACGGCCAGCCAACAGGCCCGTTTAATCATTGAGGGCCACCTCCCAGTTGGCCAAAGTGGTCCCCACGACCTGATCGAGGATGACTTGCGCATCCAGGTACGCGATCGTCGCTTCAAGCTGCGTGCTTTGCGTCTGACGCAGATCATTCTCGAAACTGAGCACCTGAAAATTGCTCGAGCGCCCTGCCGCGAGCTTTTGCTGTTCGATTTCCAGCTTGCGCCGGGTCAGGGCCAGCGCACGCCCGGCGATCTCCACTTGCCGCCAGCGGACCTGGAGATCGCGTATTGCCGTACTCACCTCGCGCTGAAGCTGCTGACGGGATTCAGCCAGGCGCAAGCGCTGGTCTTCCACCCCGACCTTGGCCCGCACCTGCGCCTGGCGGCGGCTCAGGTCACCGATCGGTATCTCCAGCTCCAGCCCCACATAGTGCTCCCACGTCGTCTCACTGCCGGGGCGTTCCCGGGTCTGGCTGGCCCCGCCGATCAGTGACAGATCCCACCATTGCGCGTTGCGTGCGACCTGCAGCTCGATGGCCGCCTGTTCGGCCGCCAGCCGCTGCATCAGAAACGCCGGCTGCAGCGCTTCTGCCTGGGCCAGGGCCTGCTCGGCGCTCACCTGCGGACGCTGGGCCAACAGCCCCTCTGCGGCTCGTAGCGGTGTCGCAAGGTCCAAAGCCAGCAATTGCGCCAGGGCCACGCGGGTATGCCGCAGCTGGTTGCGGCTGCCTTCGAGGGCCAGCTCCTGGCTGGCGACCTCGGCCTCTGCCTGCACGACTTCGAAGGCTGCCATGCGCCCGGCAGCGATCAACGCCCGGTTCACCTCCACCAGCTGACGGGAACGCGACAGGCCATCTTCGGCAATGTGCAGTTGCTCCTGCGCGCGCAGCAGGTCGCGGTATGAAAGCAGGGTGCGGGTAATGACTTGGGCCACGTTGTCGGCGAGGGTCAGACGGTTCGACTGTTCCGCCAGGTAAGCCTGGCGCAGCGGCGCGCTGGCGATGTCCCGCCCGGCGCCGCGCAGCAATGGCTGAACGATCATCAGGCTGGCGCCATCCCGGTACCGCCGCCCCGCCGCATCGGCTTGTGTATGCCCGTAATCCCACTCCAGATTGAGGCGCGTACCGTACCGGGTGAGCAGACTGGCGCTCGGGGCCAGCTGTGCCTCCCGGTAGCGATCGGCATGATTGCGATTGCCCAGGTAGCGAGCCTTGAGCGACAGCTGCGGGGCGAACCGGTCCTGGGCCACACGCAGGTCGTACTTCTGCGCGACACGCTCAAGGTAGGCACTGCGGATCGCCCGATTGTCGCGCAGGGCCAAGGCAACGGCATCGGCCAGGTCGATATCCACAGGTTCATCGTGCAACGCCGACAATGCACTCACCGAGCCACCCTGCTGCAAGGTCGGCCTGGACGGCTGCAAAGTGCTGTCGGCCAGGCCGAACAGGGGCAGTGACCATACGCAGGTCATCGCCAGCCACTTACTCATCACGCAAGGCGACGACAGGCTGTAGCCGCGCCGCAGCCAGGGCGGGCTGCAAACCGAAGAACAACCCCAGGGCGAGCGACACGCCC
The DNA here is from genome assembly GCF_052041945.1 of Pseudomonas sp. SMN11. Taxonomy (NCBI): domain Bacteria; kingdom Pseudomonadati; phylum Pseudomonadota; class Gammaproteobacteria; order Pseudomonadales; family Pseudomonadaceae; genus Pseudomonas; species Pseudomonas sp. SMN11. The sequence goes on along the minus strand of NZ_JBKGGW010000001.1, from coordinate 123,480 downwards.
ATGCTCGCCGGAAGCGACCTTGCGTCGAGCGCAAGATCCCACCCTGAAACCCGGGCGAACAACCACGCAGCCGCCAAGCCAAGCACTGCGCCCAGCAGCGCTCCGGCCACCGACAACAGCAGCGCCTCAAGCAGGAACTGCCAGGCGATGTCGCGGCCGCGCGCGCCCAGGGCCATGCGCACCCCGATTTCGCGTCGGCGCTGGGTCACGTTCATCACCATCACATTCATCACCCCGACACCCCCCAGTAGCAGGGCAACGGCGGCGGTGCCGCCCAGCAGACCGGTCATCACCCGTGTCTGGCCGGCCATGCCTTCGAGCATTTGCCTGGGTAACTGGACATCCACGTCATGCTGCATGAGCCTGGCGCGCAGATAGTGCTCCAATGAACGTGCAGCCTGGGTGAGGGTTGAGGCCTCGATCCCTTTAGCGATCAGCGTTGCAACCTCGGGTACCGGGCTCAAGCGACGCGTGCCTGGCAAAGGCATCAGAACGCTATCGTCGAAATTGACCGGCAACATCGGGTTGTAGCCACGTGGCGCGAGCACACCGACCACATCGAACAGATAGCTACCCAATTGCACGCGATCACCCGGCCTCACCTGCAACCGCGCCGCCAGCGAAGCTCCCAGCAACACATGCGCGGCCTGGTCATCGTAAGCAGACAGCGAGCGGCCTCGGGCTACCTGAAGGTCGATGACCTCAAACAACTGTGCAGTGCTGCCTGCCACCATCGTCTCGATGCTTTCCCCGTTGAACTGCACAGCGAACACACCAGCTGCCAAGGGGGCCACAGCTCGGATGCCCGGCGGCAACGCGACAGGTTCCAGACGCAGGGGCACGCCGCCTTCGACCATGGATTGAAGGTTGACGACCAGCAACTCGCTACCCAGGCCCTGGAACAATTGCCGGGCATACTGTGCTGCGCTGTGGCCGATATTCATCAGGGCCACCAGTGCGGCACAGCCGACTGCGATGCCAAACAGCGCAAGCCAGGCCCGCACGCCCAGCTGCCGAACGCTGAACAGGGCCTCGCTGAAGCGTTGCGGCCAGCTTGGGCCGTAGGCGGCTTCAGGCATCGAACACGCCACCATTGCGAACCAGCAGGCACCGGTCCATGCACTGCGCCATGGCCGGGTCGTGGGTCACCATCAGTAGCGTCATGAACTGCTCACGGTTCAACGTGGTGAGCAGCCCAATGATGTCCTGCGCCGTGTCATGATCCAGGTTGCCTGTGGGCTCATCGGCCAGCAAGATCCGTGGTTCCGTAACCAGCGCCCTGGCAATTGCCGCTCGCTGCCGCTGGCCGCCAGAGAGGTCGGCCGGGCGATAGTTCGCGCGAGGCTCCAGGCCGACTTTCTCCAACTGAACCTTGGCGATCTGCCGAGCCGACGCCAGGCGGATGCCGCGGTAGCTCAAGGGCAGCGCAACATTGTCCAGCACGGACAACCGGGGCAGCAGGTTGAAGCTCTGGAACACGAAGCCAAGCAGGCGATTACGGGTAATGGCACGCTGATCGGCATCGGCTTGGGCCATCTCATTCCCATCCAGTACCAGGCGCCCGTGACACGGCTGGTCAAGCAGACCGATCAGGTTGAGCAGCGTGCTTTTGCCAGAGCCGGAGGCACCGACGACGGCGCAGGATTGGCCTGCCGGGATGGAAAACGATACGTCCTGGAGCACGGCTTCGCCTCCCAGCCGACGTGTGACGCCGTGCAGGGCAATGATCGAGGTCATCCCTTGTTACCCCCCTTGCTAATGGCATCAGCGGGGGGATCAAACGGCACTGAGGACGAGGCTTTTTCCGTTCTCCATTGTTTGGCGACCAGGTCGATCAATGACATATCGAATGCTTCGCCCTCTTCATCGTAGCGAGAGAGCATCATTCTGTAATCCATCTCCCAATTGCCCATAATTTGCGCTTCTTCCATCGCCGGAAGCGCTCTGTAATATTCGATAATCTCGCGTATACCTTGTTCTACGCCTCCGGTTCGATGGCGTTCACCTTCCATTTTCTGGGTTATGTAAACCGACCACTCCGATCGTCGACCTGCCAATTCCAATCGCGCAGCTCGTCGCTCATTTACAGTAAAGTCACCACCCTCATCATACGTAATCAAACTTAGTTGTTCTGAGGACAAACCCGTAAATGGATTGGAGCCTCGACCATTCGCGAAGTCGGTGGCTTGCTGAGCCCGCGCCAACAATTCACTATCATCGGTGTCGGGCAAAAAGTTATCATAAGATAACTTGTTAAATGAGTAGCTGGCTCCCGTCAGCTTTTCCAGCATGCGTGCAGCCAATGCCGAAAGTTCGCTACGAGAAAGCTGACCATCTCTAATTGCCGCGCGTTGCGCTGCAGCACTGAGCTGCCGAGAAAGGCTTGAAAGCTCGGAATTCTCTGGTTTTCGGTCGCTTTCAAGCGCTTTGACCTGTGCCGCCTTGTCAACACTCGAGGCTCTTCTGACAGGCAGGGCCTCTGTCGTTTGTGCTTTTCCAAGAACCGTATTTTTTGGAAGTTGCATATACCACCTCACCTGAAAACACCAGCCGTCCGGCAGCAACACGCAGTCCATTCGGACGCATGCTACTGCCCACTCCAAATCTGCAAAATTACTTCATGGTGAATTCAACTGACCATGAGTAGTCGGCATTGGTACGCGTGATGCTCGCGGTGCAGGTAGCCCCTCCACTCGGTGTCGCAGTTTTAGTCCACTGCGGCTGTTTGACTCCTCCAGGCAAAACTCTCATCTGGAAGGTCGTCCCAAACGCGCAAGTTTTACCACCTAGCGTATAACGTACCATTGCTGCATTGACGTCAGGGCTTACCACACGTTGTACATCAAACGTGGTCTGCATCTTCGTCGCTACTTTATTGGCCGGCTTTGGAGTGGCTATCTGGTAAGTGCTGCTTTCATTGGAGGTCACCATTTTCAGTACGGCGTCCTGCCCCCCGAGATTCTTGAACGTCACGTTGACGTTCGGCCCAGCCTGCACCATGCCAGCAAACAGCAGCGATACCCCGCCGATCAGAACCTGTGTTGTCTTCTTCATAAGCTTTATCTCGTCTCTTCCATGTGATTGATGGATGAGACGCCCGCGGTGGCCAGTGGCCCGAGATTGCTCAAGACGCTCCGTCGTACATGAACAGCTCCACAGAGCGTCCAAAGGGGGTAACGGCAGTAGCCGGCAAAGCCTTAGCTTTCGTGAGGCCTTTGTGTGTTACCGGATATGTGCCAACCAGTGCCCCATTGCAGGGCAATTGCAAAAGACCGCCAAGTCAATAGTCAGGCGCCAATAACCCGGCGCTGACCCCTCTATCGCCAAACGCCATAAGACCGTTCGTACTTTTTTGACGAATTTTGAAAAATATTTTTCCGTGATGGCATAACACCACCGCGCTTCAGTCTCGTCCTTTATAACTGGGGGTGAAACTGTGACGTGCTATCAATTTGAAAGTATTTGCCACTGAAAAATTATTTAGAAATCTTTCATCGAAGCGGAACCCGTTCAGGAACTTCTACTGCGGCGCATCGCTCATAGTGCCGTAACGAATTTCCTGCCCCTGGGGTGTGAGAGATGACTTACAGATGACAACCGGCAGGTATCACTACCCGCCCCGATAATCTGGCAAGTGCAACGGGAAACCCCGCAGGCATTGCCCATCGAGGAGTAACGCGCCCTTTCAAACTCGTCCTAGTGGTTGATTTCAAAGGATTTTTCCACTTGAAAGAACAAGCACAGCAGAGCACCTAGTAGCGCTTTGCAATAAAGACGGCTGCATGACAGGGCACGCCTTTTAAATACTGGCTTATTACTGCCAACTTTTAGTGCACAACTTTGTGCGCGACGGATTTATTCATGCCTGCGCTCGGCGAAATGAGCTTTCGCCATGGATCCGTGCGCCCGAAAACTGTTGTTAATCAACCCAGTCCGGCTCTTCCTGGAAGAGCTGGCGTGATAAACACATGAGGTGATAGCGATGCGTATCAGCATCTTTGGTTTGGGTTATGTGGGTGCGGTCTGTGCAGGCTGCCTGACGGCGCGAGGCCATGACGTGATTGGTGTGGACGTGTCCAAGACCAAGATCGACCTGATCAATCAGGGCAAATCGCCCATCGTCGAGCCTGGCCTGGAAGAACTGCTGCAACAAGGCATCGCCAATGGTCGCCTGCGTGGCACCACCGACTTCGCCGAGGCCATCCGCGCCAGCGACGTGTCGATGATCTGCGTCGGCACCCCAAGCAAGAAGAACGGCGACCTGGGCCTGGAATACATCGAGTCGGTGTGCCGCGAAATCGGCTACGTGCTGCGCGACAGCGAGCGCCGCCACACCATCGTGGTGCGCAGCACCGTGCTGCCGGGCACCGTGAAGAGCGTGGTAATCCCGATTCTCGAGGATTGCTCGGGCAAGAAGGCCGGTGTCGACTTCGGCGTTGCCGTCAACCCGGAATTCCTGCGTGAAAGTACCGCGATCAAGGACTACGACCACCCACCGATGACCGTCATCGGTGAACTGGACCGCGCCAGCGGTGACGTGCTGCAAACCCTGTACGAAGAACTCGACGCGCCGGTCATTCGCAAGCCGATCGAAGTGGCCGAGATGATCAAGTACACCTGCAACGTGTGGCATGCCACCAAGGTCACCTTCGCCAACGAGATCGGCAACATCGCCAAAGCCGTGGGCGTCGATGGCCGTGACGTGATGGACGTGGTCTGCCAGGACAAAGTACTGAACCTGTCGCAGTACTACATGCGCCCTGGCTTCGCCTTCGGTGGCTCGTGCCTGCCGAAAGACGTACGCGCCCTCACTTACCGCGCTGCGTCCCTCGACGTCCGTGCACCGCTGCTCGACTCGCTAATGCGCAGTAACGAATCGCAGGTGCAGAACGCTTTCGAACTCATCGAAGCCCACGACAAGCGCAAGGTCGCCCTGCTCGGCCTGAGCTTCAAGGCCGGCACCGACGACCTGCGTGAGAGCCCACTGGTGGAACTGGCCGAGCGCCTGATCGGCAAGGGCTACCAGCTGGATATCTACGACGAAAACGTCGAGTACGCCCGCGTCCACGGGGCGAACAAAGAGTACATCGAGTCGAAGATCCCCCACGTCTCGTCGTTGCTCAATGCCGACTTCCAGAAGGTCATCGCCAACGCCGACATCATCGTCCTGGGCAACCGTGACGAGCAGTTCCGCGCCCTTGCCGAGCAAGCGCCGGCCGGCAAGCAGGTGATCGACCTGGTCGGCTTCATGGGCAAGCCGACCTGCACCACCAGCCGTACCGAAGGCATCTGCTGGTAAGTGCTCGACCGGGCAGCGGGGTGCTCTTGCAAGAGCGGCACCTGCGCTGCCCACCCTTTCCCGAATTCTCGACGGATGCTGAACATGCAAAGGCTCCAGACTGTGCTGTTGCAGTGCGCCGGGTGGCTGCTCTACATGAGCCTGCTCATGCTGATCGCCCTGGCCCTGCCAGCCGATATCTTCGACTCGCAGTCGAAGCACTTCATCTTCCTGGTCGGCGCAGTCGGCATCTGGCGCTATTCCATGGGCGCCACCCATTTCATCCGCGGCATGATCTTTCTCTACGGCGTCTACCCGTACCTGCGCCGCAAGGTACAGAAGATGGGCGATGCCGCCGCGCCGTCGCATGTGTACCTGATGGTCACCAGTTTCCGTATCGAAGCGCTGACCACTGCCCAGGTGTACAGCTCGGTGATCCGCGAGGCGATCGAGTGCGGCTACCCCACCACCGTGGTCTGCTCGCTGGTGGAAATGTCCGATGAACTGCTGGTGAAGAGCCTGTGGGCCCGCTACAACCCGCCCGCCCACGTCAAACTGGACATCGTGCGCATCGCCGGTACCGGCAAGCGCGACGGCCTGGCCTACGGCTTCCGCGCCATCTCGCGGATGCTGCCTGACGAAAACGCCGTGGTCGCGGTGATCGACGGTGACACCGTGCTCGGCGAAGGCGTGGTACGCAAGACCGTGCCGTGGTTCAAGCTGTTCCCCAACGTCGGCGGCCTGACCACCAACGAGTTCTGCGAAGTGCGCGGTGGCTACATCATGAGCGAGTGGCACAAGCTGCGCTTCGCCCAGCGCCACATCAACATGTGCTCGATGGCCCTGTCCAAGCGCGTGCTGACCATGACCGGGCGCATGTCGATGTTCCGCGCAAGCGTGGTGACCAACCCCGAGTTCATCGCCGACGTCGAAAGCGACTCACTGATGCACTGGCGCCTGGGCCGCTTCAAGTTCCTCACCGGTGACGACAAGTCCAGCTGGTTCAGCCTGATGCGCCTGGGCTACGACACCTTCTATGTGCCGGATGCCGCGATCAACACGGTCGAGCACCCGCCAGAGAAGAGCTTCCTCAAGGCCAGCCGCAAGCTGATGTACCGCTGGTACGGCAACAACCTGCGGCAGAACTCCCGTGCCCTGGGCCTTGGCCTGCGCCGCCTGGGCCTGTTCACCAGCATCGTGCTGTTCGACCAGCGTGTGTCGATGTGGACCAGCCTGCTCGGCCTGACCGTGGCGGTGATCGCCAGCCTCAAATTCGGCATGGCGTTCCTGCTGGTGTACCTGCTGTGGATCGGCATCACCCGCCTGATTCTCACCGTCATGCTGCTGTGCTCCGGCCACAACGTCGGCCCGGCCTACCCGCTGATTCTCTATTACAACCAGATCGTCGGCGCGCTGATGAAGATCTACGTGTTCTTCCGCCTCGACAAGCAGTCCTGGACCCGCCAACCGACTGCCCTCAAGCGTGACCTCGCCAGTTTTCAACAATGGTTCAACACCTGGTCCTCGCGGACCATGACCTTCTCGGCTGCCAGCATCTTCGTCGCTGTGCTGTTCATGGTCGTGTGAGCCCAACCCGGATCGGAACTAACAGGAACAAACCCAGATGAATACCGCCGTGAACGTCAACGTCGTGCATGAGTCCGAAGCCCAGCGCCAACACGCCCGGGTGCGCATCCCTGCCAAGCTGCGCTTCCTCGACAAAGAGCGCCAGGCCCACGATGTGAAGGTCGACGACCTCTCCGCCGGTGGCCTGAGCTTCCACACCAAACAGCCACTGTCGGTCGGTGAAGTGCTGCGCGGTCGCCTGCAGTTCACGGTCGACAACCTCGGCCTGTCGATGGACATCGAATTCCAGGTACGCGGCTATAACAGCGGCAGCGGCCGTACCGGCGCGCAGTTCCAGAACCTCGAACCTCGCGACATCGCCACCCTGCGCCACATCATCACCACCCACCTGTCGGGTGAGCTGATCACTGTCGGCGACGTGCTCAGCACCCTGCAGCGCGACAACTTCACCAAGGCCCGCAAACAGAAGGACGGCGGCTCCGGCCTGTCTGCCTTCGGCCGCCTCAAGGCCGTGACCGTGACCCTCGGCGTGTTCGTGGTCGGCGTGGCCGCGTTCGGCTTCGTCGCCAAGTCGCTGTACGGCATGTACTTCGTCAGCCATGCCGAAGCCGGCGTGGTCGCCGTGCCGACCACTACCGTCACCATGCCGCGCGACGGTACCGTCAACAGCCTGGCCGAAACCGGTGGGCAGATCGTCAAGGGCGCGCCGCTGGCCAGCTTCTCCACCAGCATGCTGGACATGCTCAAGGGCAACCTGGACGACTCGCAACTGGAGCCGGCAAAAATCGAAGAGCTGTTCGGCAAGCAGCTCTCCGGCACCCTCACCAGCCCTTGCGATTGCGTGGTCGCCCGCCAACTGGTGGACGACGGCCAGTACGCCGCCAAGGGCCAGCCGATCTTCCAGCTGGTGCCGCGCACTACCACCCCGATGGTCGAGGCACGCTTCAGCTACCGCCAGTTCGACGAGGTCAAGCCAGGCACCCGGGTCAACTTCCAGGTGGCCGGCGAAGACGACGTGCGCACCGGCCAGATCGTCAGCAGCGCCAGTCTCAACAGCGATGACCTGGCCTCCGACATCCGCGTGCAGATCAAGCCCGACAGCGCCATGCCGGCCGAACTCGCCGGCCGCCCGGCTGCGGTCAACAGCGACCGTGGCCCTTCGCTGAACTGGCTGATCGACAAAGCCGTGGCCCGTGGTCTGTAAGAGGATCCCGTGATGATTACCCATAAGAAAAGCGCAAGCCTGGGCCTCTGTGCCCTGGCTGCGGCGGTCGCCCTGGCCGGCTGTGCGGGCCTGCCCGACCAGCGCCTGGCCAACGAAGCCCTCAAGCGCGGTGACACCGCGCTGGCCGAGCGCAACTACAAGGCCCTGGCCGACCTGGGTTACAGCGACGCGCAAGTGGGCCTGGCCGACATCAAGGTGGCCACTCGTGACCCGGCAAAAATCCGTGAAGCCGAAGCCACCTACCGCGCTGCCGCCGCCACCTCGCCGCGTGCCCAGGCACGCCTCGGCCGCCTGCTGGTGGCCAAGCCGGATAGCACACAGGCCGAGCGCGAGGAAGCCGAAACCCTGCTCAAGCTCGCCGCCAAGCAAGGTGAAGGCAATACCCTGATCCCGCTGGCGATGCTCTACCTGACCTACCCGCAGAGCTTCCCCAAGGTCAACGCCCAGCAGCAGATCGACCAGTGGCGCGCCGCCGGCAACCCGGAAGCGGGCCTGGCCCAGGTGCTGCTGTACCGCACCCAGGGCACCTACGACCAGCACCTGGCCGACGTCGAGAAAATCTGCAAGGCCGCGCTGAACACCACCGACATCTGCTACGTCGAGCTGGCCACCGTGTACCAGAAGCGCGGCCAGGCCGATCAGCAGGCCGCCCTGCTCGGCCAGCTCAAGTCCGCCTATGCCCGTGGCGCGGTGCCGGCCACCCGGGTCGACAGCGTCGCCCGTGTGCTGGCTGACCGTAGCCTCGGCCAGACCGACGAAAAAACCGCCAAGGACCTGCTCGAACAGGTCGCCCCGGCCAACCCGGCGTCCTGGGTCAGCCTGGCGCAGCTGCTGTACGACTTCCCCGAGCTGGGCGACAACGACCAGCTGATGGCCTACATCGACAAGGGCCGCGAAGCCGAACAGCCACGCGCTGAGCTGCTGCTGGGCCGCCTGTACTACGAAGGCAAGACCTTGCCCGCCGATGCGGTCAAGGCAGAGCAACACCTGCAGGCCGCCGCCGACGCTGGCGAAGTCAGCGCCCATTACTACCTCGGCCAGCTGTACCGCCGCGGCTACCTGGGCAAGGTCGAGCCGCAGAAGGCCGTCGACCATCTGCTCGCCGCCGCCCGTGGCGGCCAGAACAGCGCCGACTACGCCCTCGCCCAGCTGTTCAGCGAAGGCCATGGCATCCGCCCGCAACCGGGCAATGCCTGGGTGTTCGCCCAGCTGTCCCAGGCCAACCCGACGCCACAGTCCAGTGAAATGCTGCAACAGCTTGATCAACAACTCTCGCCTGACCAGCGCAGCCAGGCGCAGACCCTGCTGGCGCAGGAAAAGCAGGCCCGCGGCAGCATGGTTCAGGGGGCCAACAGCACCCTGGCCCTCGAAGCCCTGCAAGACGACGAAAAAGAAGTGGAAGGTGAGGACTCGCTATGACGCTCAATCCATTCGTGAAAGCCGGTATCGGCCTGAGCTTCGCCCTGCTGTGGTCCTGCCCGACCCTGGCTGACATGACCGCCCAGAAGAATTTCGGCCTGGATGTGAAGATCACCGGCCAGTCGGAAGACGACCGTGACCTCGGCACCCGCTCCGGCGGTGACGTCAACGGCCTGGGCCTCGACCTGCGCCCGTGGGTGTACGGCGAGCGCGGCAACTGGAGCGCCTACGCCATGGGCCAGGCGGTTGCGGCCACCGACACCATCGAAACCGATACCCTGCGCCAGAACGACGACGGCACCACCACCGACACTGGCGACGACAGCCGCAAGCCCGACAAGAGCTACCTGGCCATGCGCGAGTTCTGGGTCGGCTACAGCGGCCTCACCGCCTACCCGGGCGAGCAGTTGCGCCTGGGCCGCCAGCGCCTGCGCAGCGACGACGGCATGTGGCGCGACACCAACATCGAAGCGCTGAACTGGACCTTCGACACCACCTTGCTCAAGGCCGATCTGGGCGTGGCCCAGCGCTTCAGCGAATACCGCACCGACCTCACCGAGCTGGCGCCGGAAGACAAGGACCGCACGCACATCTACGGTAACGTCGCCACGCAGTGGACCCCTGGCCACTGGGTCGGTGTACGCGCCCACCATACCCATGACAGCGGCAGCCTGAAGAACCCGGGCGAGACCGTCGACGCGCTGGACAAGACCCGCACCGGCGACCTCACCTGGCTGGGCCTTGAAGCCAACAGCGACGCCTACAACTGGCGCAACGACCACACCGTCAACTACTGGGGCAGCATGACCTGGCTGACCGGCAACCGCGACAAGCTCAGCACCCAGCTGGTGGGTGACGACCAGGTCGCCACCGGCAAACAGAGCGGCGACGTCAATGCCTGGGCCACCGACCTCGGCATCCGCCTGCGCCTGGACCCGCAATGGCAGGTCGGTGCGGCCTACGCGCGCGGCAGCGGCGGCGGTGGCGACGACGGTTCGAACAACTTCGAGCAGACCGGCCTTGAGAGCAACCGCTCCAACTTCACCGGCACCCGCTCGCGCGTACACCGCTTCGGCGAAGCCTTCCGCGGCGAGCTGGGCAACCTGCAGGCGGCCACCCTGTTCGCCTCCTGGCAGCTGCGCGACGACTACGACGCCAGCCTGATCTACCACAAGTTCTGGCGTGTCGATGGCCACCAGAACATTGGCTCCAGCGGCATCAACGCGGCGGTCGACGACAACGGCGTGAACCGCCAGCTGGTCGACGGCGAAAAAGACCTCGGCCAGGAAATGGACGTGGTCGTCACCAAGTACTTCAAGCAAGGCCTGCTGCCGGCCTCGATGAGCCAGGCGATCGACGAGCCTTCTGCCCTGGTACGCCTGCGTGCCGGTGTGTTCAAGCCGGGCGATGCCTACGGCAAGGAAGCGGACTCGTACATGCACCGCGCCTTCGTCGACGTGATCTGGCGCTTCTGAGGCCGGGAGACCCCTGATGAACCTTCACCCGCACATCCGTCACAGCCTCCTGGCCAGCGCTTTGCTGCTGGCCAGCGGCTTGGCTACCGCCGCTGAGCCCCAGGTGATCGCCAAGGAGCTGCAGCAGGCCAAGACCTACACCGTGGCCAGCGCACCGATCGAGCCGCTGCAGATGGACCCGCCGAAACTGCCCGACCTGAGCGGCTACACCGCCGCAGCGGTGCAGAAGAAGATCGACCGCCGTCACAAGGGCAAGGTCAGCGTGCGCCGCATGTTCCAGGAGGACACCCTCAAGGAATTCGTCGGCGGCGACAACAAGGCCGCCGAGTGGGTGCAGCGCCAGCATGGCATTCCCCAGGCGATCTTCATCGACGACGGCCATGTCGACCTGGTCGAGCTGAGCAAGAAGGTGCCCAAGCAGTACCTCAGCGAAGTCGAACCAGGCGTGTACCTGGCGCGCCTGCCGATCGTGGTCGGGCAGAAGGGCATTCTCGAGATCGATGGCAAGGTCAAGCAGCTGCGCCTGTCCCAGGAAGGCGGCGCGTTCCTGGTCAACGACGGCAAGCTGTTCGTCACGGACACCCAGGTGACGGGCTGGCGCGAGAAGGACAACGGCCCGGCGACCTTCCGCTCGCCCAAGGAATTTCGCCCGTTCCTGCTGTCGTGGGGCGGTACCGAGACCTACATCGTCAACACCAAGATGGCCAGCTTCGGCTATGCCAAGTCCAAGTCGTACGGCGTGAGCATCTCGCAGTACACGCCGAACATGTCCCAGCGCATGGGCCGCCCGGAACCGACCGGCTGGATCATCGGCTCGACGTTCAGCGACATGTGGTACGGCTTCTACTGCTACGAGACTTCCGACTTCGTGGTCAAGGACAACACCTACCACGACAACATCGTCTACGGCATCGACCCGCACGACCGTTCGCACCGCCTGATCATCGCCGGCAACACCGTGTACGGCACCAAGAAGAAGCACGGCATCATCGTTTCCCGCGAGGTCAACGACAGCTGGATCATCAACAACAAGAGCTACGACAACAAGCTCTCGGGCGTGGTGATCGACCGTAACAGCGTCAACAACCTGGTGGCCTACAACGAGATCTACCGCAACCACACCGACGGCATCACCTTGTACGAGAGCGGTGACAACCTGATCTGGGGCAACAAGCTGATCAACAACCGTCGCCACGGCATCCGCGTGCGCAACAGCGTGAACATCCGCCTGTACGAGAACATCGCCATGGCCAACGGCCTGGTTGGCGTGTACGGGCACATCAAGGACTTGTCCGACACAGACCGCGACATTGCCCTCGACCCGTTCGACACCAAGGTGTCGCTGATCGTGGTCGGTGGCGAGCTGGCGGCCAACGGTTCCGGCCCGCTGTCGATCGACTCGCCGCTGTCGGTCGAGCTGTACAAGGTGTCCATGCTTGCCCCACGCAAGGCCAACGGCATCAGCCTCAATGGCGTACTGGGCGAGCGCCAGGACGAAATCCTCGACCTGCTGGTGCGCCAGCAGAAGGCCGTGCTGATCGACCCGGTCGAACGCCAGACCGAAATGATCGATTAAGGAAGCCCAGACCATGACTCCACACCTGATGAAACTGCTGGGCCTGTCCGCCGCCCTCCTGGCCATCAGCCAGGGCGTGCGCGCCGATGACGTGAAGGCCCCGACCTTCACCGCCGAGCCTTGCTGCCAGTTGTGCCCCGAGGCGCATGACGCCAGCCGCTACACCACCCGCTACCAGCAGAACTTCACCACGCTGGTACAGGCCCAGGGCGACTGGCTGTTCCGGACTCGCGAAGACCTGCGCACCGAGTTCAACACCACCCCGGCCGGCTACAAGCGCCTGCAGCAGGTGCACGACGCGTTCAAGAAGCGCGGCGTGGAGCTGGTGGTGGTCTACCAGCCGACCCGTGGCCTGGTGAACCGCAACATGCTCAAGCCCGAAGAGAAAGCCGCCTTCGACTACCAGAAGGCGCTGGGCAACTACCAGGCCATGCTCAAGCGCTTCGCCAGCATGGGCTACAACGTGCCGGACCTGTCGCCGCTGACCAACGAGCAGCTGGCCGCCGCCGACCAGGGCAAGGATTTCTACTTCCGCGGTGACCAGCACTGGACGCCCTACGGCGCCGAGCGCGCGGCCAAGATCGTGGCCGACACCGTGCACAAGATGCCGGCCTTCGAAGGCATCCCGCGCAAGGAATTCGAAACCCACAAGTCCGGGCGCATGGGCAAGACCGGCACCCTGCACAACGTTGCCGGCCAGCTCTGCGGCACCAGCTACGCGGTGCAGTACATGGACCAGTTCGCCACCGAGCCGAAAGGCTCGACCGGCGGTGGCGACGACCTGTTCGGTGACAGCGGCAACGCCCAGATCACCCTGGTCGGTACCAGCCACAGTGGCAAGAACTACAACTTCAGCGGCTTCCTCGAGCAGTACATCGGCGCCGACGTGCTCAACGTCGCCTTCCCCGGTGGCGGCCTGGAAGGCTCGATGATCCAGTACCTGGGCAGCGAGGAATTCCAGAACCACCCGCCGAAGATCCTCATCTGGGAATTCTCACCGCTGTACCGCCTGGACCAAGAGACCATCTGGCGGCAGATCCTCGGCCTGCTCGACGACGGCTGCGATGCGCGCCCGGCGCTGATGAGCGCCAGCACCACGCTCAAGCCTGGCAAGAACGAGCTGATGGTCAACGGCAAGGGCGGCGTGATCAAGGACCTGGTCAACCGCAACCTGCAGATGGACATCAAGTTCGAAGACCCTTCGGTGAAGGTGCTGCAGGCGACCCTGTGGTACCTCAACGGCCGCCACGAGGACATCAAGCTGGAAAAACCGGAAACCTCCGACACCGACGGCCGCTTCGTCTTCCAGATGCGCGAAGACGAGGACTGGGCCAGCCAGAACCTGTTGGCCTTCGAGGTCCAGGGGCCGGAAAGCGGTACCCAGAAAGTCGAGGCCAAGCTCTGCAAACGCAACAACTTCGCCGTGCCCGCGCAGACTGCGCAGGCCGGACAGTGAGGCGATCATGACCCTATTCAAACGAATCTTCAGCCCCGCCCTGCTCACCCTCGCCATGTTCGGCGGTGCCGCCCATGCCGCGCTGGTGCCCCCGCAGGGTTACTACGAGGGCATCGAGAAGCTGAAGACCGGGGACGGCAACTTCCGCTGCGAGCCGGCTCCCAAGCCGTACACCGGCGCGCTGCAGTTCCGCAGCAAGTACGAAGGCTCGGACAAGGCCCGGGCGACGCTCAATGTCGCCTCGGAAAAAGCCTTCCGCAAGTCCACCGAAGACATCACCACGCTCGAGAAGGGCGTGAGCAAGATGGTCGGCCAGTACATGCGCGATGGCCGCCCGGCACAGCTCGACTGCACCCTGGCCTGGCTCGGTAGCTGGGCTCGCGCCGATGCGCTGCTGTCCACCGACTACAACCATACCGGCAAGTCCATGCGCAAATGGGCGCTGGGCAGCATGAGCGGCTCGTGGCTGCGCCTGAAGTTCTCCAACTCGCAGCCGCTGGCCGCGCACCAGGCCGAGGCCGAGCTGATCGAGAAGTGGTTCGCCCGTCTCGCCGAGCAGACCGTGCGCGACTGGAGCGACCTGCCGCTGGCGAAGATCAACAACCACAGCTACTGGGCTGCCTGGTCGGTGATGGCCACCGCCGTGGCCACCGACCGCCGCGACCTGTTCGACTGGGCCGTGAAGGAATACAAGATCGGCGCCAACCAGGTGGACGATCAGGGCTTCCTGCCCAACGAGATCAAGCGCAAGCAGCGCGCCCTGGCCTATCACAACTACGCCCTGCCGCCGCTGGCGATGATCGCCAGCTTCGCCCAGGTCAACGGCGTCGACCTGCGCGCCGAGAACAACTTCGCCCTGCAACGTCTGGGCGAAGGTGTGCTGGCCGGTGCCCGCGACCCAAGCCACTTCAAGGAGCGCGCCGGTGAGAAGCAGGACCTGACCGACCTCAAGGTCGACAGCAAGTACTCCTGGCTCGAGCCCTGGTGTGCGCTCTATCACTGCGTTGGCGACACCCTGCAGCGCAAGCAGCACATGCAGCCTTTCAACAGTTTCAGGCTCGGCGGCGACATGACGCGGGTCTACGACCCGAGTGCGGAAAGCAAGAAATGAATTGAACCCCATGTGGGGTCGGAACCTGTGGGAGCGGGCATCCCCGCTCCCACAGGTAATTAGGTGACCTTCCGGTTTTGCACTGGGGGGTTTGGGGGGCGCTTTGCCCCGGATGCTGTGAACAACAAGGAGAACCGGGATGGTCTTCTCGTCCAACGTGTTCCTGTTCCTGTTCTTGCCGGTCTTCCTCGGCCTGTACTACTTGAGCGGGCAACGCTATCGCAACCTGCTGCTGCTGGTCGCCAGCTACATCTTCTATGCCTGGTGGCGGGTCGACTTCCTCGCCCTGTTCGCCGGCGTGACCCTGTGGAACTACTGGATCGGCCTGAAAGTCGGCGCCGCCGGTGTGCGCACCAAACCGGCCCAGCGCTGGCTGCTGCTGGGCGTCGGCGTGGACCTGGCGATCCTCGGCTACTTCAAGTACGCCAACTTCGGCGTCGACAGCCTCAACGCGATCATCACCTCGTTCGGCCTGGAGCCGTTCATCCTCACCCACGTGCTGCTGCCGATCGGCATTTCGTTCTACATCTTCGAGTCGATCAGCTACATCATCGACGTGTACCGCGGCGACACTCCGGCCACCCGTAACCTGATCGACTTCGCGGCGTTCGTGGCGATCTTCCCGCACCTGATCGCCGGCCCCGTGCTGCGCTTCAAGGACCTGGTCGACCAGTTCAACAACCGCACCCACACCCTGGACAAGTTCTCCGAAGGCTGCACCCGCTTCATGCAGGGCTTCATCAAGAAAGTGTTCATCGCCGACACCCTGGCGGTGGTCGCCGACCATTGCTTCGCCCTGCACAACCCGACCACCGGCGACGCCTGGCTCGGCGCCCTGGCCTACACCGCGCAGCTGTACTTCGACTTCAGCGGCTACAGCGACATGGCCATCGGCCTGGGCCTGATGATGGGCTTCCGCTTCATGGAGAATTTCAAGCAGCCGTACATCAGCCAGTCGATCACCGAGTTCTGGCGGCGCTGGCACATCAGCCTGTCGACCTGGCTGCGCGACTACCTGTACATCACCCTGGGCGGCAACCGCAAAGGCACCTTCAACACCTACCGCAACCTGTTCCTGACCATGCTGCTGGGCGGCCTGTGGCACGGTGCCAACTTCACCTACATCATCTGGGGCGCCTGGCACGGCATGTGGCTGGCGATCGAGCGGGCACTGGGCATCGACACCAACCCGCAGCGCTTCAACCCGGTCAAGTGGGCCTTCACCTTCCTGCTGGTGGTGGTCGGCTGGGTGATCTTCCGTGCCGAAAACCTGCACGTCGCCGCCCGCATGTACGGCGCCATGTTCAGCTTCGGCGAGTGGCAGCTGTCGGAACTCAACCGCGCCCAGCTCACTGGCCTGCAGGTGGCGACCCTGGTGATCGCCTACCTCACCCTGGCGTTCTTCGGCCTGCGCGACTTCTACCGCAACGCAAAACCGACGGCGAACGCCACCCCGGTGCAAGTCAACGCCGACGGCTCGATCGGCCTGGACTGGACCCGGGTGATGACCCGCGCCCTGATCCTGCTGCTGTTCGTGGCCTCGATCCTCAAGCTTTCGGCGCAGAGCTACTCGCCGTTCCTGTACTTCCAGTTCTGAGGTGGATGACATGACCCGGACATTACGCGTCACCTATTCCCTGTCGTTCCTCGGCCTGCTGGTGGGCATGGGCGCCTGGTCCACCGGTGGCTTCGACAGCTTCCACCGTACCGAGCAGATGACCCTGCTCAACGGCAAGCTGGCCAAAGCCGCCGAGACCCACTACGACGACCAGTTCCCGATCAAGCGCCTGGGTACCAACCTCTGGGCCGCACTGGACTTCAAGCTGTTCAACGAAGGCCGCCCAGGCGTGGTGCTGGGCCGTGACCAGTGGCTGTTCAGCGACGAAGAGTTCAAGCCCACCGCCGGCGCCGAACAGCTGATGCAGGACAATCTGGCACTGATCCGTGGCGTGCGCGACACCTTGCAGAAGCACGGCAGCCAGCTGGTGCTCGCGATCATCCCGGCCAAGGCGCGGGTGTATTCCGAGTACATCGGCAAGGAGCAACCGGCCAGCCTGCATGACGACCTGTACAACCGGTTCCACGCCCAGGCGCGCCAGGCCAACGTGTTCGCCCCCGATCTGATGGCAGCACTGGAACAGGCCAAGGCCCGTGGCCAGGTGTTCCTGCGCACCGACACCCACTGGACGCCAATGGGCGCCGAAGTGGTGGCGCAGGCACTGGCCGAAGCGGTCAGCCGCCAGAGCCTGCTCAACGGCGACCCACAGACTTTCATCACCGAAGCCGGCAGCACCGCCCCGTACAAGGGCGACCTGACCAACTTCCTGCCACTGGACCCGCTGTTCAGCAACCTTTTGCCGACCCCGGACAACCTCCAACAACGCACGACCCGACCGGCCGAGGCCGAAGGCGATGGCAACGACGCCCTGTTCGCCGACAACCAGATCCCGGTCGCGCTGGTGGGCACCAGCTACAGCGCCAACCCGCACTGGAACTTCCTCGGTGCGTTGCAACAAGCGCTGCACAGCGACGTCGCCAACTACGCCGAAGACGGCCACGGCCCGCTGCTGCCAATGCTCAAGTACCTGCAGAGCGATGCCTTCAAGAACGCCGCGCCACAAGTGGTGGTGTGGGAATTCCCCGAACGTTATCTGCCCATGACCAACGACCTCAGCAGCTTCGACCCGCAGTGGATCGCGCAACTGAAGAACGCCCGTAAATCCGAAGAAAACCTGGCCTTGTCGTCCACCCGGACGAATCACTGATCGATAGAGAGGAAATGCACATGACTACCAAGACTTCCATTGCCAAAGCCCTCACCCTCGCGGCCGGCCTGTCCCTTGCTTCCATGCAGGCCTTCGCCGGTGCCGACGCCGCGCTGTACGGCCCGAGCGCACCGAAAGGCTCGACCTTCGTGCGCCTGTACAACGCCGCCAGCGCCCCGGCTGCGGCCAGCGTCGGCAACACCCAGATCAAGCAGGTTGGCGCCCAGGCCAGCAGCGACTTCAGCTTCCTGCCGGGCGGTGACTACACCGCCCAGGTCGGCGGCAAGAGCGTGCCGGTGAAGCTGGCCGCGGACAAGTACTACACCTTGGTCAACAGCACCAGCGGCAACCCGCAGCTGATCGAAGAACCACCATTCAAGAACAAGCAGAAAGCCCTGGTGCGTGTGCAGAACCTCAGCGACCAGGCAGTGACCCTGAAGACCGCCGACGGCAAGACCGAAGTGGTGCCGTCGGTGGCCACCAAGGGCCGTGGCGAGCGTGAAATCAATCCGGTCAAGGTCAACCTGGCCTTGTTCGAAGGCAACAAGAAAGTCAGCGACCTGAAACCGGTCGCCCTGGAGCGTGGCGAAGCGGCCGTGCTGTACGTAACGGGTTCCGGCAGCAACTTGTCGCCGGTGTGGGTAACTCGCCCCGTGGCTAGCAACTGATCCCCCTGCCTCATAACGACTATTGGAGAAACATGATGATCCCGGTAATTCTTTCTGGTGGTAGCGGTTCCCGTCTGTGGCCTCTGTCGCGCAAGCAGTTCCCCAAGCAGTTCCTGGCACTGACCGGTGAACACACCCTGTTCCAGCAGACCCTCGAGCGCCTGCGCTTCGAGGGCATGGACACCCCGATCGTGGTCTGCAACAAGGACCACAAGTTCATCGTTCAGGAGCAACTCGCGGCCCTGAAACTGGAAACCCAGGGCATCCTGATGGAACCGTTCGGTCGCAACACCGCGCCAGCGGTGGCGATGACGGCCATGAAACTGGTCAACGAAGGCCGTGACGACTTGATGCTGGTGCTGCCCGCCGACCACGTGATCGACGACCAGAAAGCCCTGCAACGAGCCCTGGCCCTGGCCACCGTGGTCGCTGAGCGTGGCGAAATGGTGTTGTTCGGCGTGCCAGCGACCAAACCGGAAACCGGCTACGGTTACATCCGTTCCAGCCAGGACTCACTGCTGCCCGAGGGCGTGGCCCGGGTCGCCCAGTTCGTCGAGAAGCCCGACGAAAAACGCGCCGCCGAGTTCGTCGCCGCCGGTGGTTATTTCTGGAACAGCGGCATGTTCCTGTTCCGCGCCAGCCGCTTCCTCGAAGAACTGAAAAAGCACGACTCCGACATCTACGATACCTGCCTGCTGGCCCTGGAACGCAGCCAGGAAGATGGCGACGTACTGAGCATCGACGAAGCCACCTTTGCCTGCTGCCCGGACAACTCCATCGACTACGCGGTGATGGAGAAGACCCAGCGCGCCTGCGTGGTGCCGATGTCGGCCGGCTGGAGCGATGTGGGCTGCTGGTCGTCGCTGTGGGAAGTGCACGACAAGGACCCAGACGGCAACGTCACCAAGGGCGACGTGGTGGTGCAGGACAGCCGCAACTGCATGATCCACGGCAATGGCAAGCTGGTGTCGGTGATCGGCCTGGAGAACATCGTCGTGGTCGAGACCAAGGACGCGATGATGATTGCCCACAAGGACAAGGTCCAGGGCGTCAAGCAGATGGTCAAGACCCTCGATGAACAGGGCCGCAGCGAAACCCAGAACCACCTGGAAGTGTATCGCCCGTGGGGCTCCTACGACTCGGTGGACATGGGCGGCCGCTTCCAGGTCAAGCACATCACCGTCAAGCCGGGCGCCAGCCTCTCGCTGCAGATGCACCACCACCGCGCCGAGCACTGGATCGTGGTATCCGGCACCGCCGAGGTGACTTGCGACGAAAACGTGTTCCTGCTCACCGAGAACCAGTCGACCTACATCCCGATCGCCTCGATCCACCGCCTGCGCAACCCGGGCAAGATCCCGCTGGAGATCATCGAGGTGCAGTCCGGCAGCTACCTGGGCGAGGATGACATCGAGCGCTTCGAGGATGTGTATGGGCGCACGTCCACGCCGATCGAGCGCGGCGTATCGGTGAAGACCATCGCACAGTAAGCAATACTCAAGGGGCCGCCAATGCGGCCCCTTACTTTTGAGGCCGGTCCGATTTGGCGCTACGATGGTCAGACCTGCGCAACCAAGGTCTGCCTGCCCCATGATCATCGGTGCCTTTCTCATCCTCACCTGGCTGGTGCTGCTGTTGCGCTACCCGGCCAAGGCCTTGCCGATCACCCTCGCCGCCTTCTGTGGCCTCGGCCTCGTGGCATCGTTCGTCATCTGGCAGGACAGCCGCGAAACCTCGCAACTGGCACGCCTGGAACTGCGCCTTACCTATGCTCCCGAACACTGCCCTGCCGACCGAGCGCTGCAAGTGCGCATGAAAAACGGCAACCAGGCGCCACTGACCGAACTGCGCTGGCGCGTGGCGGCGTATGCGCCGGGCGATACCGTGAACCTGGCGGAAAACACCTACAGCGCACCGCGCTACCGTGGCCCGGGTGAACTGCAGCCGGGGGCCGAGTGGAAAGACTGCTTGCCTCTGCCACCACTGCGCTCGGGATACCGCCCACAGACATTGGAATTCCGTGCCGAGCATCTGCAAGGTACATTTGCCAACTAATCCAGCGCCTGTTCCGGCCCTTTCGCGGGTAAACCCGCTCCCACAGGTATAGCGCTGCCCTCAGGCTCGGCGATATCCCTGTGGGAGCGGGTTTACCCGCGAAGAGGCCGGCACAGGTTAACAAACCCCACCTGCAAAACAGGCCTCAAACATGCCCACCGTCCTGATCACCGGTTGTTCCAGCGGCATCGGCCGCGCCCTGGCCGACGCCTTCCGCGATGCCGGCCATCACGTCTGGGCCACCGCCCGCAAAGCTGAGGATGTCGAGCGCCTGAACGCCGCCGGCTTCATCGCCCGGCAACTGGATGTGAACGACAGCGAGGCCTTGGCTCGTCTGGCCGAAGAGCTTGAAACCCTCGACATCCTGATCAACAACGCCGGCTACGGCGCCATGGGGCCGTTGCTCGACGGCGGCGTCGATGCCCTGCGTCAACAGTTCGAGACCAACGTTTTCGCCGTGGTTGGCGTCACCCGCGCACTGTTCCCGCTGCTGCGTCGCGCACGCGGCCTGGTAGTGAATATCGGCAGTGTCTCGGGGGTGCTGGTCACGCCGTTCGCCGGGGCCTACTGCGCGTCCAAGGCTGCCGTGCATGCCTTGAGCGATGCCCTGCGCCTGGAGCTGGCGCCGTTCGGAATTCAGGTGATGGAAGTGCAGCCTGGGGCGATTGCCTCGCAGTTCGCCAGCAATGCCCAGCGCCAGGCCGATGAGGTGTTGGCGGCGGATTCGGCGTGGTGGCCGCTGCGCGAGCATGTACAGGCTCGGGCGCGGGCGTCGCAGGACAAGCCGACCTCGGCGGCTGAATTTGCCCAGGGGGTGTTGGCGGCAGTTGGCAAATCATCGGTGCCGGGTGTGGTGCGGTTGGGCAATGGCAGCACGGCGTTGCCGCTGATGGCCCGCTTGCTGCCGCGGCGGTTGCTGGATTGGGCACTGCGCAAGCGCTTCGGGCTACTGCGCCCGCTCTGAACATCCCATTGCCTATACTGGCCTTTCGCGGCTAAAGCCGCTCCTGCAGGTACGGTGCCGCCCTCGGGCTCGGTGCTATTCCTGTAGGAGCAGCTTTAGCCGCGAAGGGCCGGTACAGGCAGCAGAGGATTAGGCGATGGACCGCAGCACCCCGCCATCCACCCGCAAGGCAGCCCCGGTGGTGGCACTGGCCTGCATCGACGCCAGATACACCACCATGTTCGCCACCTCTTCGACCGTCGCCAGCCGCTTGATCAGCGAAGTCGGCCGATGCTCAGCGAGGAAATTGGCCTCCAGCTCATCGGTGGAAACCCCCTGCTCCTGCGCCAGCTTGGCAAAGAAGTCGCCCACGCCTTCCGAGCGGGTCGGCCCTGGCAGCACTGAGTTCACGGTCACCCCGGTACCGGCCAAGGTCTCGGCCAAACCACGGGAAACCGCCAGCAGTGCCGTCTTGGTCATGCCGTAATGAATCATCTCTGTCGGGATCTGCAACGCCGACTCGCTGGACAGGAAGACCACCCGCCCCCACTTGCGCTCGGCCATACCCTGGGCGTAATGGCGCGACAGGCGCACGGCGCTGAGCACGTTGACGTCGAAGAAGCGCTGCCAGTCGGCATCGTCGATCTCAAAGAATGGCTTGGGCTCGAAGATACCGAGGTTGTTGACCAGGATGTCGGTATGCGGCACCTGATCGAACAGCTGCTGCGCGCCCTCCATCGTGCTCAAATCGGCAGCGATGCCGATAATGCGCGCTTGCGGCAAATGCTCGCGCACGGCCTTTAGGGCCTCATCGACACGGGCCTGGGTGCGGCCGTTCAGTACCACTTCGGCGCCCGCCCCGGCCAGGCCGATGGCGATGGCCAGGCCAATGCCCGCGGTAGAGCCGCTGACGATGGCGCGCTTGCCGTTCAAGGAAATTTGCATCTGTGCTCCCTCTCTAGCTGTGAGAATGCTGTGGCTGCTCATCGAATGCCTGCCAGCCACCGCCCAAGGCCTTGTACAGCCCCACCAGCGCCTGCGACACCGCGGCAGAACTGTCGATCCACTGCTCTTCGCTGGCCAGCAAGGCACCCTGCACGGTCAGCACGTTGAGAAAATCCACCGCCCCTTCCACATACTGGCGCTGGGCGGTTTCCAGGGCGATGCGGTTCTGTCGCACCGCTTCGGCCAAGTGGTCGCGACGCAACTGGCTGGCGTTGTAAAGGCGTAGCACATCGTCGATTTCGTGCCAGGCGCCGAGCACCACCTTGCGGTAGTTCAGCGCTGCCTCCTGCTGCTGCGCCTCGCGCAGCTCCAAGGTGCCCTTGAGCCGGCCGCCCTCGAAAATCGGCAGCGACAGCTGCGGGCCGAATGCAAAGCGATGCGAATCCCAGCCGCCGAAATCGGCCAGTTGCATGGCCTGGAAGCCGACGTTGCCTGACAGGCGGATGCTTGGATAGAAGTCAGCCTTGGCGACACCAATACTCGCGGTGGCGGCATGCAGGCGCGCTTCGGCCTGGCGAATGTCCGGGCGCCGCTCGGCCAGCTCGGACGGCAAGCCGATAGCGAACTTCTGCTGCGGCGCCGGCAGCTCACCACCCTGCAGCAACTCGGCCTGCAAGCTGCGCGGCGGTTCGGCGGCAAGCAGGCTGAGGGCGTTGATCAGGTCGTCGCGCCGGGCTTCAAGGCTTGGCAAGCGCGCCTCGATGGACGCCACCTGGGCGCTGGCCTGGGCCACGTCGAGACGGGTGGCGACACCTTCGGCCTGGCGATCCTGGGAAAGCTTCAGGCTGTGCTCGGCGACCTTGAGGTTGTCGCGAGTCACGTCCAGGGTGTGCTGCACGGCACGCAGCTGAATGTAGTTGCCAGCGGTTTCCGAGAGCAGCGCCAGCAGCACGCCGCGGCGGTCGTTCTCGGCCACTTCGACCGTGGCATCGGCCGCCTCCACCTGGCGACGCACGCGGCCCCACAAATCCAGCTCCCAACCCGCCACCAAATCGCCCTGCCAAAGGTTGAAGGCCTCTTTGCCCGCCTTGCCGGAGGGATCGCTCAGGCCTACGGCACTGTTGCGAGCGCGGCTGTAGCCAGCGTTGACGTCCACCGACGGTGATTCATCGGCTGCCACCGTGCTGCGCAGGGCACGGCTTTGCAGCAGGCGGGCACTGGCCATCTGCAGGTCGAGGTTGTTGTCGGCCACGCGCTGGATCATTGCGCTCAGGCGGGCATCATGAAAGGTTTCCCACCAGCGCAGTTCCAGCGGTTCGGCTTGTGGCTGGCTGGCAGCCGCCTCGCCTTGCAGCGCCGCCCATTGCTGTGGCGCCTTGCTCTCCGGACGCTGGAAGTCCGGCCCGAGCGTGCAGCCGGCCATCAGCACGGCCAGCAACAGCGGGCTCAAGCGTACGGCAGGCTTCATCGGGCACTCACCTCTTTGCCCGCCAGCTGGTCGCCGTGGGTGTCGATGGTCGCTTCTACCGACATGCCCACACGCAGGCGCTCGAGCAGTGGCTGGCCGTCATCGAAGACGATCTTCACCGGAATGCGTTGCACCACCTTGGTGAAGTTGCCGGTGGCGTTGTCCGGCTTCACCGCAGCGAAGGTCACCCCGGTCGCCGGGGCGATACTTTCGACATGGCCCTTGAGGGTTTCACCGGAGAAAGTGTCGACGCTGATGCTGACCGGCTGGCCTGGCTGCACATGGGTCAGCTGGGTTTCCTGGAAGTTGCCAACCACGTAGGCATGCTGCAGCGGCACCACCGACAGCAGGCGCGCACCCGGGTTGACGAAAGCGCCAACGCGCAGCGCGCGCTCGCCGACCATGCCGTCGACCGGCGCGGTGATGCGGGTGTAGGACAGGTCCAGCTGGGCCTTCTCCAGGCCGGCTTCGGCCCGCTTCAACTGGCCGTCGGCACTGGCCACCTGGGCCGTGAGGATGTCCACCTGCTTGCGTGTCGCCACCAGCGCCGCTTGGGCGTTGGCTAGCCGGGCACGGGCCTGATCGACCCGGCTGCGTGCCTGCTGAGCGTTCTGCACGGTGCCGGCGCCCTGCTCGGCCAGGCGGCTGTAGCGGTTGACCTCATGGTCGGCAAACGCAGCTTCAGCCTGGGCCGCCGTCACCGCCGCCTGAGCCTGGGCAATCAGTGCAGCCTGGCGCTCCAGGGTGGCGCGGGCATCGGCGCTCTGCGCCTTGGCCACCAGCAGTTGTGCCTGGGCGGCATCCAGCGCAGCCTGGTAATCGCGGGCATCGATGGTCGCCAGCAACTGGCCGGCCTGCACCTGCTGGTTGTCTTCGACCAGCACTTCCTTGATGAAGCCAGCAACCTTGGGGGCGACCACGGTGTAATCGGCGATCACGTAGGCATCATTAGTACGCTGCCGGTGGTCGCTGCCGAACATCCAGGGGCCGACGATGCCAGCCAGCACGGCCACGGCGAGCACCGAGCCGATGAGAAGGGTCTTGCGGTTGTTGGTCATGTTCAGTGTCTCGAATTCATCCAGGGTTCAGGCCACCGCGCGCGGCGGATAGACCCGGGTAGGCACGAAAGGAATCAGGCAGATCAACGCCACGGCAATGCAGGCCATGACCAGGTACAGGTCGGCCGAAGTCAGCACCAGCGCTTGGTCATGAATGCGCCTGGCAAGGCCGGCGGCGTTGTCGTCGATCAGCGGGGCATTGCCCAGGCTGTCCACCAGGTGGTTGGAATGAAAGTGCCGGCGCAGGGTGCCCAAGGCATCCAGCAGGCCACCGGCAATCACGGCGGCCAAGCCTTTGACGGTGTTGAACCAGCTGGAGGCGAACGGCCCTTCCTGCGGGCTCATGCCGTTGGTGGAGAGCATCAGCAGCGGCAACACAGCCATTGGCTGGCCAAATACCTGCAGCAGGTAGAACGGGTAGAAATCGCCACGGATCCACTCGCTGGTCAGCAAGCTGCTACCCACGCACGACACCGCCAGCATGGCCAAGCCGATGGCCAGCACCCAGCGGCAGTCCACCGCACGGATGTTGCACAGCGCCGCAGTCAGCGGCAGCGCGATCAGCTGCGGCATGGCCACCAGCATCATCAGCGGGCTGGTCTGCGCCGGGCGGTAGCCCTGGATCTGAGCCAGGTACGCCGATGGAATGCTGCCCACGCCGGACAACACGATCAGCACCCCGGCCAGGGTCACCAGGGCGAAGCTGAGGTTGCGCCGCTGCAGCATGCGCAGCTGGAAGAACGGCAGCGGCTCGGACCATTCGTTGTACATGAACAGCACCAGCAGCAGCACGCCACCGCCGAGCAACCAGCAGATCAGCGGCGAATTGAACCAGCCCCAGCGGTCGCCCAGCGACAGGCCGAGGACGATGCAACTGATGGCCGGCAGGCCGAGCAACACGCCGCGCCAGTCGAACTGCTTGAAACGCTCCAGGCGCAGCGGGTCCTGCGGCAGACCCCAGCCGACGCAGAACATGGCCAGTGCCGAGGGCAGGATGATCTGCCAGAACGCCCACTGCCAGCCGACGTACTCGGTCCACAGGCCAGCCAGCGGCGTGCCGAGGTTGGGCCCGAAGGTGGCGGTCAGGGCGTAGCAGGCCAGGCCATAGACCTTGATGCCAGGTGGCAAAAAACGTAGCGCCACGCTCATCAGCATCGGCGGCAAGGCGCCCGAGGCGAAGCCCTGAAGCACGCGCAGCAGCATCAGGCTGTGCAGGTTGGGGGCGAACGGTTGCAGCAACCCGAGCACGGCGAACAGGCCGACCGCACTCATGGTGAAGCGGCGCAGGGAAAAGGTGGTAGCCAGCCAAGGTGCGAAGGCCATCGCCGACACCGACGCGGCACTGTACACCGCCAGCAGCCAAGCGCCTTCGTCGGCGCCAATGCCCATGGCGCCGCGAATGTCAGCGAGGGAAATCTTGGTGACCGACTCGTTGAGGCCAGCACACAGTACGGCGAGCAACACACCGAACAGCCCGACCACCACCCGCAGGCCGAACGCCGTCTGCGCAGGCGCGGCCGGCGCGGGGGCGGCGGCAATCGCGGCAGAAGGGGCGGACAGGGAACTCATGGGCAGACATCTCCAGCAACAAATTTGCGACTGGAGCCAGTCTAAGAAGGTCGAATGCTGACGAAAACTGACTTCTTGGCAGGTTTAAGTTGCGCCAGGCGCAATCCGGCTCAAGGGTCGACGCTGCAGCAGGCCTTCAAGGTCTGCCGCAGCCAGCGATGTGCCGGGTCATTGTGGAAGCGCGGGTGCCATGCCTGCAGCACGGTCACCCGCTCCAGCGGCACCGGGATCTCGAACGAACGCAACGGCAGCCCGAGCTTGTGTACGCTGTTGAGGATGTTGGCTGGCATGGGCAGGATCAGGTCCGAATCCGGTAGCGAGAACAATGCCGAATGGAAACTCGGGGTAATCAGCGCCACCCGCCGCTGTACCTTGAAGTTGGCCAGTTCGACATCGATCGGCCCGTTGGCCCGGCCACGACGGGACACGCTGATCTGTGGATAACTGGCGAAGCTGGTCGGCGTGATTGGTTGGTCGAAGATCGGATGGTCACGTCGGGCCAAGCCGACATAGTAAGTCTGGAACAAGCTCTGCACCTTGATCTCCGGGCCCAGGTCGACGGTCGAGCTGATGATCAGGTCGGTACGCCCATCGCGCAGCACGCTGTCATCATCGCCACCGGGGCTTTCCGGCACGAAGCGCAGCACCGTGCGCGGCGCCTGTTCATGCATGCGCCGCAGCAGCTGGGCACCATACAAGGCGATGAACAGGTCATTGGTGCGAATGTTGAAGGCGCGATCGAGCTTGGGCAGGTCGACTTCATCGGCACTGCGGAACACCTCGCCGGCCTGCTCCACCAGCGCCGCCACCTGCTCGCGCAGGGCCAATGCCCGCGGCGTCGGCACCAGGCCACGGCCGGCACGTACCAGGATCGGGTCGCCCAAGGCATCGCGGATACGCCCCAGCGTGCGGCTCATCGCCGCCGGGCTCAGGTTCATGCGCTGCGCGGCGCCGACCACGCTGCCCTCATCGAGCAGGGCATCGAGGGCGACGAGCAGGTTCATGTCCGGGAGTTGCATGGCCGTTTTCCGTTACAGCTGTGGGGAAAGGCGATGGTAGCAGGTTGGTGGATTGCACCAGACGCAATGCGCTCGTGCGTGGCGGAGCATTTATTCACTGACCGTGTTCGGCCATAAATGAAGTATTGGCAGGCTCGTGCTTTTCGCGGGTAAACCCGCTCCCACAGGGACTGCACTGGATTCGAATCCTGTGGTGTATCTGTGGGAGCGGGTTTACCCGCGAAGAGGCCGGACCTGCTGAAACATCTACCAGCTCCAAGAAGGATCCCGCATGCCCAGCCCCGTCCTGATCGCCATTGATGCCTCACCCGCCTCCACTGCCCTGCTCACCCTCGCCCGCCGCTACTGCCGCCCCGATGAACACGAACTGCACGTGCTGCTGGCCATCGACTCCACCTTCGCCGTGCACGACAAGCCCGCGCCCTACACCGCCGAGGAACTGGAGGAATATCCCGCCGCCTGCGAGGAGCAACGCCTGGGTAATCGCGCGGTGGGTGAAGCCGTCCACTTACTGCAACAGGCCGGCTTCAGCAGCCAGGGCTGCATGGTCGCCGGGCAGCCGGTCGAGGCGATTGTCACCAAGGCACAAGAACTCAGTTGCGAGCTGATCATCATGGGTCACCGCCACCTGTCGCGGTTGGGGCGATTGCTGGACCCGTCGATCAGCGCGAAGGTGATTGATCGGGTTGAGGTGCCGGTGTTGGTAGGGGCCGCTTGAACCGCTGATCAGTCAAGTAATGCGATTGCATTGACCAGACAATGCGATTGGGATCAATTGCTGCGGGAATCCGGACCTGCAAATGTCAGGCCCGAATAGCAGCATTCACTCCTGGCTCGGCTTCACCACCACCGTGCAGGTCGTCCCCGCCGCCAGCAGGAACCCATCCGGCACTTCATCGATGTGAATCCGCACTGGCACCCGCTGCGCCAGGCGCACCCAGTTAAAGGTCGGGTTCACATCGGCGATCAGCTCGCGGCTCTGTGGGTTGTCGCGGTCGTAGATGCCGCGGGCGATACTCTCCACGTGCCCCTTGATACGCTCGCCGCTCATCATCTGCAGCTCGGCCTGGTCACCGACCTTCACATGCGGCAACTTGGTCTCCTCGAAGAAGCCGTACACCCAGAACGAGTTCTCGTCGACCACCGCCATCACCGCTTCGCCGGTACGCGCATAGTCACCTTTGTGGATGTTCAGGTTGGTCACGTAACCGTCCACCGTGGCGACGATATGGGTGCGCTTGAGGTTCAGCTCGGCCGCCGCCAGTTCAGCCTGGGCCTGCTGGTAGTCGGCCAGGGCGGAGTTGGCGATGTTGCTGGCGTCGTCGCGGTTTTCCTTGGAGATCACCAGGTTGTCCATGTCGGCACGGCGCTTGGCGTTGACCTTGCGCATTTCCCAGGTGGCCTTGCGCGAAGCGACCAGGGCCTTGGCCTGATCGACCGCCAACTGGTAATGCTCAGGGTCGATCTGGATCAGCAGGTCGCCCTTCTTCACCCGCTGGTTGTCCTTGACTGGCACGTCCACCACATAACCGGGCACATCGGCGGCGACGTTGATGATGTCGGCACGCACGCGGCCATCGCGGGTCCACGGCGTGGTCATGTAGTGCAACCACAACTGGCGACCGATCACCACGGCAGCGGTCAGCACCAGCAGGGTGGCGATCAGGCTGAAGAACTTTTTCATCGAAGGATTCTCACCAGTAGAGCGACAGCGCCAGGGCGCCGAACAGGCAGACGAACAGGCTCAGGCGCAGCAGCGCCGGGTGCCAGAAGAAGCGGTAACCATCATGGCTGGCGATGAACCGGTCCAGGCCCCAGGCCAAGCCCAGGGCGAACAGGAACATCAGGGTCATGGTGGGCATGTATACGCCATGGAAGGCGATTTCACGGGGCATGATTCAGTCCTTTCGCCGGTGCCAGGGGCGACTGTGGGTCCAGCAGTGAAGAACGGATGAAGTGCAAGTAGCTCTGTGCACGGCGCAGCACCGAAGTGTCGAAGTGCCGGGCGAAGGGTTCGTCGGTGGCCTGCACGCGAGCGATGGCGTGGTCCACCGCGACCAGGGCACGTTCGTGGTTGCTGGCGCTGGGCTGCAGGAAAAGGCGGGCCAGCGCGCGGCCCATGACTCGAATGGCCTGGCGCCACGGCTGCGACTCGGCGTAGGCCGGGTGGATCGGCGCACGGGCCTGCTCCTTGCGCAGTTCGATGATGGCGTGGCCGATCTCCAGCACAGTGAACATCCAGCCCATCAGCTGGCTCTGTACCTGCGGCTTGCCGGCAGCCAGGCCATAGGCCTGGTGCAACAGGTCGCGGGTGCGGCTTTCGAAGGCCGAGCCGAGGCCGCGCAGGCGCCCGCTGATGGCAAACAGCACCTGCCCGCGCAGCTCCTGCTCCAGGCGGCTCCACAGCCAGCGGCTGTTCGGCGGCAGGATGATCGCCCCCGCTGCGGCGCAGACGAACATGCCGATGACCATGCCGATGTAGTCGTTGATGAAGCTGTACGGGTCGTAGACGGTCAGGTTGTTGGGCACCGAGCCGATGGCGAAGAACACCAGCAGGCCAATGCCGTAACCGGCGTACGCCGGCCGCGACGAGAGGAACGCACCGAGCACGAACACCGGCGCCAGGACCATGCACAGCAGCGGGAAGCCGTCGATCCAGGGGAACACGAAGAAGGTTTCGAAGAAGCCGACGAAAGCCCCGATCGCCGTACCACAGGCCATCTGGAACGACATGCGCTTGGGGTTTGGCGAAGCGGCCGAGAGGCCCACGGTGACGGTGGCGATCAGGGTCATCATGGCGCCGCTGGGCCAGTCGCTCATCAGCCAGTAGCTGCCCAGCAGCAACAGCACCGCCGATGCGCGCACCCCGGCGGCCAGCGACACCAGCCAGCTGGTCTGCGCCACGTAGGGCTCGTCCCACTGCTCGCGCTCGTGCTTGTGCGCGGCCAGCGAGGCGTGGGTTTCGGCGTAGCTGTACATCTCGTCGACGAAGCGGTAGAGCAGCTCGAACGCGGTGTGGAAATCGAGCAGGTCGGATTCGCTGGGCTGGGTTGCCACATAGTCGGCGCGCAAGCCACGCACCTGCGCCTGTAGGCCTTCCTTGTAGGCCGCCAGCTCCAGGGTCAGGCGCAGTGCATCGGCGTCGGTCAGGGCCCGGCCGACATAGGGCTGCAGCAGCTCCACCAAGGTGTTCAGGCCGGGCTCGATGGCGCCGACGATCTGCAGCGGGCCCCGGGCGCGCAGGCGCTCCAGCAGGCGGTGCAGGGCGTTGAAGCGCGTGGTGATGGCCATGAACTCGCTGTTCATGCGCACCAGGCGGCCAGAGCGGCGGCGCATGTGCGGGTCTTCGAAGGCGGTGACGTTGCGCAGGCTCTCCAGCCCCACCGCCTCGGCGACGAAGCGCACGTTGCTGGTCTCGAAGCGGTCGCGCTGGCTATCGCCGCGCAAGGCCTCCACCACCACCCCGGCAAATACGCCGAAGCGCTGGTACAGGGCGTTGCGCATGGCGGCACTGGCCGACTGCGGCAGGATCGCGGCGCTGACGAAGGTCGACACCAGAATGCCCAGGGCGATCTCCAGCACCCGCCACACGGCCGCCATGAACGCCTGGTCCGGGTGCTGCAGCACGGGCAGGCCGATCATCGCCGCGGTGTAGCCGGCGAGGACGAAGCCATAGGCGCGGAAGGTGCGGTAGCGCATGGCGCCGGCCGAGCACAGGCCAACCCACACCGCCAGGCTGGGCAGGAACAGTTCGGTGTTCTGCGGGAAGATGGCAATCAGCGCGACCATCATCGCCGAGCCGGCCAGGGTGCCGAGCACCCGGTAGAAGCTTTTGGCGAACACATGGCCGCTCTGCGGCTGCATGACGATGAAGACGGTGATCATCGCCGTGCGCGGTTGCGGCAATTCCAGGCGCATGGCCAGCCACAGGGTGATGAACGCGGCCGCCAGCACCTTGAAGATGTACACCCAGGTGACGCCGTCGGTGCGCGCCCAGGCGAAGAAGCCCCGGCGCCATTCCAGGCTCTGCAGCCAGCGCACGGGCAAACTGGAAGTGCTCATTCGGCGTCATCCGGCTTCTTGTCGAAAATGGCCAGGGTGGCCGGGGTTTTCGGCGCGGCCTGGCGTTCTTCCTTCGGCACATCCTGGCCAGCCCGCAGGCCGCCACCCAGGGCGGTGACCAGCTCGGCATGGGCGATCAGGCGTGCCGCCTGCACCTGCTGCTGCACCTGCTGTTGGCGGAACAGCAAGGTCTGCGCATTGAGCACGTTGAGGTAGTCGGTCAGGCCGCGCTGGAAGGCCACCGTGGCGATGTCGTAGGTCTTCTGCGCAGCGGCCACCGACTCGGCGGCGAAGTGCGACTGCTCCTTCATCGATTCACGGCGGATCAGCTGGTCGGAAATGTTCTTCAGCGCACCGACCACGGTCTGGTTGTAGTGCGCCACGGCCACATCATAACCCGCCGAGGCAACGCCCAGTTGCGAGCGCAGGCGGCCGCCGTCGAAGATCGGCAGGCTGATCGCCGGGCCGACGTTGTAGTTGAACTTGCGCCCGGTCAGGAACTCCAGCGGGCCACCGCCGGTAGCCATGAAGCCGAGGCTGCCGACCAGGTCGACGTTGGGGAAGAAACCGGCATGGGCGACATCGATGCCACGAGCCTGGGCGGCGACCTGCCAGCGGCTGGCGACCACGTCCGGGCGCTGGCCGACCAGTTCGGCAGGCAGGTTCGAAGGCAGTTTCAAAGGGGCCGCGAGGGCCAGGGTCGGCCGTTGCAACTGCGCGCCCTCCCCTGGGCCTTTGCCCGCCAGCGCCGCCAGCTGGTTGCGGGTCAGGGCGATTTCTTCGTCGAGGCTGTCGAGCTGGCGATGGGTTTCGGGCAGCGGTGCCTCGGCCTGGCTGACCTCGAAATGGGTGCCGATGCCGCCATCCAGGCGGCGCTTGGCCAGGGCCAGGATCTGCTCCTGCTGTTCGAGCTCGGCCTTGACGATGTCGCGCTGGGCAAAATGCAGGCTCAGCTGGATGTAGGCACGCACTACGTTGTTCTGCAGTTCCAGCTGCGCCTGGCGGGCCTCGGCCACGCTCATGTGCGCCTGGTCCACGGCTTGCTCACTGGCGTTGCGTTCGCGGCCCCACAGGTCCAGCGCGTAGCTGAAGCCGAAGGCGGCGTTGTTGTCCCAGGTGTTGGCGCCCGATAGCGCGCCTGGGCCGTAGAACTGATCCTCGGGCCAGTTGTGCCGCTTGAGCGTGGCGTTACCGTTGACCTGGAGCTTTTCCGCCGACTCGACCACGCCGGCCATGGCCTTGGCTTCACGCACGCGCGCCGCCGCCATGGCCAGGCTCGGGCTACCGGCCACGGCCAGGTCGATCCAGCGGTCGAGTTGTGGGTCGCCATAGGCCTGCCACCAGCGCTGGCCAGGCCAGTGCGCGTCGCTGGCCGCTTCGCGAATGGCCGCGTCGGTGCTCAAGGTATTGGCTTGCAGGGTCTTGCTTTGCGGGGCGATACCCCAGGTTCCGATACAGCCGCTCAAGGTGAGACTAAGGGCACAGGCACTGAACACTTGAAGCGTTCTGATGATGCGACGCGGCACAGCTGCGATTTCCCGAGGAAGAGGTGGAGGGGCCGGGCAATTCTAGGGGGCCGCTGCACTGGCGATAAGCGTATATTCCTGCGAATCTTTGTTACCGAAACAGCGATAATCCGGCTTTGGTCGAACGCACATTTGCGTTACTTCGTGACACAATTTTGTCCTCTACCTTGAGAGTGACCCATGGACACCCTGCAAAACATGCGTGCTTTCAGTTGCGTAGCCCAGCTAGGCAGTTTTACCGCTGCCGCGGCGCAACTGGATACGACCACCGCGAACGTGTCGCGGGCGGTCTCCAACCTGGAAGCCCATCTGCAAACCCGGCTGCTCAACCGCACCACCCGGCGCATCGCCCTGACCGAGGCCGGCAAGCGTTACCTGATGCGCTGTGAACAGATCCTCACCTACGTCGAAGAAGCCGAGGCCGAAGCCAGCGATGCCCATGCCCGGCCCGCCGGTCAGCTGAAGGTGCATTCGATGACCGGCGTCGGTCAGCACTTTGTGGTCGATGCCATCGCCCGTTACCGCGAGTCGCACCCGGACGTGACCTTCGACCTGACCATGGCCAACCGCGTGCCCGACCTGCTCGACGAGGGTTACGACGTGTCCATCGTGCTGGCTACCGAGCTGCCGGACTCCGGCTTCGTCTCGCAGCGCCTGGGCATCACCTACAGCATTGTCTGCGCCTCGCCCGAGTACGTGGCCAAGCACGGTTTTGCGCACAAGCCGGTCGACCTGCTGCAGCATGCCTGCCTGCGCATGGTCAGCCCGGTGATCCCGCTGGAAAAATGGCTGTTCGACGGCCCGGAAGGCCAAGAACTGGTAAACATCACCAGCTCGCCATTCCAGGTCAACTCGGCGGATGCGATGAAAACCGCAATCCGCAGCGGCATGGGCATGGGTGTGTTGCCGATCTACTCGGTGATCGATGGCTTGCGTGACGGAAGCCTGGTCCGGGTGATGCCGGAATACCGGTTGCAGGAGCTGAACCTGTATGCCATCTACCCTTCGCGCCAGTACCTGGATGCCAAGATCAAGACCTGGGTCGAGTACCTGCGCAACTCGCTGCCGGAAATTCTGGCGGCCCATGAAGCCGACCTGAAAACCCATGAATTGCTGATCGCCAACTGAAAAAGCTGCTGCACCACGGCGGTGGACAATGGTAGGTTGCTAACCAATCAACCCCAGCCACCGCCCTGAGAAGTTGCCCGATGAAAAAGACCGTCCTGGCCTTCAGCCGCATCACCCCGGCCATGGCCGAGCGCCTGCAGCAAGACTTCAACGTGATCGTTCCGAACCCCAAGCTCGGCGATATCAGTGCCCAGTTCAATGAAGCCCTGCCCGAAGCCCACGGCCTGATCGGCGCCGGCCGCAAGCTCGGCCGCGCGCAGCTGGAAGGCGCGGGCAAGCTCGAAGTGGTGTCCAGCGTCTCGGTAGGCTTCGACAACTACGACGTCGACTACTTCAACGAGCGCGGCATCGCCCTGACCAACACCCCTGACGTGCTCACCGAAAGCACCGCCGACCTGGGTTTCTCGTTGATCATGGGTTGTGCCCGCCGTACCGCCGAGCTCGACGCCTGGACCAAGGCCGGCAACTGGCAGGCCACGGTCGCTCCGTCACACTTCGGCAGCGATGTGCATGGCAAGACGCTGGGCATCGTCGGCCTGGGCAATATCGGCGCCGCCATCGCCCGCCGTGGCCGCTTCGGCTTCAACATGTCGATCCTGTATGCCGGCAACAGCCGCAAGGCTGCACTGGAACAGGAACTGGGCGCCCAGTATCGCAGCCTCGAGCAACTGCTGGCCGAGGCCGACTTCGTCTGCCTGGTGGTGCCGCTGTCCGACGCCACGCGCAAGCTGATCGGCGCCCGTGAACTGAAGTTGATGAAACCGAGCGCGTTCCTGATCAACATCGCCCGGGGCCCGGTGGTCGACGAAGCGGCGCTGATCGAGGCGCTGCAGAATGGCACTATTCGCGGCGCCGGCCTGGATGTGTACGAGAAGGAGCCGCTGAGCGAGTCGCCGCTGTTCCAGCTGCCCAA
The DNA here is from genome assembly GCF_052041945.1 of Pseudomonas sp. SMN11. Lineage (NCBI taxonomy): Bacteria > Pseudomonadati > Pseudomonadota > Gammaproteobacteria > Pseudomonadales > Pseudomonadaceae > Pseudomonas > Pseudomonas sp. SMN11. The sequence continues at coordinate 88,234 of NZ_JBKGGW010000001.1, read as the reverse complement.
TGCGCTGACCTTGCCGCACATTGGTTCGGCGACTGCCGAAACCCGTCAGGCCATGGCCAACCGGGCGATGGAGAACCTGCGGGCAGCGTTGCTCGGTGAGCGGCCGCGGGATCTGGTGAATCCGCAGGTATGGAAGGGCTGACAGTTTCAGCTGAATAATCTGATCTCTGTGAGAGGGCATGCCTCCACAGAGATCCCAATGACAAACTTTGATATATGAAGACTGTTTCTTAGACTGTCATTATTGACAGTTGTAGCAGACCACTGGAAAGCGCTTCATGAACACTCGTATCAATGAGGTGTCTCATCATGAACATTTGCCCAGTCTGTAACAAGGAAATCAAAGCAGAAGAAGAAATGGTGGTGAAAGATATCAGCTACCACTCGAATTGCTTGCAAAAAAACGCTCTAACACCACTATCCAGGCCTGCAAGCCTCGATCTTCAACAATCGAAAACCAACCAGCAAACCGATTTTGAATAATGTGGCGGAGGCACTAGGCGGGGTAAGTGCTCTTTTATGCTCCGCCTCACGTCGCGTTTGAAATGACCTTATCCAGTTCATCGCGCATGCAGTATTACATGAGCTGCCTGCGCCGCCCCAATACCTTGCGCACCACATAGCGGGGCCGATGCTTGGTCTCCTGGTAAACCCGCCCGACGTACTCCCCCAATATCCCGATGCCGATCAACTGCACCCCACCCAGGAACAGGATCGCCGTCATCATCGAGGGATAGCCCGGCACATCATTGCCGTGCAGCATCTTGTCGATCAGCATGTACACCGCAAAGGCAAAGGCGAACAACGACACCCCTGCGCCCACGTAGCTCCACAGCCGCAGCGGCACGGTGCTGAACGAGGTGATGCCGTCCAGTGCCAGGTTCCACAAACGCCAGAAGCTGAACTTGCTGTTGCCAGCCGCTCGCTCCGGCCGGTCGTATTCGACGATTGCGGTGCGAAACCCCACCCACGACAGCACGCCCTTCATGAACAGTTGCTGCTCCGGCAACTGGCGGATCGCAGCCACCACCTTGCGGTCGAGCAGGCGGAAATCGCCGACGTTTTCTTCGATATGGGTCGAGGCGATGCGATTGTGCAGGCGGTAGTAGAAACGCGCGCTCCAGCGCTTGAGGGGCGTATCGGCGGCTCGGCTACGGCGCTTGGCCAGTACCACGTCAGCGCCATCCCGCCACAGCGCGATCATCTGCGCGATCACGTCGACCGGGTCCTGAAGATCGACATCGATCGGTACCACGGCATCGCCTTCGGCATATTCGAGGCCGGCGAACAGCGCCGACTCCTTGCCGAAATTGCGCGAAAAGTTGACCACCGTGACCCACTCGTCCCGCGCCGCCAACTCGGCGCAGATGTCTTCGCTGGCATCGCTGCTGCCGTCGTTGACGAACAGGATCTCCACCGTCACGTCCTGTAGCGTCGGTTCGCTGCGCACCGCGTCATAAAAGCGCTCCAGGGTGTCCTGCTCGTTGAACACCGGCACGATCAGGGTAATGTTCATGAGCCCCTCCGTTTGAACACCACGGTGTGCGAAAAGCAGTAGCCCGCAACCAGGCTGGTTGCCGAGAAGGTCAGCAAGGTCAGCCAGGGCGACAGGCCCGCCAGGTCGGAAAGCGCTCCCAATGCCAGACTGAGGCAGCCCATGCCCAACAGAAACAGCAGGTAGCGCTTGCCGGTCGGCCTGACCGCGAAGGTGTAGCGGGCGTTGAGCTGGTAGGACACGGTGGCGGCCAAGGCAAAGGCCAGCAGGTTGCTCGTTGCCTGCTTCAGGCCCAGGGCCAGGTGCAGACCGAAGAACACCAGCCAGTGCACCAGCGTGTTGCCGATGCCGACCAGGCCGTAGCGGGCAAAATGGTGCCAGGTCACTGGCCATATCCTTCTGGTGGTTTGACCAGCACGTAAGCGTCGTCGCCGACCCGGTGGATCTCATAGAAGCGGTTCGACACCTGCGGCGTAGGGCTGGCCGCCAATACCTGTTGCCGGTCCAGCGGTGGTGGCTGATAGAACGTGTGTAGCTCGTCGATCCCCACGCGGGGCAACATCTCGGGTAGCACCAGGTAGTTGTAGGCGTGGACCTTCGCCATGGCCGGCATGGCCTGCAAGGTACCCGCCGCCGCTGGAATCCATGGACGCTTCAACCAGTAGCCGAGAACGTAGTAATGCTCTGCCTTGCCAAACGACAGCAGATCATGGGCCATCATCTGCGCGATGGACTGATGCAACGCTTTCTGCAAGACCAGCACCCGGCCATAGGCGAACGAGAACGACAGCATGAACAGCAAGGGCGCGGCCAGCGCCAGCAAACGCAAGCGTGGCCACCTGGCCAATGCTCGGTGAACCAGGACATAAAGCAGCATCAGCAGGACACCCAGCCCCATCAACACCCGTACCGACTGCTCGAACTCCGCCAGCATCAAGATAAAGCCAGGCACACATAGCAAAGTCAGCGCAACCGGCATCAGCAAGGCCGCCATCAAGCCTAGCCGCTCGCCCGCAGTGGCCGAACGTTGCCATACACGCTGCGACTCACGCAGCAACGCCAACGCGGCGCAGAGCAGCAGGAGCGCGAACAGCCAGGCATTACCGGGGGTGATCAGCAAGCTCACGACCTCGGTCGTGGTCCTCATTCGTGCCAATACCTCAGCCAGCCATCGCCCATCCAGCGGCAACAAGCCGCCGCGCGTCGAGGCCACCAACCATGCGCTGCTGGCGTAATACAGCAAAACGCCCAGCAGAAGCTGCCCCGCACGTGCCGCAGCCAGACGGCAGACCACAGCACCCCGGTCACCCTCGGTCACTCGGCGCATCACCTCCAGCGCACAGAGCCCGGCAAACACGTTGACGCTGGGTTGATAGAGCGCAGCGCCGACAGTCACCAGCAACACTCCGCACAACCCGCCTCGCAAGTGCTGCGTGCCCAGTGTGATGGCCCAAACTGCCGCTGCCATGGACAACGCCATGCTGGCGCCGTCGTACTGGTAGGAAAGGTTCTGCAGGAAATACGGTTGGAACCACAAGGGCAACACCAACAGCACGCTGCTCAGGCTCGGCGTCTCGAACCAATAACGCAGCAAACGCACCAGCGCGTACCCGGTTACCAGCACCGCCAGCAGCAGCGGTAACGGATAGAGGTTCACGGCAGCGGGGGCGAAACTGAGTGCGGCGTACAAGGCGACCATCAACGGCCGCCCTACGTCCATCCAGTCATTGCGCGCCAGATGCTCACGGGCGTAGTCGTCGAGAAACGGCATGTCGGCCATTAGCAACGGCAGGACATGCAGCAGCAACGCCGCGCAGCAGATCAGCCACAGTTCTACAGGCGTAAGTGGCTTGTCCCATGACGGCGGTGGCGGCATCTCCTTTCCCCGGATATAGACTCCCGCAGAAAAGTCTAGCCAGCCGCCAACGCCCTATCCGGCATTTTTTTGCCAGCCTCAAGCCATGGCGGTAGCGGGTTTGGGCCGAGGCTTGCGGAACACCAGCACATTGCCCGCCATCACCGCCACCAGGCCCAGCAGCGCCGGTGTCGTCCACTGGTAGCCTTCGGCAAACGCCGACACGTTCAGCGCCACCAGCGGGAACAGCACGGTGCAGTAGGCCGCCCGCTCCGGCCCCATGCGCCCGACCAGGGTCAGGTAGGCGGTGAAGCCGATCACCGAGCCAGGGATGACCAGGTACAGCAGCGAGCCGATGTAGCGGGTGTTCCATTCCATGGCGAAGGGGATGCCGCTGACCAGGCAATACACGGCCAGCATCGACGCGCCATAGACCATGCCCCAGGCATTGGTGGTCATCGGTTTGAGCCCGGCCTTCTGCTGCATGCTGGAGAGCATGTTGCCGGCCGAGAAGCACAGCGTGCCGAGCAGTGCCAGGCCCAGGCCGTACAGGGTTTCGCGGCTGGCCGTGTGGTGCGAAAGCTCTGGCCAGAACAGCAGGCCCAGGCCGAGCAAGCCCAGTGCACCGCCACCAAGGACATTGCTGGCGATCTTCTGGCCGAAGAAGATCCGGGCGTTGAGGGCATTCCATAAGGTGGCAGTGGAGAACACCACGGCGATCAGGCCGCTGGCGATCCACTGGCTGGCCGTGAGGAAGCACATGAAGTTGACGCAGAACAGGCAGAACCCCTGCGCCAGGCAGATCAGGTGGCCGCGCTGGTTCATCGGCTGCAAGCGGCGGGTGAGCAGGAGAATGGCGAACAGGATCAGGCCGGCCAGGGCGAAGCGGTAGACGATCGACACCGGGATGGCGACGACGCCCAGTTGCAGTTTCAGGGCGATCCAGGTGGTGCCCCAGATCAGGACGGTGAGCAGGTACAAAGAGAGGTTCATGGCGGCGGTTCCTTGGGCCTTCCAAATTCAACGCCATCAGTGTTCTCCCTGCCCACCACCCTGCGCTTGCACAAACTTGCGCTTTTCGCCCACTGGTGGCTGTCACCAAAACGTAGGCGCAGTACGATGAGCGCCAGAGGAGCCGCCCATGACCCCACTTACCCAGCTGCAAGTGTTCAACGCCATGCACGCCTCGCCCAACGCCCGGCTGGAGCTGAGCGCGCACCTGGGCGACGGGCTGGCGGCGGCGTTGTGGAGCAACCGCGACGACGCCCGCGACTACCAGGCACCGAGCCATCACACGCTGTCGTGCTACATCGCCGACGGCACCGGGACCTTCCGTCGCCAGCGCCCGGCCGACAAGGGTGCGCCCAACAAGCTGTGCATCATGCCGGCGGGGCACGAGTCGAACTGGGTGGTGAATGGTGCTATCCGCCTGGCGCACCTGTATATCAGCGAAGCGCAGTTCGCCTTGGGCTGCGTGCGCCTGCTTGACCGTGAACCGCGCGAACTACAGCTGCGAGAAGCCACCTTCCTGGACGACCCGCAGCAATCGGTGCGTTTTCGCCGGTTGATCACCCTCGACTGGGATGAGCCCGCCGAGCGTCTGCTGGCCAGCAGCCTGGCCCACGAGATCGTCGACCATGCCGTGCTCAGCCAGGTTGGCCTGCGCCAGGGGTTGCGCCTGAAAGGCGGGTTGGCGCCAAGCTTGCGCAGGCAACTGGTGGAGTACATCGAGGCGCACCTCGACCAGCCGATTACCCTGGGTGAACTGGCACTGCGCTGCAACCTGTCCGAATACCACTTCGCGCGAATGTTCCGCACCAGTTTCGGCCTGCCGCCGCATCAGTATCTGCTGGCGCGGCGCCTGCACCGGGCTTGCCAGCTGCTGCGCTTGGGTGAGCTGCCCCTGGGCCAGGTGGCACTGCTGTGCGGCTTCGCCAGCGCCAGCCATTTCAGCAACCGCTTCCGCCAGGCGTTCGGTGCCACCCCAGGCGAGTACCGTATGGCCATTCGCGGCTAAAGCCGCTCCACAGGTACTGCGCCGTCTCTGTGGGAGCGGCTTTAGCCGCGAAGAGGCCGGCACAGGCTGCTCAAGATTCAAAACTCGAAGGTGCTCGACAGGCTCACCTGCCGCGCATCGCCAATCGCCACGAAATACTGGTTCACCGCCGAGCTGTAGTAGACCTTGTCGAACAGGTTCTTCACGTTGAGCTGCAAGCGCACATTGTGCTCGTCGAGCATGGTCTCGTAGGTGGCGAACGCATCGGCCACGGTGTAGCTCGGCAGGTCGAAGGTATTGGTCGAGTTCCCCGGCCGCTCGCCCACATAGCGCGCCCCGGCGCCGAAACGCAGGCGATCGCCGCCGAACAGGCTGCCGAAGTCATACACCGCCGACAGCGAACCGGTGTGCCGGGCCACGTTCTGCAGGCGGTTGCCCTGCAGGTCGGGATCCTTGGTCACCTTGGCATCGGTAAAGGCGTAGCTGCCGATGAGGCTCCAGCGCTCGCTGAGCTGCCCGGTCAGGTCGAGTTCTACACCCCGCGAGCTGACTTCCCCTGCGTTGCTGTAGACCGTCTCGCCAGTGCCACTGTCGAAGTTGGCCACCAGCACGTTGCGCTTGGTGATGTCGAACAGCGCCAGGGTACCGGTGAGGCTGCCTGGCATGTCGAGCTTGGCCCCCAGCTCCCAGGACTTGCCCTCCTCCGGCGCCACCGACGAATCCAGCACCACGCCACCGGTCAGCGGGGCGATGCTGGAGTTTGGCTTGAACGACTCGCTGTAGCTGCCATACAGCGACAGCTGGTCATCGACCTTGTAGACGATGCCCGCATGCGGCACCCAGGCTTGGCCGCTGCTGTCGGTATTGGCCTTGAACGGGCGACCGCGGCCGGCGTACTGGTCGTATTGCTGGTAACGAGCACCTGCCACCAGAATCCAGTGCTCGTCCAGGTGCAGCGCGTCCTGCACGAACAAGGCGTCGGTGCGCAGCTTGTCGGTCTGGTCGCTGTCGCTGGCGCGCACCGTGGTGCCCTCCACTTCCTGGCCGTAGACCGGGTTCAGGTAGCTGAAGGTGGATTGCGAAGTCTGACGGATCAGGTCGCCACGAAAGATCTTGCGGTCTTCGTGGTCGATGCCGAACAGCAGGTCATTCTGCATGCCGGCCAGTTCGACATTGCCATTGAGGCTCAAAGTGGCGAACTGGTCGCGGCTCATGGCGTTGTGGGTGCCATCGATGCTGCGCGTCAGCGTGCCTTTGGCCTCGTTCACGCCGGTCACGCGAACCTGGCTGGCATCGTAGGTCTCGCGGTTGAAGCTGTAGCCGAAGTGCAGCTTCCAGTCGTCGGCCAACTGGTGGTCGACTTCCAGGCGGTAGAGGTCGGAGCGCCCTTCCATGTCGTTGAACGGCTCGTCCAGGCGTCGGGTGGCCGGAATGTCCAGCGGGTGGCCGTTACTGCCGAAGGCCGTGCCGCGGTCGAACGGGTACAGAAATTCGCGGTGCTCGTAGGCCAGCACCACCTGGGTGTCTTCGCCGAGCCAGGCCAGCGACGGCGCCACCAGCGACTCACGGTGCACGCCGAAGTTGCGCCAGTAGTCTTCGTCCTCGTGGTCGACAATCAGGCGGTAGGCGAAGTTGCTCTCACCCAACGCGCCGGTGCTGTCGAAACCGCCGCCGCTGCCGTTCTTGCCACTGCCGTAGGTGGAGCCGCGCACGGTCAGGGCGTTGTACTGCTGCAGTTGCGGGCGCTTGCTGACCACGTTGATCACCCCGCCCGGGTCCTGGATGCCGTACAGCAGCGAGGCCGGGCCCTTGAGCACTTCGACCCGCTCGGTGCTGGCGTTCAGGCTGCGGCCCTGCACCAGCGGCATGCCGTCACGCATGATCGAACCGTCGCGGTTGTCACCGAAACCCCGTTTCATCACGGTGTCGGAAGTGCCACCGAAGTTGTTGCCCTGGGTGATGCCACTGACGTTGGCCAGGGCGTCGTCGAGGTTGCGCGGGGCCTGGTCGCGGATAACCTGGGCCGGCACCACGTTGATCGCTTGGGGGATGTCCTGGGACGGGCCCTGGCCGCGCATGATCGAAGCACTGGCGGGTGGCTGATAGCTGTAGCTGTCCATTTGCGAGGTCACTGTGGTGGCCTGCAGGTTAAGGGCGCCAGATGTATCCACAGGTTCGAGCGTCAGGGTGCGTGCGTCGAGGCGGCGCCAGGTCAGGCCACTGTTGCCCAGCAGCTGTTGCAGGGCCTCTTCGGCACTGAGCGAGCCGTTGACGGCCGGGGCCTGTACGCTGGGCAGTTCGAGGGTGTAGACCACGCTCTGGCCAGTGGCACGGCTGAACGCGTTGAGGGCTTGAGCCAGCGGCTGGCTGGCCTGGGCGAAGCTGTGCAGCTGGCGTTGCTCGGCGGCCATGAGGCCAGGGGCAGCGGTGATGGCCGAGCACGCTGCAAGGCCGAGCCAGAGGGGAACGCAACGCGGGGAGAACTTCATGGACGCTGACCTGTGAGAGGGTTATTACTGCGAATGAATCGCACTTCCACTCATTACACGGATGCCAACTCCTGTTACCTCATCCGTTTTTTGAAATTTTTGTCAGCGGATTACGGTCAACCGCCCCAACAAGGTTTGCCGCGAGAAACCCAGCACCTTGCCCAGCGAGTCCAGCGCTACCAGAGGCTCATCCACCGGGAAGCTGCCGCTGACCTTGCGCCGCCCCAACTCGCCGTCGAGCATCACGATGCGGCCGGGGTAGTAGCGGCCCAGGTCTGCCACCACCTGCGCCAGCGGCACCTGGTAATAGTTCAGCCAGCCTTGGCGCCAGGCCAGGCGGCTGTCGCTGTCTACGCTCGCCAGCTCACCTGCTTGCCCGTCGGCATAGGCCAGCTGCTGGTTGGCCGTCAGTAGCTGGCCTGCCTGCCCAGTCGCCGGGATAACCGCCACGCGCCCGCTGCGCACGGTGACCTGCGCACCCTGCCCCTGGTCACGCACTTCGAACTGCGTACCCAGTACCCGTACCTCGCCGCCTGCAGCCTCCACCACGAATGGCTGCCCGGTATGGGTAACCTGGAAGAACGCTGCGCCATGCAACAGGCGCACACGGCGCTCGCCTTGCTGGAAGTCGACAGCGATGGCGCTGCCCGCATCCAGGGTCACCTGTGACTGGTCCGCCAGAGTCACCAGGCGAATCGCATCACTGCTGCTGAAATCTGCCTGCAGATTGAGCAACCAGTCACTCGGCCGCCAGCCGCCCGCCAAGCTGACAGCCAGCACCAGGCACGCCGCGGCCAATGCCATGCCGGCGCGCCGCCAATGCCCTTTGGCAGGCGGCTTGGCCATGGCCTCCAAGTAGCGCTGCAAATCTGTCTGTTCTTCCTCGGCCAGACGCGCTGCCGGTGCTTCGCTGAGCTGCCACAGCAACTGGGCCTCGGCGTAGGCTTCGCGATGCTTCGGGTCTTCCAGCAACCAGCGCTTGAACGCCGCGCTGCTGGCCGCTGCCGGCTGTTCGTTGATACGGATCAGCCACTGCAAGGCAGCCTCGGACTGGGCTGCGGTGATCAGGTCTGGATGGCTCATCGGCGGGCGCTCCCAAGCCTGCGAGTGAAGGTCGCGGGCTCGGCAACACTGGCCTTGCACGCTTCGAGGGCGCGCATCATATGCTTTTCCACGCTGCTCTGGGAAAGCTGCATGGCCTTGGCGATTTCGCCGTATGTGCAGCCGTGAACGCGATTGAGCAGAAAGATCTGCCGGGTGCGCTCGGGCAGGACTCGCAAGGCGGCTTCCACGCGCTGCAGGTCATGATCGACCTCGACAGCCTGCTCCGGCGCCTGGGCCAGGCCGGCTTCATCAAGCGGCAGCGACGCTTCCGCGACGCGTTCGCGGCTGCCTTCACTGCGCAGGTGGTCGATGGCGAGGTTGCCGGCGCAGCGCAACAGGTAGGTGTCGAGCGCTTCGACCTTGACCTCGGGCCGCCGCCAGAAGCGCAGGAACAGCTCCTGTACCAGGTCGGACGCTGTGGCACGGCAGCCCACCCGGCGACTGACCAGCGCCTCCATGCGCGCACGCTGGGCCAGGAACACCTCGACGAAGCGCGCGCGGGTGCCGTCGCTCTCGGTTTCGCTCAAGGTATCACCCGGCAAACACGGCCAACAGCGGGCCCAGCACCAGGCTCACAGCAGCCAGGCTCAGCAGCGCACGTGGCAGGTAGGGCAAGCCGAACACCCATAGGGTGGCACCGGCCATCAACAGCGCGACCCACTCCACCAGACCGTGAGCCCAGCCACGCCAGTGAACGGAAAGGACCAGCGACAGTGCCAGCAGCAGCCAGCCGCCAACGCGCAGTACGCGCAACTGACCGGGGCCGGGCTTGCGCTTGAGCAGCTCGCTGAAGTGTTTGTCCATCGCCAGGCACAGTGCGGCGAAGCCGGCGTATCCGATCAGGGCAATACTCAGCATCACTGCACCTCGACCATTTCAGCCGCTGCCTTGCTCGCCCGTGGCGCACGCTTGGCGACAGGCTTCGGGGCCCGCAGCATCTTGCTCGCGGCCCAGGCCAGGAACAGCCCGCACGCCAGGGCGGTAAGATCGAACCCGGCCATGGCCCAGTCACCCGCAGGCACAGAGGCGTTCAACCCTTGGCCCGTGCTCAAGGCATTGAGCACGGGCAACAGGGCAAAGGCCAGTGCGCCCAGTGCCAGCTGCTCGCCCCAGGCCTTGCGCCCCGGGCGCAGCACGGCATGCAGCAGCGACGCCAGCCAGACCAGGAAGAACGTGTTCACCTCCCAGTCGGCGCGCCCTTGCAGTGCCATGGGCAGCAGCCGGTTGGCCCAGAAGAAGCCGGCCACGGCCAGGATCAGGCCACTCATGCTGGCGATGTTGAGCACTTCGACCAGGCGCAGTTCGCCCGGCAGGCGTTCGCTCTTGGCATGCTTGAGCTGACGCTTGCCCAGCCACATCACCAGGCCGGTGCCGATCACCGCCGTGCCGGCAAGCCCGAAGGCAAAGTACAACCAGCGCAACCAGGGCCCGGCGTAGTTGCCCATGTGCAGGCCAGCGAAACTGAACGCGGTCATCATCGTGGCACTCTCCGGTGCGCCCTGCCTCAGCAACTCGCCGGTGGCACCATCGAACGTCCAGTTGGCACTGCGCTTGTAGGGGACGTTGTCCGCCGATGACTGGGTGAAGGTGACACGGGCATTGCGATCACCGGCGTTCTGCACCTGGATGAAGCCCACGCGCGCGCCTGGCGCCTGCGCCTGAACTTTCGCATAGAGGCTCGCCAGCGGCACCAGTGGCGCCGCGACATTGGCTACCTTGGGTGCCTCGTCGCGACCGAACAGGTCATTGAAGTAATCGCCGGTATTGCCATAGCTGGCCATGATGCTGGCCGGCATGACCATGTACATGAACAGCACCAGGCTGCTGTAGCTGATCATCAGGTGAAACGGCAGCACCAGCACGCCGATGGCGTTGTGGCCATCCAGCCATGAGCGCTGGCCCTTGCCGGGGCGGAAGGTGAAGAACTCCTTGAAGATCTTCTTGTGGATGATGATCCCGGTGACCAGTCCCAGCAGCATGATGAAGGCACACAGCGTCGACAGCCAGCGGCCCCACGGATAGGGCATCTGCAGTTCGAAATGAAAACGGTAGAAAAACTCGCCGCCCCGGCTGTCACGCGCCTCGACCGGCTGCCCGCTCTGCGCGTCCAGATCTTTTCTGACAAAGCCTCGACGCCCGCCCTCGGGGTCACGCCAGCCCACATTCAAGGCAGCTTCGCGCTCGCTGGGCAAACGGATCATCCAGTTACCCGAGTGTGCGGCGTTGCTCTCCAGATAGCGCTGGGCCAGCCCCAGGCTGGCTACCGGATCGAGTGCATGACGGCGCACTTCCGGCTGCGCCCAGTGACTGACTTCATCCTTGAAGTACGACAGGGTGCCAGTGAGGAAGATGGCGAACAGTAGCCAGCCGAAGATCAGGCCGGTCCAGGTATGCAGCCAGGCCACGGCCTGGCGGAAGCCTTCCTTCATGGGTTTTTCATCCAGTAGGCGAGCCCGCCGAGCAGCCCCAGCACCAGGCTCGGCAGCAGTACGCCGAGCCAGGCACGCCAGGCGCTACGACAGGCGAAGCACCAGATGAAGGCCAGCATGTAGAACACGAACGAGAGCATCAGGCCGGTCAGCGTGGCATCAACCTGGGGCAACGGCAGAAACAGGGCCAGACAGATACTGACCAGCGACGCCAGCAGATAGCCGCCCAGCAATGCCGCCAGGCTGCGTGAAATCACGGCCAGGCGATAGCTGAGAGGGAGTCCGGCGGCGGAGCGCTTCATGGCGTGAGTCCGGGGAAAGGGGGTGCAATAATAATGATTTCAATTCTCATAAGCAAAGTGTGAGAGACAGGAGGCATGAGGATTTCCGGAGTGGTCACCCGCTACGAGATCGATTCCGAGCAGAGCAACAAGATCAACGGCCAGCGCTACCAGGGCAGCTACAACACCGCGCTGCCAGCACTGAACGTGATGTATCACCTGACCGACCAATGGAACCTGTACGCCAACACCGAAGGTTCGTTCGGCGGCGTGCAGTACAGCCAGATGCCCAACCGCATCAGCATCGGCGAAGTAAAACCGGAGAAGGCACGTACCTGGAAGGTCGGTACCCGCTACGACAGCGGCGACCCGCCTCGAGACCAGCGTACGCTATGCGCTCGATGGCCTGAGCCCGGCACTGGCCGGTTTCGACGTGCACGCCAGTTATGCCTTCATTGACGCGACCATCCGCGAGGATGGGCCGAGCAAGGGCAATCAGGTGCCGTTCTCGTCGCGACACAAAGGCAACCTGGGCGTGGGTTACACACCGAAGTGCCCTGGCAGCTGAACCTGGATGGCAGCTTCCAGAGCAGCCAGTATGCCGACAACGCCAACACCAGTGCCGAGAGCGCCGATGGCAGCACCCGTCGCATCCCCGGCTATATGCTGGTCGCACCCGCGCTGGCGTTCTGAAGCAACACAGGGGCTGCACAGCAGCCCCTCTGGCGAATTTGCAACAGAAAATTTATTTTCAAAAAGGGGTTGAATTCGCCCCGCCGTTGCCTGACCTTAGAGTCAAGAGGCGCAGAATTTCCAAGGCCCTCAATGGCCTAGGCACGCCTCCATGCGAGCAAGCTGAATAAGGATTGGAATCATGCAAATCCAGGTCAACAGCAGCAACCATATCGAAGGCAACATCCGTCTCAACGAGTGGGTCCGCAGTACGCTGGAAGCCACCCTCGAACGCTATGACGACGACCTCACCCGCATCGAGGTGCATCTGCGTGACGAGAACGGCGCCAAGCCCGGCCCGCATGACAAACGCTGCCAGTTGGAGGCTCGCCCGAAAGGCCATCAGCCGATTTCCGTGACCCACACCGCCGCTTCACTGGACCAGGCGGTCGACGGTGCCGCCAGCAAGCTGAACAATGCGCTGGAGCACTTCTACGGCAAGCTGCGCAGCAAGCGCGGTGCACTGGAACTGAGTGACCCCGAAGCCTGATCATCTGCAAGCACAACAACGCCCGGCCTGTGCCGGGCGTTTTCGCATACCCCGATCGATGGGGCTGAACCAACCTGCAGATTACCCGGTCAACTTCTGCAGTCATTCATTGCAGACCCCGACCATGAACAACCCCTTCGAACAGATCAGCGCCGCCTTCGCCCCCGAATACCGGGTCAACCTGAGTATCGAACGGCTTGATGGCAGCATCATGCTGACCCTTTCCGACGACGCCGGCGTGGTCGCCAAGCGCCTGATCAGCCAGGCCCAGCGCAACGACCCGGTGCGCCTGCAGCGGATCATCGACAGCATCCGCCTGGGCCTGGCCATCGAACTGGGTCAGAACCCGTTGCAGGTCCTCGCCGCCCTGACCCGCGATAACCGCCACGAGCCACGTCACCTGGCAGCTGTCGGCCTGGCCAACTGAAGGCTATTTGCCCTCCTCCACTTCCTTGCCGCTGGCGTCCAGCACCTTGGTCGAGGGGTAGCGGTACGAGGCGTAGCGCACCACCAGGATCGAGAACGCCAGCAGCAGGATGCCGCCACACACGTATAGCAGCCCTTCGTCCGGCGCCTTGTGGTGCGACACATCGCCGATCAGCAGGCGGGTCAACGCGGTGATCGCCACGTACAGCAGGAAGCGGATCGGCATGTGGTTGGTCTTGAAATAGATGCCGACCATCGCCCCGAGCTCCAAATAGATGAACAGCAGCAGGATGTCATCGACGCTGACCCCACCCTTGCCGAGCATGTCCAGGAAGGTCACCACCGCCGCGTAGGCGGTAATCGCGCCAATGCCGAACAGCGCCAGGTAGTGAAATGCTTCCACACACAGGTTGCCCAGCGCGTCGGCCGAGCCGTGCAGGCCCTTGCGCAGTTTTTCAGCCCATTTGATATCCACGATGTGCGATTCCCCGATACGACATGAAGGATGATGCGTCACGCCTGTGACGCTTGTGCCATGCAGTTAAAGGGCCAGGCCCCTGCCTTGGAAGGCGACCGATTGCCGCAAGGCACGGGCGGCATGCGAATTCAGCACAGCTACAATTTTTGGTTGCGAAACGACCGCATTGCCATTACTGTACATCGATACAGTATTCGGTGACGGCAATCTGCCCGACTGCCTGGATAGCAACTGAACCGCAAAGCAGAAGGCTCACGACAGCGCCACTGCTACCACTGACCGAGAGGCCTCGTATGGCTGTTGAGATTCTTTACCGCAGCACGCGCGATTTGGAGACCACGTTCTTGGACCGCAAACTCGCAGACGCCCATGACCAGATGCTGGAACTGGCCGAGGTGCTTACTCAGGTACTGGTGAAACACGTACCAGGGCTGGATGAAAACCTTGCCGAAGAGGCAAGCATCTTCATGGCCAAGAACAGAACGGTGTTTGCAGCGGCGTTCAAGAACAATGCGTCGGCATTGGCTGATCTGGATGCGGTGGAAAAAGGCAGCGAGTAAGCAACTTGAAGGCGCTGCGGCGCCCGACTTCAACCATAAAGCAAACGCTCGGCCAGCATTTGCGCCACCCGGGCCGGCGAGCGCTTTTCCGCCTGGGCATGGCCAAACACCTCGGTCAGCCGCGTCGGAATCCGCGCCAGGTGCGTGGTAATGGTGCCCAGGTCGCCCCCCCGATGCTTCAGCGCCACGTAGATCAGGCCACCGGCATTGATCACATAGTCGGGGGCATACAGGATGCCGCGCGACTCCAGCTGGTCAGCCACCTGCAGCGTGGTCAGCTGATTGTTCGCCGCCCCCGCCACCGCCGCGCAACGCAACTGCATCACCGTCTGGCCATTGAGCACCGGCCCTACGCCACAGGGCGCGAAGATATCGCAGGGCGTGCTGATCAAAGCGTCATTGGTCACCGGGTGAGCATTGAACTGCTCCACCGCAAGACGCACCCTACCTGGGTCCAGGTCGCTGACCAGCAACTCTGCGCCTGCCGCATGCAGCTGCTCGGCCAGGGCATAACCGACATTGCCCAGCCCCTGCACGGCCACACGCAGGCCTTCGAGGTTGCTGCTGCCCAGGCGTGCCTGCGAGGTGGCGCGGATGCCGGCGAACACGCCCATGGCGGCGTGCGGTGACGGGTCACCGGAGGCCGTGGTGCTGGTAACGTGCGGTGTGCTCTGGGCAATGCAGTCCATGTCCAGGGTCGAGGTACCGCTGTCCACGGCAATGATGAAACGCCCTTGCAGGGTATCGATGAAGCGGCCGAACGCCTCGAACAGTGCCGCACGGTTTTCCACATGCGGGTTGCGCATGATCACCGCCTTGCCGCCCCCCAAAGGCAACCCCGCCAGCGCCGCCTTGTAGCTCATGCCTTGGGCCAGGCGAATAGCGTCGGTCATGGCGCTCTCGTCATCGGCATAGGGCAGGTAGCGGCATCCGCCCACCGCCGGGCCCAGTTTCTCGCTGTGAATCGCCACGACGGCCTTGAGGCCGGTGGGCGGGTCAATGAACAGGTGCAGCGACTGGGTACGGGTGCTTTGCATCAGCGCGAACATCGACGGGCTCCCCAACGAGGTGCTCCTACCAGTATAGGCACGCGCCAGAGGCCGGCGCTGCGGGCGGACCACTGGACGAATCCATGCCCCCCGGCTAATACTCAAGCGTGTGTGGAGAGCCCCCATGAAGCCACGTCAAGCCTGCCTGGCCTGCCTGGAGCGCGAGCCGGTCGCCCTGCTGGAAGCTGCGTTGTGGATCGCTGTCGAGCATGATCGAAAGGTCGAGCCTGCGGCCAGCCTTGCCACGCTGCAAAACCTGCAGGGGCAGATCAGTGCCTGCCTGCCCATGCTGCCGTTATCCGAACTGGCCCAGCCGCTGCTGCGCCAGCTCAACGCACTGGGTTTTCAACAAGACGAATACCACCCACTGCGCCCGCAAGCCGCGCTGCTGGACAAGGTACTGCAGCGCCGACGTGGCCAGCCTCTGGCACTGGCAATCATCACCCTGGAACTGGCCCGGCGCCTGTCCATACCGCTGGAGGGCGTGGCATTCCCTGGGCACTTCCTGCTGCGCGTGCCCGGTGCCGATCACCTGCTCGACCCTTGCGGGGGACGCCGTCTGTACCCCAATGATTGCCGCGAGCTGCTGGCGCGCCAGTTCGGCCCGCATGTGCCGCTGACTGCCGAACATCTGCACAGCGCCAGCGCCACGCAGATGCTACAGCGCCTTTCGCGCAACCTGCGCCAGTTGCACATGAGCAACGACAACCACCTGGCCGCGCTGATCGACGCCGAACGGGTCATGCAACTGGGCCCGGCGCAGGTCAGTGACTACATGACCCGCGCCACGCTGTATCAACATCTGGACTGCCCCCAGGCCGAACGTTTCGACCTGGAGCATGCCCTGCTGCTGACCGACGACCCGGTCCAGCGCCTGAAGCTGTCCGAACGTATCGGCAAGCTACCGACGGTGAACCGTTCAATTCACTGAGCCGGCGTGTCCGCCTGACAGGACGGATGCGCCTTGGCAAACGCCGGATGCCCCTTGGCCAGTGCAGCGACCCGGGCGATGCGTGGGTAGCCACTGAGGTCGATGTTGAAGCGCTCGGCCGCATACAACTGGGGAATCAGGTAGACATCCGCCAGCCCCGGCTCATCGCCAAAGCAATAACCGTGGTCGCCAATCAACTGCTCCACGGCGGCCAGCCCCTGCCCGATCCAGTGGGCGATCCACTGATTGACCTGCGCCTCGTCATGGCCCAGCTGGCGCAGCTGGTTGAGCACGCTGACATTGTGCAGCGGGTGCACATCGCAGCCGATGATCGCCGCCACGCCGCGCACCTTGGCCCGCGGTGCCGCGCCAGCCGGCAGCAAGGCGGGCTGTGGGTAAACCTCTTCCAGGTACTCGATGATTGCTGGCGACTGCACCAGCAACTCACCGCCGTCGGTGCGCAAGGCCGGCACCCGGCCTTGCGGGTTCACCGCGACGTAGGCATCACCGCGCTGGTCGCCCTTGAGCAGGTTGACCGGCAGGGCCTGGTAGTCCAGGCCCTTCAGCGCCAGGGCAATGCGCACCCGATAGGAAGAGGTGGAACGGTAATAGGTATACAGCTCCATGGCCTGCTCCCTCAATTGGCTGCGATGATCTTGCCGCGGCATTCGCCGAAGCCGATGCTGGCCACGCCATTGCGCTTGCAGCGAGCGCGCAGGATGATTTCGTCACCGTCTTCGAGGAACTTGCGGGTCTCGCCGCTGGCCAGTTCCACCGGCTGCTTGCCGCCCACGGTGGTTTCCAACAGGCTGCCGTAGGCGTCTGGCGTGGCACCGGACAGGGTGCCGGAACCGAACAGGTCGCCAGGCTGCAGCTGGCAGCCATTGACACTGTGGTGGGCGATCAGCTGGGACACGGTCCAGTACATGTTCAAGGTGTTGCTCAAGGCCAGGCGGTGAGCCGGCATACCTTGCTCGCGCATGCGCTCGGTGAGCAGCAGCACTTCAAGTTCGATATCGAAAGCGCCATTGGCCTGGTCACGCTGATCGAGCAGGTAAGGCAGCGGCTGCGGGTCGCCGTCCGGGCGGGCCGGCTGGGCACAGCGGAAGGGCTCCAGGGCTTCGGCGGTGACCACCCACGGCGAAATGCTGGTGATGAAACTCTTCGACAGGAACGGACCCAGTGGCTGGTATTCCCAGGCTTGGATATCCCGCGCCGACCAGTCGTTGAGCAGGCACAGACCGGCAAGGTGCCGCTCAGCCTCGGCAATCGGGATTGCCTGACCCATGTCGTTGCCTTGGCCGATCCAGATGCCCAGCTCCAGTTCGTAGTCCAGCCGGGCGCAGGGGCCGAAACTCGGCTCGGTGTGGCCGGCCGGCAGGGTCTGGCCTTTCGGGCGACGGACCTCGGTACCCGATGGACGCAAGGTCGAGGCGCGGCCGTGGTAGCCGATCGGTACGTATTTGTAGTTGGGCAGCAGCGGGTTGTCGGGACGGAACAGTTTGCCGACGTTGGTGGCGTGCTGGATACCGACGTAGAAGTCGGTGTAGTCGCCGACCTTGGCCGGCAGGTGCAACTGGCACTCACTGGCCGGATACAACGCAGCCTTGAGCACAGCCTGGTGTTCGCTGTGTTCGCCCAACAGCTCCAGCAGACGCTCACGCAGCGCCACCCGGGCATCACGCCCCAGCGCGAAGAAGCCGTTCAGCGCACCGCCACGGGTGGCTTGCACCGCTGCCTTGGCCTGGCCAGTGAACAGGCCCGCGGCCATCGCGGCTTCCAGGTCAAGGATGGCATCGCCGATGGCGACGCCACAGCGCTGCGCTTCACCCGGGCGGCTGAAGATGCCCAGCGGCAAGTTCTGCAGCGGGAAGTCGCTGTGCCCGTTGGCGTGCTCGACCCAGCTACGGGCAATGGCGGTCTGGTTCATGGGTTATCTCCGGTTCGGGTTGAAGGTGCTCGGCAGGGTGGCCCAGCAACTATCGTAGTCGGCCTGCAATTGCGGGCTGTCGAGTGCCTGCAGGCTCGGGCGCAGCACCTGGCTGGTCTCGAACATGAAAGCCATGGTGTTGTCGATCTTGTGCGGCGCCAGCTCAGCGGCGATGGCCTTCTCGCAGGTCTCGGCATCCGGCCCGTGGGCGCTCATCACCCCGTGCAGCGAGGCACCACCCGGCAGGAAACCTTCAGCCTTGGCGTCGTAGGCACCGTTGATCAGGCCCATGAACTCGTTCATCAGGTTGCGGTGAAACCACGGTGGACGGAAGGTGTTTTCGGCCACCATCCAGCGCGGCGGGAAGATCACGAAGTCCATGTTGGCCATGCCGTGCACGCTGGTCGGCGAAGTCAGCACGGTGAAGATCGACGGGTCCGGATGATCGAAGCTGACCGTGCCGATGGTGTTGAAACGGCGCAAGTCATACTTGTAAGGCACGTTGCTGCCGTGCCAGGCGACCACGTCCAGCGGCGAGTGTTGCAGCTCGCAGGCCCAATGCTCGCCGAGGAACTTCTGCACCAGCTGCACAGGGCCATCCACTTCTTCGTATTGCGCCACCGGGGTGAGGAAGTCACGCGGGTTGGCCAGGCCATTGCTGCCAATCGGCCCCAGGTCAGGCAGGCGCAGCGGAGCGCCGTGGTTTTCAGCGATGTAGCCGCGGGCCTGGCCATCGGGCAGCTCGACCCGGAACTTCATACCGCGCGGGATCACGGCGATTTCCATCGGTTCGACGTCCATCACGCCCAGTTCGCTGGCGATGCGCAGGCGGCCCTGCTCCGGTACCAGCAGCAACTCGCCGTCAGCGTTGAAGAACACCCGGTCCATGGAGCGGTTGGCGCGATAGATGTAGATGCTGATCCCGGCCGGCTTTTCGGCCGCCGAGTTGGCCACCATCGGCACCCAGCCTTCGATGAAATCGGTCGGTTCGCTGGGCATGGGCTGAGGATTCCAGCGCAGGCGGTTGGGCGTGACCGCACCCAACGGGCCGCTCAAGGGCTGACGCTGCAGGCGCTCGAAGCGCGGGTGCAAGGCCGACGGGCGGATGCGGTACAGCCAGGTGCGGCGCAGTTCGCTGCGGGCCATGGTGAACGCCGTGCCCGACAGCAGCTCGGCATACAGGCCATAGGGGGCTTTCTGAGGCGAGTTCTGCCCGACCGGCAGGGCGCCGGGCAATGCTTCGCTGGCGAATTCGTTGCCAAAACCGCTCAGGTACTGAAGGTCGGGGGACGTGTCGTGGTGCATCGAAGCCTCCGGATTTTGTTTTTATCGTAATCTGATTACGAATAACGTAATTTGCTCCCCGCCAGGCGTCAAGCTATAAAGGCGCGACGCGAAAAATCCGGAAGCTTCCTACCCATGGCCAAAGCCAGCTCCCCCGCCGACAACGGCAAGCAGAAAGTCCGCTCGGCGGAAGTCGGCACCGACATCCTCAAGGCCCTTGCCGAACTGTCCCCCTCCACCTCGCTGTCGCGCCTGGCCGAGCATGTGCAGATGCCGGCGAGCAAGGTGCACCGCTACCTGCAGGCGCTGATCGCCAGTGGTTTCGCCGAGCAGGATGCCGCCACCAACCACTATGGCCTGGGCCGCGAGGCATTGCGTGTGGGGCTGGCAGCGCTGGGCAGCATCGATGTGCTTAAAGTGGCGGCACTGCCACTGTCGCAACTGCGCGATGAGCTGAACGAGAGTTGCTTCCTCGCCGTATGGGGCAACCAAGGCGCCACCGTGGTCAGCATCGAGCCCGCCGTACGGGCGGTCACGGTGGTGACCCAGATCGGCTCGGTGCTGCCGCTGCTCAGTTCCTCCACCGGCCTGGTGTTTGCCGCCCATCTGCCCGAGCGTGAGACTGTGGAGCTGCGTGACCGCGAGCTGGCCGCGCTGCAGCAGAACGCCAGCGACTATGAAGGCTTGCTGACAGGGATCCGTGAACAGGGCTTGCACCATGTGCACGGTCTGTTGATGCCAGGCGTGGATGCGTTATCCGCGCCGGTGTTCAACGCCATGGGGCAGATTGCAGCGGTGATGACCGTGGTCGGCCCGACCTCGATCTTCCATGCCGATGAGCACGGCCCTGCAGCACAGCGTCTACTGGCTGCAGCGCGAGACACCAGCTGGCGCATGGGCTACTCGCCCGCTACCTGAAACATCTGCCTTGCACTGTTGCCCGAAACGTAAAGGTGAATGTCACAAGCGGCTATTTTTCCCACAGGATCAAGCGCTTATTCTTACCTCACTGGCCGGCATGAAGGGCTCTACCCCCCGCCTTTCAGGCCCGCGAGGTTCACCGACGTTGATTTTGAAGCTCCTTGATCTAACGTCTCGATTGGCCGCTGCGTCTTGCAGCGGCCTTTTTTATTTCTGCAGGTTGGTCATCATCTGCTGCAACGCCTGCAGGTTGTCGCGCGGGTGCACCGCCCCCGCAAAATCACCAATCTGCCCCCAGTGATCCGCGACCTGCTCCGGGGTAAACCCTTGCTCAGGATCGAAACCGACACCGAGGCTACGCTCCCAGCGCACCTTGCCCACCCAGCCACCGCCCACCTCGAACAACTCACCACTGTCCTGGCACTGTTCGCTGCCCAGGTACACCACCAACGGGCTGATCAACTCGGGCCTGAGCCGCTCGAACAGGTGCGGGGGTATCAGCCCTTCGGTCATGCGCGTGCCACCGGTCGGGGCGATGGCATTGACCAGCACGCCATGCTTGCGCCCTTCGATGGCCAGGGTCCGGGTCAGGCCATACAGCCCCAGTTTGGCCATGCCGTAGTTGGCCTGGCCGAAGTTGCCATAGATGCCCGAGGTCGACGCCGTGAAGATCACCCGCCCCCAGTTCTGCTCGCGCAGGTGTGGCCAGGCCGCCCGGGTAACCTTGTAGGCACCTTCGACGTGGACCTTGTAGACCAGCTCCCAATCGCTGTCGTCCATCTTGTGGAAGGCTTTGTCGCGCAGGATGCCGGCGTTGTTCACCAGCACATCGACCCTGCCGAAACTGTCCAGTGCCTGTTCGACGATGCGCGCACCGTCGCCCACCGAATCGTGGTTGGCCACCGCCGTGCCCCCGGCAGCGCGGATTTCGGCCACGACCTTGTCGGCAGCCGACGCATTGGCGCCCTCACCCTGGGCCGAACCGCCCAGGTCGTTGACCACGAGCCTGGCACCACGAGCAGCGAACAGCAAAGCATGGGCACGGCCCAGGCCGCCACCGGCTCCGGTCACGATCACAACACGGTCCTGCAGGTTTATCGGCTCGCTCACGGGCGTGGCTCCAGATCAGGTTGAAGGCATCGAGTGTCCGCCAGCACGTGCAGGCGGACAATCAAGCTCACCCAGGCTAATGCCAGGCGATAACGGCGGGCGATGATCGCGTGCTCAGGACCAGGCGACTTTCTGCGGCAGAAAACTCAGCAGCTGTTCGCGAAAGGCCAGGTAGTGACGCAATACCTGCACAGGCGCTTCGGTGTGTGGGTAATGGCCGATGCCTTGCAGTTGCACGATATCGGGGTTAGGCACCAGCTGCCGATAGCGCTCGACCATAGCTGCGCCGGACAAAGGGTCGGCGATGCCGTTTATGAAGCGCAGCGGTATGCCATCGCGCTGCAATGCCCCAACCCAGCGCTCACGATGCTGCCTGCGCTCTGACTGGTAACCCACCAGCTTGTGGAGGATGCGCGTACCGTAGTTGGTGGCGATAAGGCTCCAGCAATCGTCCAGTGCGCTTTCACTGGGGTGGGTGCACGGGCCATAAATCTGGGTCACGTTGCGCACCAGATCGTCGCGCCCGAACGAACGCCCCACCAGCCAGCCCAGGCGGCTAAGCAGCAACTTCTGGACCAGTGGAATCTGACAGCTTTCCGGGAACAGCCCACTGTTCAGGAACACGCAACTGGCGATGTCGGCACGCTGTTCGTGGTGCCGCGACAGCAGTTCCTGAGCCACGCTGCCACCGTAGTCGTGCGCCAGCAGATGCACCGGCTGGTCAACCTCCAGGTGCGCCAGCAGCGCCTGTTGCAGATCCGCCTGCTCCATCAGGCTGTAACGGTGGTTGAGCGGCTTGGCAGAATCGCCGAAGCCGAGCATGTCGCAGGCAATCACCCGGAAGCGTTGGGTCAGCGGTGCCCAAAGGTAATGCCAGTCCCAACTTGCGGTGGGAAATCCATGCAACAGTAACAGGGGCTCTCCTTGCCCTGCGGTCCAGTAACGGATGCTCTGGCCCCGGAATGAAAAACTCTGCCCCCGGGTACGCCAGACGCGCAATGGAATCTCGGCGATAGGCATCAGGGTTGTCCCGGTAGAGTGGTGTTGACGGAATAGGGCAAGGCTGCGGTCATTGCATGTCACCTCGGCACTTTCATGTGCTCTCTATGTCGAGGTCGAGTGTAATCAGCAGCCCATGATGTGAAAATTGCGTTACCAGCCAGCTTGATGACCGAGCGAGTCAGCGGCACGTTCGGTCACAGCAGCATCGCCAGTAACGGCGCGGCGAACAGGTTGAGCAGGCCGGTGAGGACCATGACCAGGCCGGCCACCGAGCCCTCTTCGCGGCCCACTTCCTGGGCCCGGCTGACCCCGGCACCATGCGCGCCAACCCCGAACAGCGCGCCCCGCGCCAGCGGTGTACGCAGTGGCAGCCAGCGCAGCAGCACGCCGCCGAACATGGCACCCAGCACCCCGGTGAACATCACGAACACCGCTGTCAGTTCCGGTACGCCACCCAGGTCATGGGCCAGCGGCATGGCGAATGGCGTGGTGATCGAACGAGGCACCAGCGACAGGCTGATCGCATCATCCAGCGCCAGCAGGTGCGCCAGGCTCCAGGAACTGGCGATCGACGCCGCGCTGCCTGCCACCATGCCCACCAGCAGCGCCGGCCAATGCCGCGCCAGCATCGCCCGCTGTTGCCAGATCGGCACGGCGAAGGCCACGGTCACCGGGCCCAGCACGCTCATCAGCCAGTGGGTATTGCGCGAATATTCGGCGTAGGCCGTGTGCAGCGGCACGGCCACCGCCAGCAGCAATGCCGGGACCAGAATCAGTGGCGACATCAGGTAGCGCCCGGTGCGCCGATACAGCCAGCGGCTGGCCAGGTAGGCTCCCAAGGTCAGTGCCAGCCAGAACAGCGGCATGGGTTCAAGGCTCATGGCGCAGCCTCCAGCGGCAGACCAGTTCCACGGTCACGGCGGTCACCACCATGACCATCAGGGTGCTCACGGCGATGACCAGCAGGATGCGCCAACCTTCGCTGCGCACCAGGGTTCCGTAATCCAGCAGGCTCATCAGCGCCGGGATGAAGAACAGCAGCATTTCCGCCATCAACCAGCCAGCACCCAGTTGCAAGGTGGCCGGCTTGAGCACACCACAGGCGAACAGCAGCAACAGCAGGCCCAGGCCCATCACCCCGCCGGGGATCGGCCAGCTCAGCCAGGCGGCCAGCTGGCCACCGAACAGGAACAAGGCCAACAGGACCGCCAGCTCGGCGAGCAGGCGCAGGGGCTTTTTCAGTAATGCGGGTTTCATGGGCGGAGGTTCCTCGACAGGCCCTCATTTTAAGATTTGACTGCCTAGGCCAAAAGCGAATTGTTAGACTTGCAGCCATTCCACAATGGAATCTCGACCATGGAATTCAAACAGCTGCGCAGCTTCATTGAAGTCGTTCATCGCGGCGGTTTTACCCAAGCCGCCCAAACGTTGCATATCAGCCAGTCAGCCGTGAGCAAGCAGGTCGCCCAGCTTGAGCAAGATGTGGGCCAGCCATTGCTCGAGCGCCAAGCTTCGCAGCTGCATCTGACGGCGGCCGGGCGCATTGTGCTGGCACGCGGCGAAGCCCTGCTGCGCGAGCGTCAGGCGCTGCTTAGCGAGCTCGACGACCTCAGCCAGATGGCTCGCGGCGAGCTGCGCCTGGGGTTGCCGATGCTAGGCAGCGATACCTTGTTCGCCGGGTTGTTCGCCGAATACCGCAGGCGTCATCCGAACATCGCCATTCAGCTACTGGAAGGCGGCAGCCGTAGCGTCGAACAGGCGGTGAGGAATGGCGAGCTGGAGCTAGGCGGCAGTCTCACCCCAAGTGACCCGGCGTTCGAGTACCAGCCGTTCTGCAATGAACCGCTGGATGCCCTGCTGCCGGCCGGGCATGCGCTGGCCACGCTGGACCAGGTGAGTCTGAAGCAGCTGGAGGATACACCGTTCCTGCTGTACCAGCGCAGCTTCGTGCTCAACGACCGCTTGCTCAAGGCTTGCCAGCAGCAAGGCTTCACGCCGAAGGAAGGTGGCCGCAGCGGCCAGGCGGACTTCCTGGTGGCGCTGGTCGCGGCCGGCCAGGGCGTGGTGCTGCTGCCCCGTGTGGTGGCAAAAGCGCTGCAGCGCTCCGGGGTGGTGCGCTTGCCGCTGAAGGCGCCGACGGATCTACGCTGGGATATCGCCTTCATCTGGCGGCGTGGGGCTTACCTGTCGCGAGCGGCGCAGGCATGGCTGGAGTTGCTGCGGGAGGAAACGCCTCAGGCTTTCAAGGCTTGAGCAAGCTCGGCCAGCCAAGGCTCGGCATCAGCCTCTGGAGTCACCGTCTCGCTGGCATCGAGCTTCAGCATCGGTAGCACTTCCCGCACCCCCAGCTCGGCGAACAGTTCGCGCATCTGCTCGCCGCCGCCGCAATAGGTATCGCCATAGCTGGAATCACCCAGGGCAATCACCGCGCCCGGCAGCCCACGCCAGGCCGCTGGCAGGGTGTCACGAATGCTGCTGTACAGCGGCATCAGGTTATCCGGCAACTCACCCATACCGGTGGTCGAAGTCACCGCCAGCAATGCTTCAGGGGCAAAACCCACGAGATCCTGCTGGGTAGCACGGGCAGCATGCCAGGCTTCAAAGCCTGCAGCCTTGAGCAACGACGCGGCATGGCGGGCGACTTCTTCGGCGGTGCCGTACACCGAGCCGGAAATAATGGCGACTTTCATCAGGAAGAGGATTCCGAAACTGAGTGAAAACGTAGGATACTAGCATTCGGCGCTAGCAAAAGGCCGCCTCTACCAAAGTCCCCTTCATCGCCCAATGGTCCGGACATGATCAACGCGCAGCTGCTGCAATCCATGGTCGACGCCTCCAACGACGGGATCGTGGTCGCCGAACAGGAAGGCGACGACACCATCCTGATCTACGTGAATGCGGCTTTCGAACGCCTGACCGGCTATAGCCGAGACGAAATCCTCTATCAGGATTGCCGCTTCCTGCAGGCCGATGATCGCGATCAGCTGGGCCGCGCACGCATTCGCAAAGCCTTGGCCGAAGGCCGTCCCTGCCGTGAAATTCTGCGTAATTACCGCAAGGATGGCAGTGCGTTCTGGAACGAACTGTCGATTACCCCGGTGAGGCACGATGCCGATCAGCGCACCTATTTCATCGGTATCCAGAAAGACGTCAGCCGCCAGGTTGAACTTGAGCGCGAACTGGCCGAAATGCACGCTCGTCGGAATTCCGACGAACGCGGCTGAACCAAGCGCCCTGAGCACGGTCAATTCCCGTTGAAGAAATCGTCATCACCGAGTTCGATCATGCAAGCAGACGCGCTCCTGACTCAGGACGAACTGGATTTCATCCAGGACATGCACCATTCCCCGCAATTGAACCTGGCCGACCCCATGTCGAGCCTGCTGGTCAATGGCGACCGCCGTATCCAGTCCCTGCTCGCCCGCCTGGTGGCGAACGAACAGGTGACCCTGCAGGCGCAGTTCAACAACCAGCAGATCAGCTTCCCACTGCAATTGGTGGAAGACGAGTTCCATGCCGTGCACCTGCAGATCGGCTCACCGGAAATCTACGAAGACGATGGCCCCATGCTGCGCCCCTGGCGCCTGTCGATGGAGCAGCCCAGTGCACTGAGGGATGCCAAGGGCAAGGCCAGCGGGCTGCTGGTCCGGGACATTTCGTTCAAGGGTGCCCTGCTTGAGGTGCGTGGCCAGGCCAAGGCACCATCACGTTTCGACCTGTTTTTCGCCCCCGACGGCATCAGCCCGATCGGCCTGCATGGCAGGCTGCGCCGGCGCATCGGCCCGGACCTTGCCGCCTACGACCTCAGCCGCAGCCCCGCTGAAGAAATCGACCGGCTGCGTGAGTACATCCTGCAGGCCCATCGCCAGGCCCATCCAGAACTACACGATCAGGTATCGAGCTGACCGGCCAGATACTGTCGCAAGCGACGCCGCATAACCTCACCTTCCGCACCCAGGCACGCAACCGGGCTGCCCGCAAGGCTGTCCTGGGCGTGCTCGGCCGCCTCGCCAGCCAATAGCAACGGGCATTCCAGGCCTGCGGCAAGGCGCCTAAGGCGCTTGTTCATTTCGACTGTCGGCGAATGGTTGGCAAACAGCACCAGCGCATCCGGCTGCAGGCGCTCACACACCAGTGGCAATTCTTCCAGCGACTGGCCGGGCATGAGCAAACTCACGCCAATGTCTTCGCCGCCCAGAAGCAAGCCGGTCACCAGTAATTCCAGCTCATGGCACAGCCCGGGAAGGGGGGCCAGCAGCACATTACGCGCGCGGGGCTGACGAGCAAGCTGCAACCGGGAGAACACCCGGCCACGCAAGAACTGGTCGAGGAACAACCACTCGCTGGCTTGGCCAAATGCCCCCTGCCCCGCCGCCAGATCATGCCACACGGGCAAGAACACTTCGCCGAACGCCTGGTCCAGAGCGATTGACGCGAACACTTGGTCGAACAACCGGTCCAGGCTCGGCGCGTCGAAGTGATTCACAGCCTTGCGTACCTGGGCTTGCCAGTGCGTTCTGTCATCAGCTGAAACCACGCCTTGGGCGACTGCCAGGCCGCGGGCGAGAATGCCACCGACCTTGCTGACCGCCACACCACGCTCAAGCCAACCCAGGATGCTCCGCACCTGTTCGATATCCGCCTGGGAATACAGCCGGTGACCGCTGTCTGTGCGGGTCGGCTGGATCAGCCCGTAGCGGCGTTCCCATGCACGCAGGGTCACAGCGTTGACGCCGGTCAGGCGGGAAACCTCACGGATCGGGAACAGCTCCTGATGTTGCAGGTCTGGCTCGATATCCGCGCTACGTCCCTGTTTGTTCATCTGCACTGAGTAACCTGTGTGCGGAAGTTGAACGGGCATTCTACTACGACAGCTTAGGCCGCAAGCCAGCAACCGTTTGCGAACAATTGTTAACACAGCTTGCTACCAGGCATGATGCTTCGCGCCCAATTTTTGCATGCCAGTTGCCGTTGCCCACCACCCCGGGCCACGCAGCCAAGGGGCCGGCTACCCGCCAGCCCCGTCGCCAGGAGATACACGATGTCTACCCCACCCGTCACCTTGATGGTGTCGCGCCGCGCCGCCCATGGCCGCTACCAGGACCTGCTGGCCTGGCTGCACGAAGGCGAGCAGCTGGCCACCGACTTCCCCGGTTACCTCGGCTCGGGCATTCTCGCGCCGCCCCGCGACAACGACGAATTCCAGATCATTTTCCGCTTCAGCGACGAGCCGACCCTGCACGCCTGGGAACATTCCGCCTCGCGCCGGGCCTGGCTGGCTCGCGGAAACGGCCTGTTCGAACGCCCCAAAGAGAGGCGCGTCAGCGGCATTGACGACTGGTTCGGCACCAACATGGTGCAAAAGCCGCCGCGCTGGAAGCAGGCCGTGGCCATTTGGCTGGCCTTCTTCCCGGTCTCGCTACTGTTCAACGTGATGTTCGGGCATTGGCTCGCAACGCTTGAGCTGGTACCCCGGGTCTTGCTCAGCACGCTGGCCCTGACGCCGGTCATGGTCTACCTCTTCATCCCCCTGTCCACCCGCCTGCTGGCCAACTGGCTGCATGCCACGCCAGGCGCCAGCCCGGCGCTGCGCAGCCGCTAAGGCGGGGTCATACAAGAAGGAACAGTTCGGGTATGCTGGGCGGCAACGACAGGACAGACAAGTTGACCGCCCGCACATGAACAGCCCTATTCTCGTCACCGGCGCCAGCCAGCGCGTCGGGCTGGCCCTGGCCCTCGACCTGGCTCAGGCCGGCCATACGGTGGTCAGTGCCAGCCGCAGCCTGCAACCGCAGTCCGCGCACCCGAACATCGTGC
Organism: Pseudomonas sp. SMN11; assembly: GCF_052041945.1. Lineage (NCBI taxonomy): Bacteria > Pseudomonadati > Pseudomonadota > Gammaproteobacteria > Pseudomonadales > Pseudomonadaceae > Pseudomonas > Pseudomonas sp. SMN11. The sequence continues at coordinate 59,855 of NZ_JBKGGW010000001.1, read as the reverse complement.
AGTTCCAGGCCGACCTCTGCGTCAAAGCCGACCGTGAAGCGTTGATCGACCACCTGCAGCGCAACTACGACGGCCTGCGCGCGATCGTCCATAACGCCTCGCTATGGCTCGACGACGACCTCGACAATCTCGAGACCATGTTCCGCCTGCACGTCGAAGCGCCGTATCACCTCAACCTGGCCCTCGGCGAACTGCTGAACAAGGTCGACAAGGCCGACATCATCCACATCTGCGACGAAACCTCCTCGCGTGGCAGCAAAGGCCACATCGGCTACGCCGCGACCAAGGCCGCGCTGCAGAACATGGTGCTGTCGTTCGCCGAAAAATACGCGCCCAAGGTGCACGTCAACGGTATCCTGCCGGGCCTGCTGATCCTCAAGGAAGGCGGTGACGAGGCCTACCGCCAGCAGACCCTGAAAAAGGCCCTGCTGGAATTCGAACCCGGCGCCGGGCCATTGATCGAGACAGTGAAATACCTGCTCGCCAGCCAGTACAGCACTGGCAGCCAGGTGGTCATCAACGGTGGCCGCCACCTGAAGAACCGCATGATCTGAGAGACTGCCATGACTGATCAACAACAGCTCGAACTCGAAGCCGCCGCATTCCGGCGCCTGGTCGAACACCTGCAGAAACGCACCGACGTGCAGAACATCGACCTGATGAACCTCTCCGGCTTCTGCCGCAACTGCCTGTCCAAGTGGTACAAGGCCGCCGCCGACGAGCGCCAGGTCGACATCAGCCTGGATGACGCCCGCGAAGCGGTGTACGGCATGCCCTACGCCGAGTGGAAAGCCCAATACCAGAAAGAAGCCAGCGCCGAGCAACAAGCGGCGTTTGAACAAGGAAAACCTCGTGACTGATCTGAACACCCTGCGCACCAGCCTGGCCAGCGGCCAACACGCCTTTGCCGACACTCTGGCCTTCATCGCCGGCAACTACAGCTACCAGCCCCAGGCCTTCAACAACGGTGGCGTGGAGAATGCCGCCGGGCAGAACGAAGGCTCGTGCAAGACCCTGGGCCTGGCCCTGCTGGAAGGCCTGAGCGACCAGGAAGCGCTGTTGACCTTTGGCGAACACTACCGTGACGTGCTGGCCACGCCGGAAGGCAGTGACCATGGCAATATCCGCGCACTGATCAAGCATGGGCTGGCTGGCGTGAAGTTCGCCGAGCTGCCTCTCTCGCGCAACGCTTGAGAATGCCGGGGCCGCTTTGCGGCCCCAGATTTTCAACTGATAGTCGTCCCTGGCACGCCATCTATCAGCCCGCCCTGCTGCAACCACTGCAACGCTATTGGCCACAGGCTCTCGCGAAAACGGTCATGGAAGAACGCGAAATGGCCAATCTCATCGACCGAGATATCCACAGGCGCAATCCGCAAATGCCGCCGCTGCGCCGCCGGCAGATATCCCAATAACCGCTCGGTCGCCGCCACGGTGCCAAACGGGTCATCCGTCAGGCTGATGGCCAGGGTCGCGGCCTTTACTTGAGCGAAGGGCAACGCTGCCAGACCGCGCCCGCTCGGGCGCTGTTCGTAGCGCGGTGTGCGAGTGGTCCAGTCATGCACCACACCGGCGGGCGTATCCTCAAGCCAGCCAAGGCGCTTGCCGGGGAAAAAGCCAAAGGCACGGGTCAGCAACGGCATCACCACATGCCACTTGCCGAACAGCCGCCAGCGCTGATCCGCTGCATAGTCGCGCCAGTAGGCGAACTGCGCGCCAACCATCACCACCCGCCGCACCTGCCCGGCCGACGGCGCCAGGCCCACGGCGCAACCTCCGAAACTGTGGCCCACCACGTCAACTGGCTGACCGGGAAAGTGCGCGGCGGCGTGCGCCAGCATGGCCTCGAAATCCAGCCGGCCCCAATCGCTCCACGATGCCTGGAAGCCGCGCAGCGTGCGCGGGCGTGATTCGCCGATCCCGCGATAGTCGTAGGTAAGCACATCGCAGCCTTGGGCGAACAGGTAGTCGGCAAAACGCGAGTAGTAGCGGCAGCGTACCGAAGTGGCCGCGTTGATGATCACCAGCGGGCGCGTGGTTTCGGGGTGGGCGTGACGCCAGCAGAAGCCGCCGAGGCTATAGCCGTCGGCCGTGACCTGGCGAAAGGCGGTGGCGGGTTGGGTGAGGCTGCTCATGGCGCGCTTCCTGTTGTTGTGCGCCAAAACTAGCAAAAAAAATGGGGGCCTGTATCGGCCCCCATCTTTTACATCGACTTACAGCTCGATGCAGTCGAACTTCACATCGGTCGCCACGTCTTCGTCGTAGTTGACGTCAGCGCGCTCGAAGCCGAACAGGTTGAGGAACTGCTTCTTGTAACCGGCGTAGTCGGTCAGCTCGAACAGGTTCTCGGTGGTCACTTGTGGCCACATGGCCTTGCACGCGTCCTGTACGTCGTCGCGCAGCTCCCAGTCGTCCAGGCGCAGGCGGGCTTTTTCGTCCACTTCGGCCGGAGCGCCATCGGCGCGGTACATGCGATCGCGGAACATGCGGTCCAGCTGGTCCTGGGTGCCTTCGTGAACACCCTTTTCCTGCATGATCTTGAAGACCATCGACAGGTACAGCGGCATCACCGGGATGGCCGAGCTGGCCTGGGTGACCACCGACTTCAGCACCGCCACGTTGGCGCCGCCTTTCACTTCACCGGCCAGTTTCTTGTCCAGGCGCAGTGCGGTTTCGTCCAGGTCCTGCTTGGCCTGACCCAGGGCGCCGTGCCAGTAGATCGGCCAGGTGATCTCGGTGCCGATGTAGCTGAAGGCCACGGTACGTGCGCCTTCGGCCAGCACGTCAGCGCCCGCCAGGGCGTCGATCCACAGCTGCCAGTCCTGGCCGCCCATGACGGTGACGGTGTCGGCGATTTCCTGCTCGGTGGCCGGCTCGATGCTGGCCTCGATGATGGTGTCCTTGTTGGTGTCGATGGCGGTCGACTTGTACGGCTGGCCGATCGGCTTCAGCGCGGAGCGGATCAGTTCACCGGTCTGCGGCAGTTTGCGCACAGGCGAAGCCAGCGAGTAGATGACCAGGTCGACCTTGCCACCCATTTCGTTCTTGATCAGCTCGATGACCTTGGCGCGGGCTTCGTCGGAGAAGGCGTCACCATTGATCGACTTGCTGTACAGGCCCTCGGCCTTGGCGAACTTGTCGAAGGCGGCAGCGTTGTACCAGCCGGCGGTACCGGCCTTGGTCTCGGTACCTGGCTTTTCGAAGAACACGCCCAGGGTGTCGGCCTTGAAGCCGAAGGCCGCGGTGATGCGGGCTGCCAGGCCGTAGCCGCTGGAAGCGCCGATGACCAGGACCTTCTTCGGGCCATCCTCGCGCACGCCCAGCTTGCGGGTGGCTTCGATCTGGTCACGGACGTTGAGCTCGCAGCCCTTCGGATGAGTCGTGGTGCAGATGAAACCGCGAACCTTAGGATGAATGATGGCCAATGTCTGTACCTCGTCAGGTTTATGCCGGGGAACCGCCGCATGGGCGATTCCGATTGATCAGAGGGTGAGACTACCCCCGCAGGTTATCCGACACATATTACGGGGTGATCGGGGGGATGCAAAACCGGGGATCGCCGGTAATGGCCCTTTCGCGGCTAAAGCCGCTCCCACAGGGACTGTGCAGCACTCAAGGTCTGCGCGGTCCCTGTGGGAGCGGCTTTAGCCGCGAAAGGGCCGGCACAAGCAGCATCAATCTACTGCCAGAGCCCCTTTCAACCACCCGAGGAACTGCCGGGCCAGCGGATCATCCTGGCTGTCCCGGTGCACCAAGCAGGCCCAGGCCGGCCCGCGCACCCGCTGCGCAGACAACGCCTGCAGGTGCCCCTCGCCCACCACCCGCTGTGCCAGCAACTGGCTGACCAGGGCAACGCCCAGCCCTTCGCTCGCGGCATCCAGCAGCAGCCCGGGGTCGGAGAAGTTCAGCCCCTTGCCCTGCTGCCCCACGTCCTCGCCACCTTCCAGTTGCCAATGGCTCCAGTCCATTTCGCGCTCGCCATGCAAGGTGGTGCGCTGCTGCGCAGGGGTTTGCAGCAACGAGGGGTGGCAGGCGGGATATAGCTGGTCGTGATGCAGAACGGTAAAGCTGCACTCAGCCTGGGCACTGAGGTCGTCGCGAATGGCCAGGTCAATGGTTTCGCTGGCCATGTCCGGCACCTCGAAGCTGGTGAACAGCCACAGGTCGACCTGCGGGCAGCGCTGATGGAAATCCGCCAGGCGCGGCAGCAACCAGTGCCGGGCGAATGCCGGGCTGGTATTGACCACCAGTTGATTCGGCTTGCGGTACTGGTCCAGGCGGCGGATGCCCACGGCCAGGTGCTGCAGCATGGACTGGGTGGTGCTCAGCAGGTCATGCCCGGCATCGGTCAGGCTGACACTGCGACCGCTGCGGTAGAACAGTGGCTGCTCCAGGTAGGTTTCCAGGCTGCGGATCTGCTGGCTGATTGCCGACTGGGTAAGGTTCAGGGCCTCGGCGGCCTTGTGGAAGCTGCCAAGCCGCGCGGCGGCTTCGAAGCCCCTGAGCGCATTGAGCGGTGGCCAGTGTTTGAGCATGATCGATAAGCCCTGCTAATCAGATGTCGGCTAAATCTATCGTTTGTCGCCACACCTTCATAGCCATAGCATGGACACCAACACCCGCGACGGCGGGCTTCGTTGATAAAAAATCCTTACTAGATCGGAGTTCACTATGCACCTGTCCAACGACAGCGGCTGGCGTATGCCTGCCGAATGGGCCCGCCACGCGGCGACCTGGATGGTCTGGCCACACAATCAAGCGCTGTGGGAAAGCGGTTGGCGCGTCAGCCTGGCCGATGTGCAGCGCGACTATGCCCGTGTAGCGGCAGCCATTGCCCGCTTCGAGCCGGTGAAGATGGTCGTCGACCCTTCTGCCCTGCAAAGCGCCCGTGCCCTGTGCGGCGCCAACATCGAACTGATCGAACTGGCCGTGGACGACAGCTGGTGCCGTGACAGCGGCCCGAGCTTCGTTTGCCACCCTCAGCATGGCCTGGCCGGGCTGAGCTGGCGCTTCAATGCCTGGGGCGGTAAATCGCAACACAGCCAGGACCGCAGCCTCGGCCGCCGTATCCTCGACCAGCTGGGCCTGGACGGTTTCAGCACCTTCCTGTGCAACGAAGGCGGCGCGATTCATGTCGACGGTGAAGGTACGCTGATCACCACCGAATCGGTGCTGCTCAACCCCAACCGCAACCCCGGTATCGGCAAGGCTGAGTTCGAAGCCTGCTTCGCCCGCCACCTGGGCATCAGCAAGACCATCTGGCTGCCCGGCGACCCGCAGTACGTCACCGGCGACATGACCGACGGCCATGTCGATGGCGTGTGTGCCTTCGCCCGCCCAGGCGTGCTGCTGGTCGATGCCACCCATGATCACGGCTCGGTCTACGCCGAAGTGGTCCGCGAAAACCGTCGCGCCCTGGAACTCGCCACCGATGCTCAGGGCCGCCATTTCGAACTGATCGACCTCTATGAAGCCAGCGCCGCAGTCGACCAGGACGCTGAAGTGTTCTGCGCGTCCTACACCAACTTCTACATCGCCAACGGCGCGATCATCATGCCGGCCTACGGCATCGCCGCCGACCGGGACGCCGCCGAGCAACTCGCCCACGCCTTCCCGGGCCGCGAAATCGTGCCGGTACGCATCGATGCCATCGCCCACGGCGGCGGCGGCATCCATTGCATCACCCAGCAGCAGCCGGAGGTGCAGCCATGAGCCTGCTGCGCATTGCCACTACCCAGATGCGTTGCAGCTGGAACCTGCCCGATAACCTGGACCGCGCCGAGCAACTGGTACGCCAGGCTGCCGCCGATGGCGCGCGGGTGATCCTGCTGCAAGAGCTGTTCGCCACGCCCTACTTCTGCATCGAGCAGGACCACAAACACCAGGCGCTGGCCGAACCCTATTCTGGCAGCCCGATCCTGCAACGCTTCGCGGCCCTGGCCGGCGAGCTGGGCGTGGTGCTGCCGCTGAGCTGGTACGAGCGCGCCGGCAATGCCTTCTTCAACTCGCTGACCGTGGCCGATGCCGATGGCCAGCTGCTGGGTGTGTACCGCAAGACCCATATCCCCAACGCCATCGGCTACCAGGAGAAGGAGTACTTCAGCCCCGGCGACACCGGTTTCAAGGTCTGGGACACCGCCTTTGGCCGCCTCGGCATCGGTATCTGCTGGGATCAGTGGTTCCCGGAAACGGCCCGCTGCCTGGCACTGATGGGCGCCGAGGTGCTGCTGTTCCCCACCGCCATCGGCTCCGAGCCCGGCTGCGCCGAGCTGGACTCCCGCGACCATTGGCAGGTCGCCATGCGCGGCCATGCCGCAGCCAACCTGGTGCCCGTCGTGGCCGCCAACCGCGTCGGCGTGGAAGTGGCCGATAGCGATCAATCACTGAGCATGCGCTTCTACGGCTCGTCGTTCATCTGCGACCACAAGGGCGCGATGCTCGCCGAAGCGGACCGCAACAGCAGCGACATCTGGCTGCACGACCTGGACCTGGCACGCATGCGCGAAGACCGCCTGAGCTGGGGCATCTACCGCGACCGCCGCCCGGAAATGTACGCGCCGCTGCTGACCCTGGACGGCAAGCACCCACACAACCTGAGGGCCTGAGCATGAAACGCCATGTTATCGCCGCACTGGCCCTGGCCCTCTGCGCCAGCCAGGCCCAGGCCGACCAACCCACCCTGCGCCTGTACAACTGGGCCGATTACTTCGCCGAAGACACCCTCAAGCAATTCACCGCCGAAACCGGTATCCAGGTGATCTACGACGTGATGGACGGCAGCGAGGTACTCGAAGCCAAGTTGATGTCCGGGCGCAGTGGCTACGACCTGGTGTTCCCCGGCGACACCGTGGCAGAACGCCTGATGCGTGCCGGCAGCCTGCAGCCGCTCGACCACAGCCGCCTGGAAGCCCTCGACGATATCGAGCCCGGCCTGCGCAAGCTGCATGCGCAATACCCCAAGGCCAGCCAGGCGACCGTGCCCTACGCCTGGGGCACCATCGGCCTGACCGCGAATGCCGAGAAAATCCGCCAGCGCATGCCCGATGCGCCGCTGGACAACCTCGACCTGTTGTTCAAGCCGGAGCTGGCTGCCAAGTTCGCCGATTGCGGCATCTCGATCATCGACTCGCCTGACGAAGTGCTGGCCGTGGTACTTCATTATCTGGGCCGCGAGCCGCGCAGCGCCAAGCGCGAAGACCTGGCGGCCGCCAGCGAACTGCTCAAGGCGGTGCGCCCGTACATCCGCAAGTTCCAGTCGCAACCGGTGACCGAGCTGGTCAACGAGAACCTGTGCCTGTCGCTGGGCTACAGCGGCGACGTGATCCAGGCCCAGCGAGCCGCCGACGCTGCCGGCAAGCACCTCGATTTCCAGTACCGTGTACCGCGCCAGGGCACCACGGTGTGGATGGACACCATGGCTATCCCGGCCGATGCCCAGCACCCGGAATACGCCTATCGTTTCATCAACTTCGTCATGCGCCCGGCGAACATGGCTGCCATCAGCAACTTCACCGGCTACCCCACGGCCAGCGCCAAGGCGCGCCAGGCAGTGGACCCACGCATGCGCGACAACCCCGACATCTACCTCGACGAAGCCACCTACGCCCGGCTGATCCCAGGCCGCGACATTCCACAGGCCGACATGCGAGCGCGCATGCGCGTGTGGACCCGCTTCAAGACTGCACAGGACTGACCATGCCCAGCCGTAGAATCTTCCTGCAACTGTCCCTGGCCGCAGGTCTCGGTGCCGGCCTTGGCCTGCCGCTGGGCCTGGCCCGTGCCGAAGAGCCCGGGCGCTGGTTCATGCCCGACGAGGGCGAGCCGCAGCAGCGCGCGTTCATCGCCTTTGGTGCCCAGAAGGCCATCTGGGAAGACTTCACCGCCGACGTGCAAGCCGCCTTGGGTCGTATAGCCCAGGCCATCGCCCGCTACCAGCCAGTGACCGTGTTCTGCCGCCCCGGCGAACGCGAACTGGCCGAGCGGCACTGCGCCAGCCACAACACCACCTTTGTCGAATGCAAGCTTGACGACATCTGGATGCGCGACATCGGCGCCAACTTCGTCGTCGACGACGATGGCGCCATCGCTGCGGTGGATTTCAACTTCAACGGCTGGGGCAACAAGCAACGCCACCAGAACGACGCGCAGCTGGCCAAGCGCGTGGCCACCCTGGCCGGCGCCCGTTACCAGCGCAGCGAACTGGTAGGCGAAGGCGGCGCCATCGAAGTGGATGGCCACGGCACCGGCATCATGACCGAGAGCAGCTGGATCAACGCCAACCGCAACCCGGACTGGAGCAAGGCCGAGGTCGAGGCCGAGCTCAAGGCACGCCTAGGTTTGAGCAAGGTCATCTGGCTGCCGGGCATCGCCGGGGAAGACATCACCGACGGGCATGTGGACTTCTATGCCCGCTTCGTGCGCCCGGGGGTAGTGATCGCCAACCTTGACAACGACCCGGACTCCTATGATCACGCGGTGACCCGCAAGCACCTGGAGATACTCAAGAAAGCTACCGATGCCGAAGGCAGGCGCCTGCAGGTGCATGTGGTATCGCCGCCCATGCGCGGGCGCCGAAACAGGTTCAGCCAAGGCAATGACGACTTTGCGGCGGGGTACATCAACTACTTCGTGATCAACGGCGCGATCATCGCACCGCAGTTCGGTGATGCGCAGGCCGATGAAAAAGCCCGGGCGTTACTGGCGGTGTTGTACCCAGGGCGGGATATCGTGCAGCTGGATATCGATGCGATTGCGGCGGGTGGCGGGGGGATTCATTGCGTCACCCACCAATGCCCGGCCGGCTGATAGCACTGCCTGACCCGCTGATTGATTGGCTTTTCACATCAATCACAAAGAAAAACAAACTTAACAAATCAACCAAACCCGCCGATGCTGGCAGCACTACGCCCATTGCCCGGAGAACAACAACATGAACGACGTGGTCATCGTCGCCGCAACCCGCACCGCCATCGGCAGCTTCCAGGGTGCCCTGGCCAATGTGCCGGCCGTCGACCTCGGTGCAGCAGTGATCAAGCAGCTGCTGGAGCAGACCCGGCTGGACCCGGCCCAGGTCGATGAAGTGATCCTCGGCCAGGTGCTCACCGCCGGTGCCGGGCAGAATCCGGCGCGCCAGGCCGCGATCAAGGCAGGCCTGCCTTACAGCGTGCCGGCACTGACCCTGAACAAGGTCTGCGGTTCGGGCCTGAAGGCCCTGCACCTGGCGGCGCAGGCGATCCGTTGCGGTGACGCCGAGGTGGTGATCGCCGGTGGCCAGGAGAACATGAGCCTGGCCCCCTATGTGATGCCATCCGCGCGCACCGGCCAGCGCATGGGCCATGGCCAGCTGATTGACAGCATGATCAGCGACGGGCTGTGGGATGCCTTCAACGACTACCACATGGGCATCACCGCCGAGAACCTGGTGGAAAAATACGGCCTCAGCCGTGAGCAGCAGGACGCCTTTGCCGCCGAGTCGCAGCGCAAGGCCGTGGCGGCGATCGAAGCGGGCCGCTTCAAGGACGAGATCACCCCGATCGTGATGCCGCAGAAAAAAGGCGAGCCGAAAGTCTTCGACCGTGATGAACAACCCCGCCCGGACACCACCGCCGAGTCGCTGGCCAAGCTTCGTCCGGCCTTCAAGAAAGACGGCAGCGTCACCGCCGGCAATGCCTCCAGCCTGAACGACGGCGCCGCTGCGGTGCTTTTGATGAGCGCCAGCAAGGCCAAGGACCTGGGGCTGCCGGTGCTGGCGAAAATTGCTGGTTATGCCAGTGCTGGCGTGGACCCGGCGATCATGGGCATCGGCCCGGTGTCGGCGACCCAGCGCTGCCTGGACAAGGCGGGCTGGCAGCTGGCTGACCTTGACCTGATCGAAGCCAACGAGGCCTTTGCCGCGCAGGCACTGGCGGTGGGCAAGGCGCTGGAGTGGGATGCCGGCAAGGTCAACGTCAATGGCGGCGCGATTGCCCTGGGGCATCCGATTGGTGCTTCCGGCTGCCGCGTACTGGTGACCTTGCTGCACGAAATGATCAAGCGTGATGCCAAGAAGGGGCTGGCCACCTTGTGCATTGGTGGTGGCCAGGGGGTCGCGCTGGCGATCGAACGTTGATCAGGCAGTAGCGCGCAATTCGCGGGCAGCCGCTTCCTTCACGCCCCTGGCCAGCTGCGCGACTTCCTGGCACTTGTGCACGGCCTGCTCCACCGGGCCGTGCATTAACGGGCAGGCTGTGGCCAGCCACAGCCGCTCGCCCAGGCGGTCGTGGGCATCGAGCAGCAGGTCCAGGGTATTTTCCAGGTTGCATGGCGAGGCATTGCGGCCGTCGACCAGGCCGAGCGACAGCACCTTGTAGGCCGGCAGCCGGTCGAGGATGGTCTGGTACTGCTCCGGGGCCTGCACCAGGTCGACGTGCAAGCCATCGACCGGCAGGCTGACGGCCAGGCCTAGGTTGCCTTCCAGGCCACCGAAGTAGGTAGCGATCAGCTTCTTCAGCGGTGCACGCTGAAGGATGTTGTAGACACGCTCGAAAGCGTTTTTCCAATCCTGCGGCAGTTCCTGGGCCAGGATCGGCTCATCGATCTGCACCCATTCGGCACCCAGGGCAGCCAGGCGGTTCAGGCCCTGGTCATACAGGGGCAGCAGGTGTTCCAGCTCGTCGAGGTCAGCGTTACCTTTGCTGGCCTGCCACAGGTAGGTCAAAGGGCCGGTCACCACCGGTTTGACTATATGGCCCAGAGCCATGGCTTCTGTCACTTCGTCAAACAGTTGCTCCCAGCATTGGGCAAATGGCTGATCGCACCAGGCAAAGTCGCCAACTGGCAGCAGCTCGATGCCGGCTCCCTTCTGCACTTGCCAATGGCGGGCACGCAGCTCGCGGTCACTGCCAAAGCGTGGAAAGCCCAGAATGTGTGCCAGCGCCATGTCTTGTCTCTCAGAATGCCGAAATTAATGGACGAATTTTCCGGCCAGCGATCGCCTGAGACAAACTCATAAAATTTGAGATGAACTCAAGAAATGCTCATGATGCCGATGAACTTGAATGTCTTGTTCAGAGCAGCACCCTACGTATTGAGACATGAGCCCAACCGAACGCCTGCTGCACAATGCCACCCTGAGTACTCCAGGTGCCCCTGAGCCATGAGCCTGCTGAAAGCCGCGCTGCGCGAAAAACACTTCGTCTGCGTCATGGAATTCGTCCCAAAGCCCTCGGCGGAACGCTTCGCCGCGATGGAGGCGATCATGGCCCGTGGACAGTTGTGCGGCTGGCCCATGACCGTCGCCATCGGCGACCGCGTGGGCAGCCCGCTGGACATGTCGCCGCTGGATGCCCTCGGCTCTTTCAGCGCTCCGCTCCCCGCACTGCCGCACTTCTCCGGCAAAGACCGCGAGCGCCATCATCTCTTGGCTCAACTGCAGCGCATGGATGCCGCCGGCCTCGATCAGTTGCTGCTGCTCACCGGCGACCGCCTGCCCGGCCACCAGCCCGGTGAACGCCCGGTGCGCTACCTGGAGTCGGTCGCGGCCTTGCTGATTGCGCGCCAGGCCTGCCCGCACTGGTTGCTCGGCGCGGCGCTGAACCCGTTCAAGTACCACGAGGAAGAAGGCGGCGCCCAGTACTTCAAGGCCGAGAAGAAACTCGCCGCTGGCGCCGACTTCCTTACCCTGCAACTGGGCTTCGATGCCAGCAAGCATCAGGAAGCCATGCACTGGATGCAGCGCCAGGCCTCGCCCAAACCGATGCTGGCCTGCCTGATGAGCCTGACTCACGGCCGCGCGACGATGCTCGAGCATGTGGCAGGGGTAACCGTCTCGCCTTCGATGTGCGACCTGCTTGAAGCCGAAAGCAAGGTGTCCAAAGCTTTCGCCCAGGCGCGCAGCGTCGACCGCCTGGCCTTGCAGATCATCGGTGTGAAGCTGATGGGGTATGCAGGCGTGCACCTGTCGGGGATTCACGAGCTCAAGCAGCTGCTGGCACTGGAAGAGCGCCTGGAACACTGGCAGGCGCAGGTCAACTCACTGGAGCACTGGGCGCCCGCCTGGGCCGACAGCTGGCAGATGCCAGGCCTGCCAATCGTTGCGTTCCATCCGCCACAGGGCAACTGGCGCCAAGGGGAATCGACCGTCAGCGCCTCAGGCAAAGAGAAAGTCCGCTATCACCTGCTGCACACTGCCCATTCGCTGCTGTTCAGCCGCACCAACTGGCTCAGCAAGGCGTTCGGCTGGACCGTGCGCCAGCCACTGTGGGCAACCAAGCGTGGGGCCCGGGTGTTGCACGGGCTGGAGCGGGCGGTCAAACGCCCGTTGATTGGCTGCGACACCTGCGGCCGCTGCCGCCTGGAAGACACCCTCTACACCTGCCCGGAAACCTGCCCCAAAGGCCTGGCCAACGGCCCTTGCGGTGGAACCGCGCTGAACCGCTGCGAGTTTGGCGACCGTGAGTGCATCCACAGCGTCAAGTACCGCACCGCCAAGGCCGTGCGGCAGACCGCCGTGCTCACTGAGCGGCTGATCCCGTGCATCGAGGTTGAGACACGCCACCGCAGCTCTTGGCCGCAATGGTTCGAGGCTCAGCCGCCACGCCAGCTCAACCCACAGCCAGCGCCTCGAACCCAGCCCGAATCTTAGCTTCGGGCAGTTCATCGGCGATGAATACCATGACGCTCTCGCGCTGTTCGCCTGCTGCCCATTCGGCATCCCAGTCGAAGCCGTAGAGTTTGAGCACGCCCTGGAACACCAGACGACGCTCCTCGCCGGCGATGTTCAGCACACCTTTGTAGCGCAGCAACTGCTTGCCGTGCTCTTCCAGCAATTCGTTCATGAAGTCGCTGAGGCGCTCGATGTCCAGGGCGGTCTCGGTGCGCAGTACCAGGGTGGAAATCCGGTCTGGCGTAGCCGGCTTGAGCACCGGGCGCAGGCTTGGCTTGAGGTTGGCACCCAGGTCCGGGTTCAGGTTGAAGCCGCGCACATCGAGCAGCTCGGCCAGGTCGATGCGGCCATGTTCGACCACACGGATGGCCGCCCGGCCATTGATCCGCGCGAGGCGCTCTCGCAGGGCCTCCACTGCAGCCGGTTCGACCAGGTCGGTCTTGCTCAACAGCAGGCGATCGGCAAAACCGACCTGGGCCTGGGCAATGGTCTGGGTCAGGTGCACCTCGGCATGGGCAGCATCGACCAGGGTGATGATGCCGTCGAGGATGTAGCGATCACGTAGTTCTTCGTCGATGAAAAAGGTTTGTGCCACCGGTGCCGGGTCGGCCAGGCCGGTGCATTCGATCACCAGGCGGTCGAAGGCGATCTCGCCAGCGTCCAGGCGCTCCAGCAGCAGATACAGGGCACGGGTCAGGTCGCCATGGATGCTGCAGCACACGCAGCCGTTGGCCAGGGTCATGACCTGTACCGGCTCGTCGCCCAGCAGCTGGCTGTCGATGCCGGCCTCGCTGAATTCGTTTTCAATCACTGCGATCTTCAGGCCGTGTTCGGCCTTGAGCATGTGCTTGAGCAAGGTGGTCTTGCCGGCACCGAGGAAACCGGTGAGGACCGTTACGGGAATGGGCGTCTGCAAGCAGATATCTCCTGAAGCTGAAAATGATTGTGGGAGGCCGGTTGCCCGGCCTCCCACAGGTTCACGCATGTTGCAGGTTCAACAGCACTTGGGCCCGGACTTGCCACCGTAACGTGCTTCCTGACGTTCGCGGAAGAATTCCTCGTACGTCATCACCGGCTGGTCCGGGTGCTTGTTGCGCATGTGCTCGACGTAGTTGTCGTAGTCGGGCATGCCGACCATCAGGCGGGCTGCCTGCCCCAGGTATTTACCCAGTCGACCCAGGTCGTTGAACATCACTGCAGTCCTCTCAAGCGTCAGGCAGGGCCTGGAACGGGGTTTCCTTGTCGGTGCGTTCTTTGCGGCCGAGGGCGGCGTAGCCGACCTTGAGGGCGAAGAACAGCACACTGAACACCACCAGCAGGAACAGAATGGTCAGGCCGGCGTTGGTGTAGGCGTTGAAGATCACGTGCTGCATCTGGCTGATGTCCTTGGCCGGGGCCAGGACCTGACCGGCATCCAGCGCGGTGCTGTACTTCTTGGCCAGGGCCAGGAAGCCGACGGCCGGGTTCGGGTCGAACAGCTTGATCAGGCCCGCCGCAGTGGTGCAGATCAGCAGCCAGGCAGCCGGCAGCAGGGTGACCCAGATGTAGCGCTCGCGCTTCATCTTGATCAGTACCACGGTGCCGAGCATCAGGGCGATACCCGCCAGCATCTGGTTGGAGATACCGAACAGCGGCCACAGGGTGTTGATACCGCCCAGTGGGTCGATCACACCCTGGTACAGCAGGTAGCCCCACAGCGCCACGCAACCGGCGGTGCCGATCAGGTTGGCGGTCCACGATTCGGTGCGCTTGAGGGCCGGCACGAAGCTGCCCAGCAGGTCTTGCAGCATGAAGCGGCCGGCACGGGTACCGGCGTCCACCGCGGTGAGGATGAACAGCGCTTCGAACAGGATCGCGAAGTGGTACCAGAAGGCCATGGTGTTCTCACCCGGCAGCACCTGGTGCAGGATCTGCGCGATACCCACCGCCAGCGTCGGTGCACCACCGGCACGGGCGAGTACGGTGTGCTCGCCGATGTCACGGGCCACCGCTTCGAGCTGCTCTGGGGTGATCATGAAGCCCCAGCTGCTGACCGTTTGCGCCACCGAAGCCACGTCGGCGCCAACCACGGCGGCCGGGCTGTTCATGGCGAAGTACACGCCCGGCTCGATCACCGAGGCGGCAACCATGGCCATGATGGCGACGAACGACTCCATCAGCATGCCGCCGTAGCCGATGTAACGGGCGTTGGCTTCGTTGTCCAGCAGCTTCGGCGTGGTCCCCGAGGAGATCAGCGCATGGAAGCCGGACACCGCGCCACAGGCGATGGTGATGAACAGGAACGGGAACAGGGTGCCCTTCCACACCGGGCCGGTGCCGTCGGTGAACTGGGTCAGCGCCGGCATTTTCAGCTCGGGCATGGTCACCAGGATGCCGATGGCCAAGGCAATGATGGTACCGATCTTGAGGAAGGTCGACAGGTAGTCACGCGGCGCCAGTACCAGCCAGACCGGTAACACGGCAGCGACGAAGCCGTAGCCGACCAGCATCCAGGTGATCTGCACGCCGGTGAAGGTGAATGCCGGGCCCCAGACCGGATCGGCTGCAATCTGGCCCCCCAGCCAGATCGATGCCAGCAGCAGAACCACGCCAACCACCGAGATCTCGCCAATGCGGCCCGGGCGGATGTAGCGCATGTAGATACCCATGAACATCGCGATCGGGATGGTCGCCATCACCGTGAACATGCCCCATGGGCTCTCGGCCAGGGCCTTGACCACGATCAGCGCCAGCACCGCGAGGATGATGATCATGATCAGGAAGCAGCCGAACAGGGCGATGGTCCCCGGGATGCGGCCCATCTCCTCGCGCACCATGTCGCCCAGCGAGCGGCCGTTGCGGCGGGTGGAGAGGAACAGGACCATGAAGTCCTGCACCGCACCGGCCAGCACCACGCCGGCAATCAGCCACAGCGTGCCGGGCAGGTAGCCCATTTGCGCGGCGAGTACCGGGCCGACCAAGGGGCCGGCGCCAGCAATGGCGGCGAAGTGGTGACCGAAGAGGATGTGCTTGTTGGTCGGAACGTAGTCCAGACCGTCGTTGTTGAGCACCGCGGGGGTGGCTCGGCGAGGGTCGAGTTGCATCACCTTGGTGGCGATGAACAGGCTGTAGTAACGGTAGGCGACCAGGTAGATGGCCACCGCGGCGACCACGATCCACAAGGCATTGATCGCCTCGCCGCGACGCAGGGCGACGACACCCAGCGCACAGGCCCCTATGACCGCCAGCGCCAGCCACGGGATGTGGCGTAGCAGGCTGTTATTGTTGTTCATGGCATGCTTCCAGCTAAGTGGTTGGAATAGACAGCCCCTTGAGTCTAGGGCCTGCTTGGCAGCTTTACCATATCCATTTGTGATCAGCTGCGGGGCGCCAGTACCCGGGCTAGAGCGGTGAGCCCTCTGTACCGGGCGCGTTTCCAACATCGCGCACAGCCAGGCTGCCAAACATAGCTCGCGCTGAATGTATCTGGACGAATGGACAGTTCCCGGTAACTTTCCAGCGTCACCTGATAATTTTGCCAGTTGCCGCACTTAGTGAAACGTCTTTCAATACTCCCGAGCATGCGAAACAAACAATCATCTCACCCAGGCAAATAACAGACGCTTTAATTTGCCCTACAGCACTGATCGCCAGTCATTGTAAAAACGAGGACACTGCGCCTATGTCTTCGACCCTGAAATTTTACTTGGCTTGGTCTTATCTCAGATAAAAGGACGCATCATGACTTATCTAAAAGCCGAAAACGCTGACAACTCACAAGTCATCAGCAGGTCTTCGTTCCCGGCGCCGAGACATGGCGCCGTCACTTCTCCCGCTTCCCGTGCTTACCTTTACAAACAGCATATCGAGGGGAACCTGGCTTACGGAATTGAAAGTGGAAAATTCTTCCCAGCCGTTGCCGGCGGCCTTTCAGACCCCTATGCAAAGGATGACCTGACCAACATCCCGCCTCCGCCAGACGGCATGATCGCCAGCGGCGGCCACAAAGCTGCCGAGTATCTGGACAAAACAGATATTAATTGGCAAAAGCACAAAGTTTACGGTGGCGAAGCAATCGATTTTACATGGGAGTTCATGGCGCGCCACAAATACCGCCGCTTCAATTATTTTATTACACGTGTGGACTGGGACCCGGCCAAACCTCTTACCCGCGCACAATTCGAGTCTCAGCCCTTCGCAACATTCCTTAATACTCGGCAACCTTACTGGTCATATAGAGAAGCAGAAATGTGGCCAGCCAATCCTCACATCAACACACTGGTACTGCCAGTGCGCGAAGGCTATCACGTATTGTTGGGTGTCTGGGAAATTGCTGAAACCGACAAAGCCTTCTACCAAGTCATCGACCTTGAGTTCCTGTCTGGCGGGGAAGGACCGGAAGGCCCCGGCGCACCCTATGAATTGCACGATATGGGTACCACCGAAACGTCAGTGGACCTGATGTGGGCCGCCCCAGAGAACGGCGCACCGGTTGATGGCTATGCCATCTATCGAGATGGCAACGAAGTGGGTCGCGTGCCTTCGACACAACGTAAGTTCACCGATGACAACCTCAAGCCCGACACCAGCTATCGCTACACCGTCAAGGCGTTTGATGCAAAGGGCCAGCTTTCTGCATCAAGCAATGTGCATTCGGCACGCACCAAGCCCGGTGAAGACGGCGGTGAGTATCGGGACTGGAAGCTGAAAGACATCTACAGCACCAATGAAATCGTCCGTCATGACCAATCACTGTGGCGGTGCCTGGCAAGCCACACCGCCCATGTGGAGAGCTGGGCCCCAGGGGCTGCGGATGGCTTTACCTTGTGGGAGAAACATGTGCGTCGGCGCTGAACCATGAACTGAAAACCTAACCACGTCTCGGCACAAGGCAAAGGTGGCCATGCCTGGTCTATAGTCAGTGCAACTGACGAGGGGCCTGCCATGACCACTTCTGCCAACGACCGCCGCCGTTTCCAGCGCATCGATTTCGACGCCCCTACCGAGCTGCGCCAGGGCGATCGCCGTTGGCCGGTGAAGTTGCTGGACTTGTCGCTCAAGGGATTGCTGGTTGAATGCCCCTCCCCTTGGGACGCCGACCTGACTCAGGACTTCGACGCAGTCATCCACCTGGACCGCAATGTCCGCGTGCAGATGCAGGTGGAGCTGCGCCATGAAGAAGCCACACGCCTTGGCTTCATCTGCCTGTATATCGACGTCGAATCGATGACCCACCTGCACCGTCTTGTGGAACTGAACGTGGCCGACAGCACCGAAATGATGCGTGAGCTGCGCGAACTCATCGAATAATGCAATCTCTTAGCTAGCTAACAGCATCCCCACCCTCTGTTTCTTGTCTACCCAGACAGCTTTATCCCTGGGTAGCAGCGCGTTGTACACACCCCTCTAGCTCAGACTCTATCGACTTGGTACGCGATCTGCATTGGCGTTTTGCACACATTGCAGGGCCAGCTGTTCGCGCTCCAATCAAAAACTTGTATACAATTTATGTGGCAATCTTTTGTAGGAAATGTCTACAGTAGTGCCACAACAATAAACAGAGAGCCTGCTCCATGACTACGTCCCCTAGCACGTCTCCCGCCCAGCGCCCCGAGGACGAAAACCTCGGGCTGGGTGCCAACCTGGCCTATGGTCTGCAGCATGTGCTGACCATGTATGGCGGGATCGTCGCGGTACCCCTGATCCTGGGTCAGGCAGCCGGCCTCAACGGTGCCGAGATCGGCATGCTGATCGCCGCTTCACTGTTTGCCGGTGGCCTGGCGACCTTGCTGCAGACGCTGGGCATCCCGTTCTTCGGTTGCCAGTTGCCGCTGGTGCAAGGCGTATCGTTTGCTGGCGTGGCGACCATGGGCGCCATCCTCAGCAGCGAGGGCGGTGGCGGCCTGCCGGGCGTGCTCGGCGCAGTCATGGCAGCGTCGGTGATCGGTTTCCTGATCACCCCGGTATTCTCGCGGATCACCAAGTTCTTCCCGCCGCTGGTGACCGGCATCGTCATCACCACCATCGGCCTGACCCTGATGCCAGTCGCCGCGCGCTGGGTGATGGGCGGCAACAGCGCTTCGCCGGAGTTCGGCAGCGTGGCCAACATCGGCCTGGCTGCGCTGACTTTCGCCATCGTCCTGGTGCTGAGCAAACTCGGTAGCGCCACTATTTCGCGCCTGTCGATCCTGCTGGCCATGGTGATCGGCACGCTGATCGCCTGGGCGCTGGGCATGACCGACTTCAGCAAAGTCAGCCAAGGTCCGATGTTCGCCTTCCCAACCCCGTTCCACTTCGGCATGCCTGAGTTCCACATCGCCGCGATCCTGTCGATGTGCATCGTGATCATGGTGACCCTGGTGGAAACCTCGGCCGACATCCTCGCCGTGGGTGAGATCATCGACACCAAGGTCGACTCCAAGCGCCTGGGCAACGGCCTGCGCGCCGATATGGCATCGAGCATCCTGGCGCCGATCTTCGGCTCCTTCACCCAGAGCGCCTTTGCCCAGAACGTCGGCCTGGTGGCCGTGACCGGGGTCAAGAGCCGCTACGTGGTGGCCACCGGTGGCGTGATCCTGGTGGTGCTCGGCCTGCTGCCGGTGATGGGCCGGGTGATTGCCGCCGTACCGACCCCAGTGCTGGGTGGCGCGGGCATCGTGCTGTTCGGCACCGTGGCCGCCAGCGGTATCCGCACCCTGTCGAAGGTCAACTACAAGAACAACGTCAACCTGATCATCGTCGCCGCGTCGCTGGGCTTCGGCATGATCCCGATCGCCGCGCCGACCTTCTACCACAACTTCCCGAACTGGTTCGAAACCATCTTCCACTCGGGCATCAGCTCGGCGGCAATCATGGCCATCCTGCTGAACCTGCTGTTCAACCACTTCAAGACAGGCAACTCGGAGAACCAGTCGGTATTCGCTGCGGCCTACGAACGCACCATCCAGTACTCGGACATCTCGTGCCTGCGGGATGGCGACTTCTTCAAGGATGGCAAGCTGTTCGATGCCGATGGCAACGAAGTGCCGGTGATGGAGCTGGACGAGCACGGCAACCAGGCGCCCAGGCGCAGTGCGGTTGCCGAACATTGACCGCTGACTGAGCGGTGACGTGGGGGGAGCCGATGCGCATCGTCGGCTCCCCTTTTTCATTTACTCGAACAAGGCATCCAAGGCCTGCTCCAGCCGGGTCACGGCAATCACCTGCAACCCCGCTGGCGGCTCCTTCGGCGCATTGCCCTTGGGCACGATGGCGCGCTTGAAGCCATGCTTGGCCGCCTCTTTCAAGCGCTCCTGGCCACTGGGCACCGGCCGCACCTCACCCGACAAGCCGATTTCGCCAAACACCAGCAGCCCATGGGCCAACGGCCGATTGCGCAGGCTGGACATCACCGCTGCCAGCAACGCCAGGTCCGAGGCAGTCTCCAGCACCTTCACGCCACCGACCACGTTGAGGAAGACGTCCTGATCGTGGGTGGGAATACCACCGTGACGATGCAATACCGCCAGCAACATGGCCAGGCGGTTCTGGTCCAGGCCCAGGGTGACCCGCCGCGGGTTGGCCAGGTGGCTGTCATCGACCAGCGCCTGCACCTCCACCAACATCGGCCGAGTGCCTTCCCAGGTGGCCATGACCACACTGCCGGGCACTTCTTCCTGAGTGCGATTGAGGAAGATCGCCGAAGGATTGGACACCTCTTTCAGGCCACGGTCGGTCATGCCGAACACACCCAGTTCGTTGACCGCGCCGAAGCGGTTCTTCACCGCCCGCAGCAGGCGCAGTCGGCCATCGGACTCGCCCTCGAAGTACAACACGGTGTCGACCATGTGCTCCAGCACCCGCGGCCCGGCCAACGAACCTTCCTTTGTCACGTGGCCGACCAGGAAGATCGCCGTACCACTCTGCTTGGCATAACGCACCAGCAGCGCCGTGCTCTCGCGCACCTGGGCCACGCCGCCAGGGGCGGACTGCAACTGCTCGGTGAAGATGGTCTGGATCGAGTCGATCACCATGACCCGGGGTTTTTCCACCCGGGCGGTGGAAATGATGGTTTCGATGCAGGTCTCGGTCATCACCTTGAGCTGGTCCTGGGGCAGGCCCAGGCGCCGCGAGCGCATGGCCACCTGTTGCTGCGACTCTTCACCGGTGACGTACAACGCGGGCAGGCCCACGGCGATGTTGCACAACGTCTGCAGCAGGATGGTCGACTTGCCGATCCCCGGGTCACCGCCGATCAGTACCACCGAACCATCGACCAGGCCACCGCCGAGCACGCGGTCAAGTTCGGTGCTGCTGGTGGTGAAACGCGGGATCTCCTCGACGCTGACTTCGGCCAGGGTCTTGATCTGCGCCTGCTGTCCGGTCCAGCCGGCGCGGCCGCTGGGGGCTGCCGCGCCGCCGCTTTCGATCATGGTTTCGACCAGGGTGTTCCAGGCCCCGCAGTCGGCACATTGGCCAGCCCACTTGGGGAAGGTCGCGCCGCACTCGGTGCAGCCATACAAACGCTTGGCCTTGGCCATGGGCAGGGTCTCCTGGAAAAAACCGCCATGATAGCCGAGGCCGACGTGTCTCGAACGCGTCGGGATGCGACAAAACTATTCGTTCTAACCGCAGTCACTACCCCTGAAGCCAACGCATGAAGCGTTTTAGTGGCTTACACTGCGTTAATCTCACCATTTGTTACAAGGAACCAAACATGGGCATGATCAGTGAGTTCAAGGCCTTCGCGGTCAAAGGCAATGTCGTCGACATGGCGGTCGGTATCATCATCGGCGCGGCCTTCGGCAAGATCGTCTCGTCCTTCGTCGGTGATGTGGTCATGCCGCCACTGGGGCTGTTGATCGGCGGCGTCGACTTCAGCGACCTGGCAATCACCTTGAAGGCAGCCGAAGGTGATGTACCCGCGGTGGTGCTGGCCTACGGCAAGTTCATCCAGACGGTAATCGACTTCCTCATCGTCGCCTTCGCCATTTTCATGGGCGTGAAGGCGATCAACCGCCTCAAGCGCGAAGAAGCTGTGGCACCGACTGCGCCGCCAGTCCCCACCCCGCAGGAAACCCTGCTCACCGAGATCCGCGACCTGCTCAAGGCGCAGAACCAGAATCGGTTGCCCTGAAACGGCTGGGGCCGCATCGCGGCCCCTGTGCATTACCAGTAGTTTTCCACCGCCACCTGCCCCGGCCGCTTGCTCAGGCTCAGTTGCAGGTCACGCGCCTTGAGCACCTTGCGTGTCTCGTCGATCATGTCGGGGTTGCCGCAGAGCATGATCCGCGAATGCTCGGGCGACAGCTCCAGCCCCGCTGCCTTTTCCAGCTCGCCATTCTCGATTAGCGTGGTGATACGCGCATTCAATGCACCTGGGTGCTGCTCACGGGTCACCACCGGAATGAACTGCAGCTTGCCAGCGAACTCGGCCAGGTAATCCCGCTGTTCCAGCCCGGCGATGTCGTCTACATACGCCAGCTCTTTCGCCTCGCGGACCGAATACACCAGCTTGATGGTGTCGAACCGCTCCCAGGCTTCGAAGTCCTGCAGGATCGACATGAAAGGTGCGATGCCGGTACCGGTCGCCAGCAGCCACAGATCGCGGCCGCCGACGAAGCGGTCGAGGGTCAGGTAGCCGAACGCCTGACGGTCGATCAACAGGCTGTCGCCCTCGCCCAGCCGGCTCAACTCGCTGGTGAACTCGCCCCCCGGAACCACGATTGAAAAGAAGTCGAGGTATTCGTCATGGGGGGCGCTGACCATCGAATAGGCACGCCAGACCACGCTGCCATCGGCCTTGGTCACGCCCAGCCGGGCAAACTGACCGGCCCGGAAGCGAAACCCTGGATCACGCGTAACCCGCAGGCTGAACAGGTTTGGCGTCAGCGGCTGGACGTCGAGCAGGGTCTGGCGGGTAAACTTGTCGGCACTGGCGGTCATGACGGGCTCCGTGTATGGCGTGCGCCCAGTGTCGCGCAAAGTGGCGTGGATAAAAACCGCCGGAAAGTAAGGGCACAACCCGGTGGAGGTGGCGGGGAACATGAAAAATGCGGCCTCTATAACAAAAAATCCCAACATAACAGTCAGCCTTTTCCTACAATCATCCCGGTATGCAAACGGATCGGCCCACCACTTCCAGGGAGTGCGTCAGATGCTTCAATGGAATCATGAGCATCTCCATCAGTTGATCAGCGAAAGCACGCCGCAAAAGGTTTTTGATCTTGCCGTGCACCTGGCGCAGGACCTGGACATGATGTTCCTTGGGCTGAAAGTCCGCATTCAACTCGCAGCTCAGTCGCCACGGCTGTACCTCTACAGCAACTATCCAGCCGCGTGGATCGAGCGCTATCAACGCGACGAATTCTACAAACAGGATGCCGCTGCGACCCGTAGCCATAGTTCCACCATGCCGGTGCTATGGACCGACGACCTGTACCGCGAAGTACCCCACTACCGCGAACTAGCCTGCACTCACGGCCTGCGTCACGGCTGGACGCAATCGCTGCATGACATGCAACACAACGAAAGCCAGGTCAGCGTGTGCCGGCCCGTTGGCGAAGTAAACATCGCCGAGCTGTATGACAAAGCGGGCAAGGTACAGTGGCTGTGCCACACCTTGCACGCGATCATCAGCGAACATCACCTGGAGAAGCTGAGCGCGCCGCTGAAGATGAGTGACCGCGAAATCGAAGTACTCAAATGGTCGGCCGACGGCAAGACCGCCGCCGTCGTGGCGGAGATCCTGAATCTGTCGCAAAGCACGGTGAACTTCCATATCCGTAGCGCCATCACCAAGACCAACGCCGCCAACAAGGCCGGTGCCATCACCATCGCCTTGATGCGCGGCCTGCTCGAATAGAAGCCCAGCCTGCGGCTTCGGGCAAAGCCCTGTAGAATCGCGCAGCAAAGCTCGTGGCGAACCGCCAGGAGCAGATTCGTACCCGAGCCAGACGCCATGCCCCTGTTGACCACCCCCTACGCCGAACTCGACCTGATCCGCCAGCCGGACCAGGCCAACGACCCGCTGCAGGCCTTCGATGCTGCCGATGAATACCTGCTCGAACAGCTGTATGCCCAGGGCCTGGACGCCGGCAGCCGCGTGCTGGTACTCAACGACAGCTTCGGCGCCCTGGCGGCCAGCCTGGCCGATCATCTGCAGGTAGTCAGCAGCGGCGACTCGCACCTGGCGCACATGGCGCTGGAGAAAAACCTGGCACGTAATGGCAAGGTGTTCGACAGCGTGCCCTTCGTGCCGGCCAGCGAGCACTGGCAGGGCCCGTTTGACCGCGTGCTGGTGCGCGTGCCGAAAACCCTGGCACTACTCGAAGAACAGCTGATCCGCCTGCAAGGCCACCTGGCACCCGGCGCCCAGGTGATTGCAGGTGCCATGATCAAGCACCTGCCGCGCGCGGCCGGTGACCTGATGGAAAAGTACATCGGCCCGGTGCAAGCTTCGCTGGCACAGAAAAAGGCCCGTTTGCTGACCGCCACGGTTGCCGACCGCCCTGTTGCCCGTTCGCCCTACCCGACCCGCTACCAGCTCGACACGCCGGCGCTGGAGCTGGTCAACCATGCCAATGTGTTCTGCCGCGAGGGCCTGGATATCGGCACCCGTGCCTTCCTGCCCCACTTGCCGCGCGACTTGGGCAACGCCCGCGTAGCCGACCTGGGTTGTGGCAACGGCGTGCTGGCAATTGCCAGCGCGCTGGCCAATCCGGACGCGCACTTCACCCTGGTCGATGAATCGTATATGGCAGTGCAGTCGGCGCAGGAGAACTGGCAAGCGGCTCTGGTGGAGCGACCGGTGACAGTCATGGCGGGAGACGGCCTGGCCGGGGTGGAAAAACAGTCGCTGGATGTGGTGCTGTGCAATCCGCCGTTCCACCAGCAGCAGGTGGTGGGTGACTTCCTCGCCTGGCGCATGTTCCAGCAGGCACGCGAGGCGCTGGTGGTGGGCGGCGCGCTGTACATCGTCGGCAACCGCCACCTGGGCTACCACAGCAAGCTGGCGCGGTTGTTCCGTGGCGTAGAGCAGGTAGCTGCAACCCCGAAATTTGTAATCCTCAAGGCTCGTAAATAAAGGCAGGGGGCGCCAGGAGCCCCCTTTCACTCAATGGGTGGTCAGGCCAGCGGCCCCCATGAACAGGCGCATCACCCAGGCCGCCACGCCCAGAGCTGCCACGCTCATCGCCCAGATCAGCACCAGCCAACCCAGCCGCTGCCACAGGGGTTTCTTCTCTTCCAGGCCATGTTTACCGGTCATCATGCGGCCCTCCTAGTGATAGCCGTCTTCATGGGTCACCTTGCCGCGGAACACGTAGTAGCTCCAGAAGGTGTACATGAGGATGAACGGCAGGATGAACAACGTGCCCACCAGCATGAAGCCCTGACTCTGCGGCGGCGCGGCGGCATCCCAGATCGAGATCGACGGCGGGATGATGTTCGGCCACAGGCTGATGCCCAGCCCGCTGTAGCCCAGGAAGATCAACACCAGGGTGAGCAGGAACGGCGTGTAGTGCGCATTGCGCGCTACCGCCTTGAGCAAGCCATAGAAGGTCACCAGCACCAGCAGCGGCACCGGCATGAACCAGAACAGGTTGGGCATGCTGAACCAGCGGTCGGCAATCTGTGGATATGCGATCGGGGTCCACAGGCTGACGATGCCGATCACCGCCAGCAGCACCAGCGCCAGCGGCCGGGCGAGGTCGTGCATCTTCAGTTGCAGGTCGCCCTCGGTCTTCATGATCAGCCAGGTACAGCCCAGCAGCGTGTACGCGACAATCAGCCCAAGGCCGCAGAACAGGCTGAACGGTGTCAGCCAGTCGAGGGTGCCACCGGCGAAGTGCCGGTCGACCACCTTGAAGCCTTCGAGGAAGGCGCCCAGCGCCACGCCCTGGAAGAAAGTAGCGATCAGCGAGCCCCAAATGAACGCCTTGTCCCAGATGTGGCGCTTCTCGGCAGTGGCCTTGAAGCGGAACTCGAACGCCACGCCGCGGAAGATCAGGCCGATCAGCATCAGGATCAACGGCAGATACAGCGCTTCGAGCACCACGGCATAGGCCATCGGGAACGCACCGAACAACCCGGCGCCGCCCAGCACCAGCCAGGTCTCATTGCCGTCCCAGACGGGTGCGACGGTATTCATCATCACATCGCGGTCACGCTCGCCCTTGACGAAGGGGAAGAGCATGCCGATGCCCAAGTCGAAACCATCCATCACCACGTACATCATGACACCGAAGATGATGATCACTGCCCAGATCAGCGGAAGGTCGATACCCATGGCTCAGTTCCCCTTGCTCAGGCTGGTGGAATTGGCATCAGCACTGTCATCGGCGGCAGACAACGGCCGTGCCGGCGTGCGCTTGGTGCCAGGGCCACCGGGGTTGGTCTCGTCACCTTCGCCAGTCTGCGGGCCTTTGCGCACCAGGCGCATCATGTAGCCAAGGCCGGTGCCGAACAGGGCGAAGTACACCACCACGAACGCCACCAGGGTGAAGCCGAGCTGCGCATAACTGTGGTTGGACACGCCATCGGCGGTGCGCATCAGGCCATACACCACCCACGGCTGGCGGCCGATCTCGGTAGTGAACCAGCCGGCGAGCAGCGCGATCAGGCCGGACGGCCCCATCCACAGGGCCATGTACAGGAACGGCCGCGAGGTGTAGAGGGTGCCGCGCTTGCGCAGCCACAGGCTCCACAGGCCGACGAAGATCATCAGGAAGCCGAGCCCGACCATGATCCGGAACGACCAGAACACAATGGTCGAGTTGGGTCGGTCCTCAGGCGGGAACTCCTTCATCGCCGGCACCTGCTTGTCCAGGCTGTGGGTCAGGATCAGGCTGCCGAGCGCCGGGATTTCGACCTTGAAGCGGGTGGTTTCGGCCTTCATGTCGGGAATGCCGAACAGGATGAGCGGGGTCGGCTCACCAGGCACGTTCTCCCAGTGGCCTTCGATCGCAGCGATCTTCACCGGCTGGTGCTTGAGCGTATTGAGCCCGTGGAAGTCACCGATCACCGCCTGGATCGGGGCGACGACCAAGGCCATCCACATGGCCATCGACAGCATCTTGCGCACCGCCGGGTTGTCACGCCCACGCAGCAGGTGCCAGGCGGCCGAAGCGCCAACGAAGAACGCCGTGGACACGAACGCAGCAGTGGCCATGTGCATCAGGCGATAGGGGAACGACGGGTTGAACACCACCGCGAACCAGTCCATCGGCACCACCCGACCATCGATGATCTCGTGGCCTTGAGGGGTCTGCATCCAACTGTTGGAGGCCAGAATCCAGAAGGTCGAGACCAGGGTGCCGAGCGCGACCATCACCGTGGAAAAAAAGTGCAGGCCACGGCCAACGCGGTTCCAGCCAAACAGCATCACGCCCAGGAAACCCGCCTCGAGGAAGAAGGCGGTGAGCACTTCATAGGTCAGCAAAGGGCCGGTGATGGCGCCGGCAAAGTCGGAGAAGCGGCTCCAATTGGTGCCGAACTGGTAGGCCATGACCAGGCCAGAGACCACGCCCATGCCGAAGTTGACGGCAAAGATCTTCGACCAGAAGTGGTAGAGGTCACGGTAGACCTGCTCGTGGGTCCGCAGCCAGAGGCCTTCGAGGACTGCCAGGTAGCTCGCCAGGCCGATGGTGATGGCTGGGAACAGGATGTGGAACGACACGGTAAAGGCAAACTGCATTCGGGCGAGCTCTAAGGCCTCTATTCCGAACATGGTGCTTCCTCTTCAGATAATCCGGCGTCCGGGCTTGTGGCCCCGTCGCCCACTGCCCCCACGGTAGTCGAGTGCGGCACATTGGAATTGTTCTGTTCGATCGCAGGGATTCCGGCCCGAGGGCCAATTCGTTAGATCTGGAACGATTGATCCAGATCAACGATTGCTAGGAAGCATAGTCCCGAATAGCCCGCTGGGCCGTGTGGTTGATTGCCGCGTGACCCGTTGCCCCACCCTCTTTCGCAGCACGTGAAAAAGTGCCGACCACGGCAAACAGTAACCGTTTGTTACAAACAGATGATACGCTGCGGCCCCCTCTACTGCGCCGAGGCCAACAGGTTTCCGATGTCCGATTCCGCACCGCAGTTGTTGCGTCATCACCGCCCGTTCATCGCCTTCTGGCTGGCCCGGGTGTTCACCGCCAGCGGCTTCCAGATGCTCACCGTGGCCATTGGCTGGCACCTCTACCAGCTGACCGGCAATGTGCTCGACCTGGGCCTGGTCGGCCTGGTCGAATTCGCCCCACGGGTGCTGTTCATGCTGCACACCGGGCACGTCGCCGACCGCTATGACCGGCGCAAGGTCGCGGCGCTGTGCCAGAGCTTGCAGGGGCTGATCGCCCTGGCGTTGGCCGTGGGCAGCGCCACCGACAACGTCAGCCGCGAACTGATTTTCGTCTTGGCCTTCCTGCTCGGCGCAACCCGTTCGTTCGAGATGCCGGCGACCCAGGCGCTACTGCCCAACGTGGTGCCGCCGGGACTGTTCCCGCGAGCGGTAGCTGCCTCGGCCTCGGCGACCCAGGCGGCTACCATCGTCGCCCCGGCCGTGGGCGGCTTCCTGTACGCCTTCGGCAGCATCTGGGTGTATGGCCCAACCGTCGCCCTGTACGCCATCGCCTGCCTGTTGATGCTCAGCCTCGACTCGCGCCAGCAGGTGCCGCAGAAAGGCCGCGCCAGTCTCGAATCGTTGATGGCCGGGATCCGCTTCATCCGCAGCCGGCCCGACATCCTTGGGGCCATCTCGCTGGACCTGTTCGCCGTGTTGCTCGGTGGCGCCACCGCCCTGCTGCCGGTGTTTGCCAAGGACATCCTGCTCACCGGCCCGTGGGGCCTGGGCCTGCTGCGCTCGGCGCCGGCGGTCGGGGCACTGCTGATGTCGCTGTGGCTGGCGCGCTTCCCGGTCGAGCGCAAGGTCGGTCGCACCATGTTCACCGCCGTCGGCCTGTTTGGCGTGGCAACCATCGCCTTTGGCCTGTCGACCTCGTTCTGGTTTTCGCTGGCAGTGCTGGTGGTGCTAGGCGCGGCGGACATGATCAGCATGGTGATCCGCGGTGCCTTTGTGCAGCTGGAGACACCGGACGAGATGCGCGGGCGGGTGAGCGCGGTGAATGGGTTGTTCATCGGTGCCTCCAACCAGCTGGGCGAATTTGAATCCGGGGTGACGGCACACTGGTTCGGCACGGTGCCGGCGGTGGTGCTGGGTGGGGTCGGTACGCTGGTGGTGACCGGGGTGTGGATAAAGTTGTTCCCGACGCTGGCCAAGCGAGATCGCCTGCACAATGGTTGATCGTTCGCCTGTGCCGGCCCTTTCGCGGGTAAGCCCGCGAAGAGGCCGGCACAGGCTATAAAGCACCCACTCCCCAACGGCGATAGGCCCCCGCCGAGCATGCTGGTATGATGCGCGGCTTTTTTCCGCCCCACACAAAACCACGGCATCCGCTACGGTCTGTGCTTTGCTGATGGGGTCGATACAATCACGGCGCGAGGGCGCCCTGGGGAGCGGGCATGCTGGAAAGGCTGTTTCAACTAAAAGCACACAACACCAATGTGCGCACCGAGATTCTTGCGGGCGTCACCACCTTCCTGGCCATGGCCTACATCCTGTTCGTCAACCCGAGCATCCTCGGCGAGACCGGCATGGACAAAGGTGCGATCTTCGTCGCCACCTGCCTGGCGGCCGCCATCGGCTCCACCACCATGGGCCTGATCGCCAACTATCCGATCGCCCTGGCGCCGGGCATGGGCCTGAACGCGTTCTTCACCTACACGGTGGTCCTGCACATGGGCCACACCTGGCAGGTGGCCCTGGGCGCGGTGTTCCTCTCCGCGGTGATGTTCTTCCTGCTGTCGATCTTCCGTATCCGCGAATGGATCGTGAACAGCATCCCGCTGCCGCTGCGCTCGGCGATTGCTGCAGGCATCGGCCTGTTCCTGGCGTTCATCGCCCTGCATAACGCTGGCATCGTCGTCGATAATCCGGCAACCCTGGTGGGCCTGGGTGACCTCAAGCAGCCGGCGCCGATCCTCGCCACCTTGGGCTTCTTCCTGATCGTCGGTCTCGAATCGCTGAAGGTTCGTGGCGCGGTGCTGATCGGCATCCTGGCCGTGACCATCGTCTCGATCCTGATGGGTGTGACGCCATTCGGTGGTGTCGTGTCGATGCCGCCATCGCTGGCGCCGACCTTCCTCCAACTGGACATCAAGGGCGCCCTCGACGTCGGCCTGGTCAGCGTGATCTTCGCCTTCCTGTTCGTCGACCTGTTCGATAACTCCGGCACCCTGATCGGCGTGGCCAAGCGCGCCGGCCTGATGGGCAAGGACGGCCACATGCCGAAGATGGGCCGTGCCCTGATCGCCGACAGCACCGCCGCCATGGCCGGTTCGCTGCTGGGCACCTCGACCACCACCAGCTACATCGAATCCGCTGCTGGCGTGAGCGCAGGCGGTCGTACCGGCCTGACTGCCATCGTGGTCGCCATCCTGTTCCTGCTGGCGTTATTCTTTGCCCCGCTGGCCGGTAGTGTGCCGGCCTTTGCCACCGCCCCGGCGCTGCTGTTCGTCGCCGTGCTGATGGCCTCGGGCCTCGCGGAAATCAACTGGGACGACGTCACCGAGGCCGCACCGGTGGTGGTGACCGCCCTGGCGATGCCGCTGACTTACTCGATCGCCAACGGCATCGCCTTCGGCTTCATTTCCTGGACCGCCGTCAAGCTGATCTCTGGCCGCCACCGCGACCTGAACCCGGCTCTGGTGATTCTTTCCATCCTGTTCGTCATCAAGCTGGGCTGGTTCAACGCATGAGTGCTGTCTTCGATCCCTCCGCCTACGACACCCAGCTCGAGGGCAAAGTCGCCCGCCTGCGCGAGCTGCTGGCGCCCTTTGGCGCGCCGGAACCGGCCGTTTTCGACTCGCCGCGCGAGCACTACCGCCTGCGCGCCGAGTTCCGCCTGTGGCGCGAGGATGGCCAGCGCCATTACGCGATGTTCGCCCCGGGCGACAAGCACAAGGCGATCCTGATCGACGACTTCCCCATCGCCAGCCAGCGCATCAATGAGCTGATGCCGCGCCTGAAGGCCGCCTGGCAAGCTAGCGAGGATCTGGGCAATCGCCTGTTCCAGGTGGAGTTCCTCACCACCCTCGCCGGCGATGCCATGGTCACCATGTGCTACCACCGCCCGCTGGACGAGGCCTGGGAAGTGGCTGCGCGCCAGCTCGCCACCGACCTCGGCGTGAGCGTGATCGGCCGCTCGAAGGGCAAGCGTCTGGTGATCGGCCGCGACTATGCGGTGGAAAAGCTCGATGTGGCCGGTCGCGTCTTCAGCTACCGCCAGCCGGAAGGCGCGTTCACCCAGCCCAACGGCGCAGTGAACCAGAAGATGCTGAGCTGGGCGTTCGAGGCCATCGGCGAGCGTGAGGACGACCTGCTGGAGCTGTATTGCGGCAACGGCAACTTCACCCTGCCGCTGGCCACCCGCGTGCGACAGGTGCTGGCCACCGAAATCAGCAAGACTTCGGTCAATGCCGCGCTGAGCAACCTCGACGAGAACGCTGTGGATAACGTGCGGCTGGTGCGCCTGTCGGCGGAAGAGCTGACCCAGGCGCTGAATGAGGTGCGGCCGTTCCGTCGGTTGGAAGGGATCGACCTGAAAAGCTATGAGTTCGGCACGGTGTTTGTCGACCCGCCGCGTGCGGGGATGGACCCGGATACCTGCGAGCTGACCCGGCGTTTCGAGCGGATCCTGTACATCTCGTGCAACCCGGAGACGCTGGCGGCGAACATTGCCCAGTTGCAGGACACGCACCGCATCGAGCGTTGTGCGTTGTTCGACCAGTTCCCCTATACCCACCATATGGAAAGTGGGGTCCTGCTGGTTCGGCGCTGACTTTCAGATCGCCGGGGCCGCTCTGCGGCCCAAGGCTTCACTCAGAAGTCGAAGAAGACCGTCTCCCCTTCCCCCTGAATACGGATATCGAAGCGATACGCCGTCTTCCCGTTTACCTCGCAACGTTTGGCAATCAAGGTCTCGCGACGCTGCGGCTGCTCGATCAGGTTGAGCACCGGGCACTTGGCGTTGGCCTCGGCCTCATCATCGAAATACAGGCGCGTATGCAGGTGGATGTTGATCCCCCGGGCAAACAGGCTGATGTTGATGTGCGGCGCCATCGGCACGCCTGCGGCATTGTTCACCACACCCGGCTTGACCGTGTGCACGGTCCACTCGCCGGCATCGAAGATGGTGGCGGTGCGGCCGAAGCTGTTGAAGGTGTTTTCCAGGTTGTAGGCATCCTGGTACTGGCCATTGGCGTCGGCCTGCCACAGCTCCAGGAACGAGTCACGCACCAGGTGGCCGTTGCCGTCATACACCTGGCCGATCAGCAGGATGTGCTCGCCCGCAGCGTCGGGCTTGGCCAAGCGGTTCCAGATTTCCTGGTCGCGGGTCGGGTTGCCGGCCGCTTCCAGGGCCAGGCCGATATGCACGTAGGGGCCGGCGGTCTGCGAGGGGGTTTCCGGCAGCAGTTCGATTGGCATGGCGGGGTCCTCAGCAGTTTTCGAAGTGGGTCTTGCGCTGGCCGCGCAGCACGATGTCGAAGCGGTACGCCAGGCAGTCCATCGGGTTGGCGTTGCTCATGTCGAGCTTGGCGATCAACTGCTGTACGGCTTCGGGGTTGGCGATCGACTTGACGATCGGGCACATCGGGATCAGCGGGTCACCTTCGAAATACAGCTGGGTGATCAGCTTGGTGGCGATCGACGGGCCGCTGATGGCGAAGTGGATGTGCGCCGGGCGCCAGTCGTTCGGGCCGTTGCGCCATGGGTACGGGCCCGGCTTGATGGTGCGGAAGCTGTAGTAGCCGTCGCGGTCGGTCAGGCAACGGCCGACGCCACCGAAATTCGGGTCCAGTGGCGCCAGGTAGCGGTCGTTCTTGTGGCGGTAGCGGCCGCCGGCGTTGGCTTGCCACATCTCCACCAGGGTGTTCGGCACAGGCTTGCCGTACTGGTCGACGACGCGGCCGGCAACGATGATGCGCTCGCCGATCGGCAGGCCACCGTTGTTGAAGTTCAGCAGCAGGTCATGGTCATGGGCACCGAAGCCCAGGTGGGAAAAGTCCGGGCCGGTGGTTTCGCTGATCGACTGCGGGATGCTGACCAGTGCCTGGCGCGGCGAGCGGGCAATGGACGTCTTGTAGTCGGGCGTCAGGGCCTTGGGGTGCCAGTTGCGATCACGGATCACGAAGCGGCTGTTGTCCTGGGCGGGCATGCCGGATTCCTCTCTTGGAATTATGAAAACGCCTGTACACGGCAGGCGGACTTGCAGTTTCGGATAGGTCGCACGGAATGAACATTGAATTCAGCCGCTCAATACATAACCAATTGGTTATGCATTAGTCGCTTTGGCTGGGGTGATCTAATCTTTATCCTCATGTTTCACGCTCTGGAGAGCACTTCATGGAATGGCGAAAAGGCCGGCGCAGCGACAACGTGGTCGATGCCCGTGGTGGAGGCGGCGGCGGTATGCGCTTTGGCGGCGGCAAGGGGCTGGGGCTCGGGGCGATATTGCTGATCGTCGGCATCGGCTGGCTGACCGGCCAGGACCCGCTGCAGATTCTTGGCCAGCTTAC
Organism: Pseudomonas sp. SMN11; assembly: GCF_052041945.1. NCBI lineage: Bacteria > Pseudomonadati > Pseudomonadota > Gammaproteobacteria > Pseudomonadales > Pseudomonadaceae > Pseudomonas > Pseudomonas sp. SMN11. The sequence continues at coordinate 26,626 of NZ_JBKGGW010000001.1, read as the reverse complement.
CGGGCAGATGGAACAGCAGCAGACAGCTGCCAGTGGTGCAGGCAGCAACGCGCCGCCGGCCAATGACGAGCAAGCGCAGTTCGTCGCCTCGATCCTCGGTGATACCGAAGACACCTGGAAAGCCCTGTTCGCCCAGGCTGGCAAGCAATACCGCGATCCCAAGCTGGTGCTGTTCAGCGGCCAAGTGAATTCGGCCTGCGGCTTTGCTTCTGCGGCGGTCGGGCCTTTCTACTGCCCGGCGGACCAGCGGGTCTACCTGGACATGTCGTTCTTCCGCGAGATGGAAACCCGCTTCGCTGCGGCCGGCGACTTTGCCCAGGCCTACGTGATCGCTCACGAGATCGGCCACCATGTGCAGACCTTGCTGGGAGTGTCGGCGAAGGTCGATGCCGCGCGGCGCAGCGGCCAGCGCATGGAAGGCGACAACGGCCTACTGGTGCGCCAGGAACTGCAGGCTGACTGCCTGGCCGGGGTTTGGGCTTATCAGGCGCAGAAGCGGCTGAACTGGCTGGAGCCCGGCGATGTCGAGGAAGCCCTCAACGCGGCTAATGCCATCGGTGATGACCGGCTGCAGCAGCAGGGCCAAGGGCGCGTGGTGCCCGACTCGTTTACCCATGGCACCTCGGCGCAGCGGGTGCGCTGGTTCAAGGCCGGGTTTGCCCAGGGTAATGTGAACAGCTGCGATACCTTCAGCGCGCGTAGCCTTTGAAATTGAACGGGGCCGCAAAGCGGCCCTCCGTTCTACAAAAAGCAAACGTTTTCACATAGTTACAAATCAGCTGAAAAAGCGATTCAGCTTTCGCTTCGTCGTGCCGATAACACCTGCACGAATCAGCGGGCCCCCAGAACAACAACGCCCTGCGATCGATGATCAAGTGAGCGAATGAATTTTCTGGAGAGCGTGCATGAACAGCTGGTTCGCCAATATCAGCGTCAACCTCAAACTCGGCCTGGGCTTCGGCCTGGTGCTGTTTCTAACCGGCCTGCTGGCCCTGACAGGCTGGACCAGCCTGGGCAGCCTGATCGACCGCAGCAACTGGATGGGCGACATCGGCCAGCTCAACAAGGACCTGACCGACCTGCGCATTTCGCGCCTGCAGTACATGATCGCCAACGGCGATGACACCGCCGCTGCCAACACCCAGGCCAAGCTCGACGCGTTCAGCAAGCAGCAGCAATACCTGGTCACCACCTTCACCAGCCCGGCCAACGTCGCGCTGCTCAAGGAGCTGGGGCAGACCATCAGCGAGTACAAGGTGTCGCTGAACAAGATGCGCGCCGGCTACAAGAGCTCGCTGGCCGCCCGTGATGCGATGAACGTGTCGGCGGCCAAGGCCGATGAGGCCATGGAGTCGCTCAGCCAGGACGTCATGTCCCGCCCCGAGGCCGACAGCGTGCGCCTGGCCCAGTACCAGCTGATCAGCAAGGCGCGCCAGCAGCTGCTGCAGGTGCGCATCGATGTGCGCGGCTACATCGCCGACAATACCGCCGCCAACGAGCAGGCCGCCCTGCGCCAGCTGGATGGTGCGTTGGCCGACATCGACAACCTCAAGCGCCAGCTGCCCGCTGAAGCCACCCGCGTGCAGCAGTTCGAGCAATCGGTGCAAGCCTATCGCGATGCCGTGCGCCAGTTCCGCGATGCGGTCGCCGACATCACCGTTGCCCGTGCGGAAATGACCGTGCAGGGTGCCGATATCGTCAAGCGCAGCGACGCGCTGTACAAGATCCAGCTGGAACGCCGTGACGCCGAAAGTGCTCAGGCGCGCAGCCTGCAGACCATCGCCACGCTGCTGGCACTGCTGGCTGGCGTCATCGCCGCCGTGGTTATCACCCGCCAGATCACCCGCCCGCTGCGCGATACCTTGCAAGCCGTGGAACGCATCGCCGGTGGCGATCTGACCCACGACCTGCGCGTCACTCGCCGCGACGAAATCGGCGTGCTGCAGCAAGGCATCGCGCGCATGGGCACCACCCTGCGCGAACTGATCAGCGGTATCCGTGACGGCGTCACCCAGATCGCCAGCGCCGCCGAAGAGCTATCGGCGGTGACAGAGCAGACCAGCGCCGGTGCCAACAGCCAGAAGGTCGAGACCGACCAGGTGGCCACCGCCATGCACGAAATGGCCGCCACCGTTCAGGAAGTGGCGCGCAACGCCGAACAGGCTTCGCACGCGGCTACCGGTGCCGACGACGAAGCCCGTGCCGGTGACCGCGTGGTTGGCGAGGCGATCGGCCAGATCGAACGCCTGGCCGAAGAAGTGCACCGCTCCACCGAGGCCATGAACCTGCTGCAGCAGGAAAGCCAGAAGATCGGCAGCGTGATGGACGTGATCAAGTCGGTGGCCGAGCAGACCAACCTGCTGGCGCTCAACGCCGCGATCGAAGCGGCCCGTGCCGGTGAAGCCGGCCGTGGTTTCGCCGTGGTCGCCGACGAAGTGCGTGGCCTGGCCCAGCGCACGCAGAAGTCCACCGAAGAGATCGAAGAGCTGGTGGCCAGCCTGCAGCACGGTACCCAGCAGGTGGCCAACGCCATGCAGGGCAGCCGCACGCTGACCGACAGCAGTGTCGAGCTGGCGCGCAAGGCCGGTGTCTCGCTGGAGAACATCACCGGCACGGTGTCGAGCATCCAGTCGATGAACCAGCAGATCGCGGCGGCGGCCGAGCAGCAGAGTGCGGTGGCTGAAGAGATCAGCCGCAGCATCCTGAATGTACGGGATGTGTCCGAACAGACTGCAGCGGCCAGTGATGAAACGGCAGCGTCCAGCGTCGAGCTGGCGCGCCTGGGTGGTCACCTGCAGATGCTGGTCAGCCAGTTCCGCGTCTGACCTCAAGGCCCAGGGGCCACTTTGCGGCCCTTTCCGACCGGTCCGGCGCCCCGGCAAGGCCGCTCCTACAGTGAAACGCGATTCCTGTAGGAGCGGCCTTGCGTCGCGAAAGGAGGGCAAAGCCCTCCCGGCGATCTCGAATATTACTTGACGATCATCCCCACCCCACGCCCACGCGGATCGGAAGCGGTCTCGACCTTCTCCCCATCCACGCGAATCGCCTGGATATCCCCCATCTCCCAGCCCTGATCCTCCAGCACATAGCCCATCTTCTTCAGCTCATCAGCCACAGGCCCGGTCAGCGGCGCATAGCTGTCGAAGTAGATGGTGTCCTTGGGCAGCAACTGATGGTGCACACGCTGTGCCGCCACGGCCTTCTCCAGCGGCATGCCGTAGTCGTACAGGTTATTCATCACCTGGAAGATCGAGGTGAAGATCCGTGAACCACCCGGGGTACCAATCACCAGCTCGACCTTGCCGTCGCGGGTCATCAGGCTCGGGCTCATCGACGACAGCATGCGCTTGCCCGGTTCGATGGCGTTGGCGTCACCGCCGACCACGCCAAAGGCATTCGCGGCGCCTGGCTTGGCGCTGAAGTCGTCCATCTCGTCGTTGAGCAGGAAGCCCGCGCCCTTGACCACCACACCGCTGCCGTAATCGAGGTTGAGGGTGTAGGTGTTGCTGACGGCGTTGCCTTGCTTGTCGACGATCGAGAAGTGCGTGGTCTGGTGCGGTTCGAGGCCCGGCTTGACCTTGTCGGTTTCGGAAATGGCCTTCGGGTTGACCTGGGCGGCGCGCTTGGCCAGGTAGTCCTTGGCCACCAGCTGGTCGACCGGCACCTTGGTGAACGCCGGGTCGCCGAGGTAGTCGGCACGGTCGGCGAATACGCGCTTTTCAATCTCCGAAAGCAGATGGATGTACTGCGCCGAGTTGTGCGCCACGCCTTTGAAGTCCGCCACGCGGTTTTCCTTGATGCCCAGCAGTTGGGCCAGGGCCACGCCGCCGGAGCTTGGCGGTGGCGCGGTGTAGACCACGTTGCCGCGCCAGCTGATGGCGATCGGCTCGCGCCACACGGCCTTGTAGTCCTTCAGGTCTTCCTTGGTGATCAAGCCCTTGTCGGCCTGCATCTGCGCCACCAGCAGGTCGGCAGTCTTGCCTTGGTAGAACTCGCTCACGCCCTTGTCAGCAATGCGTTCGAGGGTCTGGGCCATTTCCGGCTGCTTGAACAACTCACCGACCTTCATGTTGCCAAAGTAATCGTTGAAGTTGGTCGCGGTCTTGAACATGCCTTGGGCATCATTGCGGTACTGGTACTGCTTCTCGGCGACCTTGAAGCCGTTTTTCGCATAACCGATGGCCGGGGTCAGCAGTTCGCTCCAGGGCAGCTTGCCGAACTTCTTGTGGGCCTCCCACAGGCCCATGACCGTCCCAGGTACGCCTGCGGCGCGCACACCGACCAGGCTCAGGTTCTCGATCACCTCGCCCTTGTCATCCAGGTACATGTTGCGAGTGGCGGCCTTGGGCGCCACTTCGCGGTAGTCGAGGAAGTACGGCTTGCCGTCGACGAACAGGGTCATGAAGCCACCGCCGCCGATGTTGCCCGCCTCGGGGTAGGTCACCGCCAGGGTGAAAGCGGTGGCCACTGCCGCGTCCACGGCGTTGCCGCCCTTCTTGAGAATGTCGGCGGCTACCTGTGCACCATATTGATCGGGCGCGGCGACAGCGCCGCCTTCCAACGTGGCGGCGTAAGTCGAGGAACTGCTCAGGATCGCGGCTGCCAGAGCCAGGTACTGGAACGGAACGATACGCATGACACTTCCTTGGTGTTGTTTTTGTTGAGCAGTCAGTAAGGCCGAAGCGTGGCGACTGCGCAATCAAACGTAGGAAGTTTCGCCGCCTGTGGACAGGATCTGTCGCGTTCAGGCAACTCAGCAGGCGTACATCGCCAGTTTGCGCTGGATGAAATCAAGGAAGCATTGGATACGCAGGGCCAGCTGCGTGTTGCGGTAGTACACCGCGTGGATCGGCTGGCGGTAGCCGTTGTTGGCGTCGCTCAGCAGCACCTTGAGGCGACCGGCGCGGATATCTTCGTGGGTCATGAAGTGCGACAGGGCGACGATGCCCTCCCCGGCCAGCGCCAGCTGGCGCAGGGTTTCGCCGCTGGAGGCGATCAGCGCCGGGCGAATGCCCCAGCGGTCACCCTGGGCATGGCGCAACGGCCACTGGTTGAGCGACTCGGGCTGGCTGAAGCCGAGCAGAACGTGGCTGTTCAGGTCTTCGACCGTTTCCGGCGTGCCGTGTTGTTCCAGGTACTCCGGGCTCGCCAGCACCTGAACCGGGCTGCAACCGAGCGAACGGGCATGCAGGCTGGAGTCGGCGAGATCACCGATGCGGATAGCCACATCGGTGCTCTGCTCCAGCAGATCGATGATTAGATCGTCGGTGTTCAGTTCCAGCTCGATGGCCGGGTACTGGCGACGGAATTCGCCGATCCAAGGCAGAATGGCATGCAGCATGAACGGTGCGGCAGCATTGATACGCAGGCGCCCGGAGGGCGTCTGGCGGTTCATCGACAGATGCTCCTCCATCTCGTCCATCTGTTCCAGCACCTGGCGCGCACGTTCGAGGAAAAAGCGGCCTTCTTCGGTCAGGTCCATGCGCCGAGTGGTGCGATTGACCAGGGTAGTGCCGAGCTTGCCCTCCAGGCGCGACAGCGTGCGGCTGACGGCCGACGGGGTCTGGCCCATCTGCTCGGCAGCCGCAGAGATCGAGCCGCAATCGATGACGGCGACGAAAACCTGGAGTTCTTCGGATCGGGTTTTCACTTGAGCGCCTGTGCTTGAACCATGCAGGGATTAGATAGCCTTGCCGAACACCTTGTCCAGATGCGCCTCATAAGCCGCCAGCGCCGCCGGCACGTCCGGGCGCTTCATCACATCCACCGCCAGGAAGGACGGCAGGCCGCTCAGGCCAAGGAACTGGTTGGCCTTGTGGAACGGGAAGTACACCGCATCCACACCTTTACCCTCGAAGAAGTCGGTCGGGTCATCGAACGCCTGTTGCGGGGCGTTCCAAGTCAGCGACAGCATGTACTGCTTGCCGTGCACCAGGCCACCACTGCCGTACTTCTGCGAATGGTCGGAACGGGTGCGGCCGTCGTTGGCGTAGAGGCTGCCGTGACCGGCGGTGAATACATCGTCGATGTACTTTTTCACGGTCCACGGCGCGCCCATCCACCAGCCCGGCATCTGGTAGATGATCACGTCGGCCCAGAGGAATTTCTCCACCTCGGCCTGTGCGTCGTAGCCACCGTCGATGAAGGTCTGCTGCACGTCGTAGCCGGCGCGGTCGAGATGGGCCAGCGCAGCGTCGTGTAAAGTCTGGTTAAGGCGGCCGTCGGAATGGGCGAACTGTTTGCCACCGTTGAGCAGAAGGATCTTTTTCATGCTGGGCCTCCCGGGCCGAGTAAAATTCAGGGCCGCAGGTTAGAGGCTCGCAGGCGCGGGATACAGCAGGTGCGGGGCAAAATACAATTGACCTGAAGTCAAAAATACACAGCATATTATTGCCGTAGAATCGTTTCACCTTCCTACTTTCGTGAGAACCGATCCATGAGCGAGCAGCACGCATTCATCCTCAAGGCCAAGACCCGTCCGGAAATGGCCGAAGCGTTCGAGACCCTGTTCCGCGCCTACGTCGAACCCAGCCGCCAGGAACCTGGCTGCATCGAATACCACATGCTGCGCGACCAGCAGGACCCGAGCCTGTTCGTGTTCTATGAGGTGTGGGCCGACAAGGCTGCACTGGATGTGCACTCGGCACTGCCGCACATGGTCGCGTTCTTCGAAAAGCGCATGGACTACCTGGAGCGCGATTTCGACGTCCAGCCGGTCGTGATGCTCAGCGCCTCGTCAGCTAACCGTTGATCAGCAGATGGCCGCCCAGCGCAGCCAGGCCAATGAAGAAGCAGCGCTTGAACAGCGCTGCACTGATGCGCTGGCGCAGCCACTGGCCAGCAAGCATGCCCAACAGCGCTGGCGCCAGCATCAGCAGTGATGCACCCAATGCCTGCCCACCCAAGACGTCCTGGCCAGCCAGGCCAACGGCCAGCGCCAAGGTCGAAACGGTGAACGAAAGGCCCAGTGCCTGAATCATCTCGTCTCGGCTCAGGCCCAGGCTCTGCAGGTAAGGCACCGCTGGCATCACGAAGACACCCGTGGCCGCAGTGACCAAACCCGTCACCAGCCCGCAGATCGGCCCCAGCCACCCTTCCCGCTCCGGCGCCACTCGCAGGGCGGGGCCTGCCAGCCCATAGAGCGCATAGATCACCAGCGCCGCCCCCAATGCATGCACCGCCCACGGCCCGCTGTCGATCCCCAGCCAGACGCTGCCAAGCAACGTTCCGACGAAGATCATCGCCAGCATCGGCCCGAGCCTGCGCAGCAGTGCCGGCAGATGCCCACCGGCCGCGAGCTGCCAGAGGTTGGTGAGCGTGGAAGGCACTATCAATAGCGCCGCAGCCTGCGCCGGTGGCATAGCCAGCCCCAACAGGCCCATGGCAATGGTCGGCAGGCCCAGGCCGATCACACCTTTGACGGCACCGGCCAGCAGGAAGGTAGTGACCACCAACAGCGTCAGTGCCGGGCCGATGTTCTGGTAAAAAGCGATCAAGGTATCCATGGCCGCCATGATGGCGCTCAACTGCTGGACTGAAAATCTGCCATATACTCAGCCAGACTCTTGCCAGGACAGAGGCAGATGCATTTCGACCTGATCGACCTCCGGCTTTTCCAGCACACCGCCGAATGCGGCAACATCACTGCTGGCGCCCGCCGCAGCCATCTTTCGCTGCCAGCGGCCAGTGCACGTATCCGCGCAATGGAAGCGTCGCTGGGTACGCCGTTGCTTGAGCGCAACCGCCGAGGTGTGCAACCGACACCCGCCGGGCAGGCGCTGTTGCAACATGCGCGGCTGATCGGCCAGCAGGTCGAGCGCCTGCAGTTCGACCTGGCCCACTATGCGCGCGGCCAGCAAGGCCAGGTACGGCTGCTGTGCAACACGGCGGCGCTGACCGAGTACCTACCGGAGTTGCTGGCCAGCTACCTTGCCGACAACCCCGGGATCAGCATCGATGTTCAGGAGCTGCCGAGCCTGCGCATCGTGCAATCGATCACCCAGGGCATGGCTGATCTGGGCATCATTTCCACCGCAGCGCCCAGCACACATCTGCAGACCCTGCCGTTTCGCGATGATCCGCTGGTGCTGGTGACACCACTGGTTCATCCCCTTGCCGCAGTGCCCGCACCGAGCTTTGTCGACTGCCTTGCCCATGGCCATGTCGGGCTGGGAGTGAACAGTGCCCTGGCGTTGTATCTGGAGGAACAGGCCCTGCGCGAAGGCCACCGTATGCACGTAAGGGTGCGGGCCGAAGGGTTTGACGGAGTGATTCGCATGGTCGCCGGTGGTGCCGGTATCGGCGTGGTACCGCTGGCATCGGTGCAGCGTTGGACGGGCGTGTTGCCGATGCATTGGGTGGCACTGCGGGAAGACTGGGCCAACCGGCGGTTGCTGTTGTGTGCGCGGGATTTTGCCGGGTTACCGGGCTATGCAGCGGGGTTGGTCGAGCGATTGATGCAAGCGTGAACATTCAACGTCGCCTGAGCTGACGTATTTGCGGCGGTTCGGCGCCCCGATGCACCCACTTCCACAACTGATGGATTCCAAAGCCGACTCGTTGTTCAGTGCGCGAGCGCCAGCTCTCGCAGTGCAGCCGAGGCGAGAAATCCAGAACGGGAGGCATACCGATGATCACGCTTCACTTTTTCGTCGATCCGCTGCAGCAGGTTTTCCGGAAGTGTTGCATTGAACCGTACGGCCTTCCCCAGATATGGCGTCACATCGAAATCAACGACAGCCCAGACCCCACCGGCAAAATCAGGATTCGCCACATGGACATCGACTTCCTGTGCTTGCGGTAGCGCCTCGTTATCGGCAACCAAGCCCTCAAAATGAAGCGCCAGCGCCTCCTGAACGTTCTCTAGCGCCTGGGCGACAGTCAATCCGGCAGAGAAGCAGCCGGGCACATCGGGAATGGTCACGCCGTAATCCGAATCGGCGTCCTTGTGCAATACGACCGGAAATTTCATTGCGCGTCTCCACTGATGTTCGCGCTGACGAAGCCACTGGACTGCTTCAAGCCAGCTTGTTTCAAGATGCTGTGTACGGTGCCTTTAGGCAAATCGCTCTTGGGATGAGGCACTGTCACCCTCCCCTTCTTGAACGGATGCCTGAACTGGTGATGGCTGCCCTTCATCTCGACTTCATACCACCATCCGCCTGAATGAGCTGGATCACTTCACGACTGCGCATTCACCCTTCCTTCGGCAGTCGATGTGTATGATACACACCGAATTGACCAAAACGAAGCGCAGTACACACTATGCACGCTTCCGGCGACCAGCAGATGGTTCTGATCACCCAGTAGGCTTCAACTTATAGCCCTGTAGGAAACCTACATTCCTACCGTATACCCCCAGGGGGTATCACTTCAGATAAGACCGCAACAGCGCCGCCACCTTGTCCGCCTCTTCCTGCCGTTCCTCGGCGCTCAGCCCTTCCGCCACCAGGTGTTCGCGGATGTGCCCTTCCATCACCTCGGTCATCAGCCCGTTCACCGCGCCGCGCACGGCGGCGATCTGCTGGAGGATCGCCAGGCAGTCCTTGTCTTGCTCCAGCGCGGTTTCCAGGGCAGCGGCCTGGCCTTTGATCTTGCGCACGCGGGTCAGCAGCTGCTTCTTGCTCTTGATCGTATGTGCCATTCGCTTTCACACCATGCTATGTATACTGGGGTATAGTATATTTCTCGACATTCCGGGAGCATGATAAACCATGGCGACGCAAACCTCAGGCCGCTGGCAGCACAGCCACCAGTTCCACACCAGCAACCTTGGCGCCGAGCGCAAGACGCGCCTGGCCGTGTGGCTGACGGCAGTCATGATGGTGGCGGAAATCGCCGGTGGCTGGTTCTTCAACTCCATGGCCCTGCTCGCCGACGGCTGGCACATGAGCTCCCATACTCTTGCCCTGGGGCTGTCGCTGCTGGCCTACGCTGCCGCGCGTCGTTATGCCAAGGACCAGCGCTTCACCTTTGGCACCTGGAAAATCGAGATCCTCGGCGGCTATTCCAGCGCCCTGCTGCTGCTCGGCGTGGCCGGGCTGATGGCATTCCAGTCGGCCGAGCGCCTGCTGACGCCGGGGCCGATCCACTATGACGAGGCGATCTTCATTGCGGTGATCGGCCTGGCCGTGAACCTGATCTGCGCCTGGCTGCTGCGCGACGATCACGATCATCACCACCATGGCCATGACCATGACCATGACCATGACCATCATCATGACCATCACGACCTGAACCTGCGCTCGGCCTACCTGCATGTGATCGCCGACGCCGCCACCTCGGTGCTGGCGATCGTCGCCCTGCTGGCCGGCAAGTTCTGGGGCGCCGGCTGGCTTGACCCGGTGATGGGCCTGGTCGGCGCCGTGCTGGTGGCGCTCTGGGCCCGCAGTCTGCTGCGCGATACCGGCCGCGTATTACTGGATGCCGAGATGGATGCACCAGTGGTCGAGGAGATTCGCGAGGTGGTCGCCGAACTGCCGGTGCCCGCCACCATCACCGACCTGCACGTGTGGCGCGTGGGCAAGGACCAATACGCTTGCATACTCAGCCTGGCCACCCAGGTCGCACTGAGCGCCGATAGCGTACGCCAGGCGCTGGGCGTGCATGAGGAACTGGCCCACATCACCGTCGAGGTCAACGCCCTGGCATAGCGCGGGCAGGCAGCTGGACGTCGAGCCCAGGCAACTGCGGCTCGGCGGATGGCCCTATGGTGACGAGTCATTCAGCCAGTCACCAGGAGTTGTGCCATGTCCGATTTCATCACCGTCCTGCGCGAAACCTGCCCGACGCCGGTCGTGGACGCCACCAAGTGGAAGCGCATCGGCGGCGATCCGCACACCGTCAACCTCAACGCCTACCTGTCGGCCGACGGCAGCAAGATCATGGGCACCTGGATCTGCACCCCGGGCAAGTTCGAGGTCAGCTATGAGAAGTGGGAGTTCTGCCACTTCCTCGATGGCTACTGCATCATTACCCCGGAAGGCGAAGAGCCAAAGCACCTGAAAGCGGGTGATGTGTTCGTGATCGAACCGGGGATGAAAGGCACCTGGGAAGTGGTCGAGACCGTGCGCAAGTACTTCGTCTTCGCCTGATAAAAAACATCGCAGGAAGGGTGCCCTTCCCTCTGGTGCGCAGTTACAGAGGGAAGGCCACCCGGCCCGCGATGAAGTCCTCGCTCGTCAATCCTTCTTGCGGTAACCCTCGACGATCGCCGAGAAGTCCTTGCCGCCGTCGCCACGCAGGCTCATGGCCTGGTAAAGCTGTTGGGCCACGGCGCCAAGGATCACTGGCTGGTGCGCCTGGCGAGCCGCCTCGGTGGCCAGCCCCAGGTCCTTGAGCATCAGTTCGGCGCCAAACCCTCCGGTATACCCACGCGACGCGGGGGCGGTCTCGATGATGCCTGGCCACGGGTTGTAGGTATCGGAGCTCCAGCAACGCCCGGTCGAGCTGTTAATGATCCCCGCCAGCACCTTGGTGTCGATGCCCAGCGCATTGCCCAGGGCCATGGCTTCGGACACGCCGATCATCGAGATGCCCAGCAGCAGGTTGTTGCAGATCTTGGCGATCTGCCCGGTACCCACCTCTCCGCAGTGCACGATGTTGCGGCCCATTTGCTCCAACACCGGCTTGAGCGTGGCGAACAGCTCGGTGCTGGCGCCGACCATGAAGGTCAGCGTGCCCGCCGCCGCGCCGCCGGTCCCCCCGGACACCGGCGCATCGCCCATGTCCACACCTTTGGCCGCAGCGGCCTTGGACACATCACGCGCGGTCTGCGGGTCGATGGTGCTGCAGTCCAGCGTCGGCGTGCCTGGGCGAATGCCCGCCAGCACACCGTCGTCCTCGTTGAGGTACACGGCGCGCACATGGGCCGCCGCCGGCAGCATGGTGATCACCAGCTCGCTGTTGGCCGCCGCGTCCTTGGGCGACGGGCTGATTTGCCCGCCCAGTTCTGCCAGTTCGGCGAGCACGGTCTTGTTCAGGTCGAACAGGTTCAGCTGGTGCCCGGCCTTGATCAGGTTGCGGGCCATGGGCGCGCCCATGTTGCCCAGGCCGATGAATGCGATACGCATGACAAGCTCCTTAGCGCAGGCTGATGGTGGTGTTCACACCGTCGTTGACGCTGTCGTCATCGAACCAGCGGGCGGTGACGGTCTTGGTCTGAGTGTAGAACTGCACCACTTGCTTGCCGTACGGGCCCAGGTCGCCGAGCTTGGAACCGCGCGAGCCGGTGAAGCTGAAGAACGGTACCGGTACCGGGATCGGGATGTTGATACCGACCTGGCCGATGTCGATCTCGCTCTGGAACTTGCGCGCCGCCGCGCCGCTCTGGGTGAACAGGCCGGTGCCGTTGCCGAACGGGTTGGCGTTGACCAGGGCGATGGCTTCGTCGAGGGTGTCGACTTCCAGGGTCACCAGCACCGGGCCGAAGATTTCCTGGGTGTACACCTGCATGTCGGTCTTTACCCCGGAGAACAGGGTCGGGCCGACGAAGTTGCCTTGCTCGTAGCCCGGCACCTGCACGCCACGGCCATCGAGTTCGAGCTTGGCGCCTTCCTGGATGCCGCTTTCGATCAGGCCCAGCACCCGCTCCTTGGCGCGCTTGGAAACCACCGGGCCGACATCGGTGCCAGGCTCGCAACCGGCGTTGACCTTGAGCTTGCTCGCCGCGTCCTTGATGTCCGGCAGCCAGTCACGCGCCTTGCCCACCAGCACCGCCACCGAGGTGGCCATGCAGCGCTGGCCTGCCGCCCCGAAGGCCGCGCCGACCAGAGCGTTGACGGTTTGCATGCGGTTGGCGTCGGGCAGCACCACGGCATGGTTCTTCGCGCCCATCATCGACTGCACGCGCTTGCCATGCTGGCTGGCCAGGTTGTACACGTGGGTGCCGACTTCGGTGGAGCCAACGAAGGAAATCGCCTTGATGTCCTGGTGGGTGCAGATCGCATCCACCACCTGCTTGCCGCCGTGCACCACGTTCAGCACCCCGGCAGGTACACCGGCTTCCAGCGCCAGCTCGACCAGCAGCATGGTCGACAGCGGGTCCTGCTCGGAGGGTTTAAGCACGAAGGTGTTGCCGCAGACGATGGCCATCGGGAACATCCACAGCGGGATCATCGCCGGGAAGTTGAACGGGGTGATGCCAGCGCACACACCGATCGGCTGGCGCAGGGTGTAGGTGTCCACGCCACCGGCGACGTTCTCGGCGAACTCGCCCATCTGCAGAGTGCCGATGGACGCCGCATGCTCGACCACTTCCAGGCCGCGGAAGATGTCGCCTTCGGCGTCGGCGAGGGTCTTGCCCTGCTCGGCGCTGAGGACCTGGGCGATGCGCTTGGTGTGTTCGCGGATCAGTGCCTGCAGTTTGAGCATGATGCGCATGCGTGCCCCGATCGGGGTTTCACGCCAGGTCTTGAAGGCGCGCTGGCCTGCGGCCACGGCGGCATCCACTTCTTCGACGGTGGCGAACGGTACCCGCGCCAGCACCTCTTGAGTGGCCGGGTTGACGATATCGCGCCATTCGCTGGTTTTCGACTCGACCCACTGGCCGTCGATCAGCAGCTTGACCTGCTCGACCTTGGTCTTGTCAGGGGATTGTGGTGCGTTCATCTGCGTTCTCCTTGGAATTATTGTCAGGACGAGATCGCCAGCGCCGGGCAAACGCGAGGTGGCGCCTTGGGGCTTTTTTCGAGTATAGATGTGCAAACATCCAACAAGAACGCACAAAAAAACCGGATCAACATGCAAAAAGACCTGACCTCCCTCAGTGCGCTGAACTGGGACGACCTGAAGTTCTTCCTCGAAGTGGCGCGCACGCGCAAGGCCAGCAGCGCGGCGAAACGCCTGGCCGTCGACTACACCACGGTGTCGCGGCGCATCAGCTCGCTGGAGGGGGCGTTGGGCACGCTGCTGTTCGAAAAGTCACGCACCAATGGCTTCGTGCTGACTGCCGAGGGGCAGCGCCTGCTGGGCTACGCGGAGTCGATCGAGAGCACCCTGCACATGGCCTGCGAACAGGTCTCCGGCTCCGGCGTGGCGCTGTCGGGCCATGTGCGCATGGGCTGCACCGAGGGCTTTGGCAGCTTTTTCGTCACCCCGCAGCTGAGCCATTTTGTCGATGCCTACCCGGCGATCTCGGTGGATATCCTGCCGCTGCCGCACTTCATCAGCCTGTCCAAGCGCGAGGCAGACATCGTCATTGCCCTGGAACGGCCGGAGCATGGGCCTTATGTGTGCTGCAAGCTGTGTGACTATCGGTTGCGGCTCTATGCGACCCAGGACTACCTCGACAGCCATGCACCGATCCGCCAGGTCAGCGACCTGGTCAGCCACCCGTTCATCAGTTATGTGGACGACCTGGCATTCAGCTCGGAGCTGCTGTACCTGGCCAACCTGATTCCCAATGCCAATGCGCATTTGCGCAGTACCAGCGTCATAGCCCAGTACACGGCGGCGCTGCAGGGGCGTGGGTTGGCGATCTTGCCGTGCTTCCTCGCGGCGCAGGATGCGCGGCTGGTGACGGTGTTGCCAGAGGAGATCGAGGTGACGCGGCAATTTTGGATGTATTGCCGGGAGGATTTGCGCAAGCTGAAGCGGATTACCCTGTTATGGGATTACATCCGCGGGGTGACAGAGGCGAATGCGCCGTTGTTGATGGGTAAGACGCGCGAGATGCGCTTTGCTCAAAATTGATGGGGGGGCTTTGCGCCCCTTTCCGACCGGTCCGGCGCCCCGGCAAGGCCGCTCCTACAGGGGATCGCGTACCTGAGCAGGAGCGGCCTTGTGTCGCGAAAGGGCTGCGCAGCAGCCCCGATTGCGCATTCAATAGGACGCGACGACGATCGACACCCGGCGGTTCTCGGTCCGCCCGGCGCTGGTGCGGTTGTCCGCCACCGGCTGCGTACTGCCCAGCCCACGGGTACGGATGTTCTGCGCCAGCATGCCAACGTCGATCAACGCCTTGGCCACACTCTGCGCGCGCCGCTCGGACAACTGCTGGTTGTACACCGCCTTGCCCGAGGCATCGGCATGGCCATCGACCCGCACACGCTGAATGCCCACGCCCAGCAAGGCCTTGCCGACCCGCTCGACGATCGCCTGGCTCGGGCCATTGAGGCTGTCCAGGTCGCTGCCGAACAGCACCTTGCCCGACAGGTCGAACGCCCAGCCCTCGTCGGTGGGGGCAAAACCTTCACGCTTGAGCACGGCAATCTGCTCGGCGGTCAGCCCTTTGGGGGGCGTGCTCTGGCACCCAGTCAACGCCAGCATAGCCAGCAACATCACGACAAACGAAAAACGCAAACGCTGTATCACGGTTCAACTCCTGTTCCTGAAATCGGCGGCGGACCGTTCCGTCTGCGCCGCTTGCCACTGGCCACGTCGCTTGCGCTTGGCCTGGTACATCGCCGCATCTGCGGCATTGAGGAGGTTGGCAGGGTCACTGCCATCATCCGGGTAATAGGCGATGCCGACGCTCAGTGAGGTGGTGAGGCTCTCGCCGCCATCGAGCAACATCGGCAACTGCATGCTGGCGATGATTTTCTCGGCGATGCGCTCGGCATCCTCGCGCGAGTGCAGCGGGGTCAACAACACGGCGAACTCATCACCGCCCAGGCGGGCCACCAGGTCGTGCTCGCGCAATTGTGCGCGCACGCGCTCAGCGATGTTGATCAGCACTTCGTCGCCCACGGCATGGCCGAGGCTGTCGTTGATCTGCTTGAAATGGTCACTGTCGAGGAACAGCAACGCCAGATGGTCTTGCTGCCGTGCGGCGT
Organism: Pseudomonas sp. SMN11; assembly: GCF_052041945.1. NCBI lineage: Bacteria > Pseudomonadati > Pseudomonadota > Gammaproteobacteria > Pseudomonadales > Pseudomonadaceae > Pseudomonas > Pseudomonas sp. SMN11. The sequence goes on along the minus strand of NZ_JBKGGW010000001.1, from coordinate 10,853 downwards.
TGCGCAGGCTGCGGCTGAGGCGGCCCTCGAAGAAGGCGCGGTTGGGCAGCCCGGTGAGGCTGTCGTGGCTGGCCTGGTGAGCCAGGGTCGCGTTCTCGTTCTGCAGGTGGCTGTGCCAGACCTCCAGCTCATCGAGCAAGGCGTTGAAGTCGTTCCCCAGCTCGTTGAGCTCGGCAATGGGCGCTTCCGGCACCCGGCGGTCGAAACTACGCTCGCGACGAGCAGCATGGGCGACGCTGGCCAGGCCGCGCAGGGGACGGACGATATCGCCGAGCAGGCGCCGCGAAAGGTACAAGGCAACGAAGGCGCTCAGGATCGTGCAGAACAGGATGCCGCCCAGGCCGCTGAGCAGGAACAGCAGCAGGCTGCGGCCCTGGCCGATCAGCTCGATATGCCCGACCTTCTGTTGCTGGTGCATGATCGGCAGGTTGATCGGCTCATCCAGCAAGGCCGTCGCCACTTGCGCTTCCAGGCGCCCGAGCACGCCCTCATCGCCGCGCTGCCAATGTGCCAACTGCTCCCCATCGTTGTTGAAGACCTTGGCGTCCGCCACTTCTTCCGTCTTGGCGATCAGTTCCAGCGCCTCATTGGCCGCGGCGCTGTCGTCGAACACCACGGCGGCTTCAACGGTGTAGTTGATGGAACGGGCAATCAGGTGGAGGTTGTGGTTGGCGTATACACGCAGGGCCAGCACGCCGAGCAGGGTCAACGAGATACCGGCCAGGCCTACCGCCAGCAAGGCCACGCTAAGGTGGCCACGCCCGAGCACCGAGCGTAAGGTAGGGCGCACGCCGTGCTTCTTGTTCATGGTTGCGCGCTTCATGGCACAGCTCCGCGACGCCGTGACAGCTGCAACACGCTAGGGTGGATCCGCACGCCGGAACGCGCCACGGAATCCAGGTTGACCTCGAAGGCGACTTGCTGATCGTTTACCCGCAGGCAGAACAGGCTACCGACCGTGCACGGGTCGTCGGCTTCGCTGATGCTGAGTACCGGGTGGCCACTGACGGCCTGGAACAGGCGGTCACGCTGGGCGTCGTCGAGCTTGCCGATATACACAGCGTCACAGGCCTGGGCTACCTGCCGATCGTCGGCCAGCAAGCGGCGTACCTGCAAGGGTTGGCCCGAGTTCTGCACGTTGCCCTTGATCAGGTCATCGGCGTATTCGGTGGGGCCCACCAGGCACAGGCGCAAGGGCACTGGCTCGGTCGGCCAACGCGCATAGCTGAGGATACCCAGGACCACCTGGGTCACGGCCCGGGCACGCTGCTGGGCCTGTGCGGAGGTGGCCGAACCGTCCGCCTGGGCAGGATCGGCAAATAGTGACAGGGCAACTAGCAGCAGCGAAAGCGCACAGCCTGTCAACCGCTCCCTGGCGCCTGTCATGTGAGAATTCTCTCAAAAAACTTGTCTGAAGTCGGCGCAACGATAGCACAACGCTGGCTATCTGTAGGAGCGGCCTTGCGTCGCGAAAGGGCTGCGAAGCGGCCCCAGGGTTTCAGCTTCGCAGCAGAAATTGCCGGGGCCGCGTTGCGGCCCTTTCGCGACACAAGGCCGCTCCTACAGTGATCGCGTCAAACCTGCTCGAGCATCAGGCCGGAAATACGCCGTACCTTGCGCAGCACCGCTTCCTCGAAAATGCCCTGGCGCGGCTCGATCAGACTGAAGCAATACTTGGCTCGGGTGATGCCGGTGTACACCAGCTCCTTGGTCAGCACCGGGTTGAGTACATCCGGCAGCACCAGCGCGGTGTGGCTGAACTCGGAGCCCTGGGACTTGTGCACGGTCATGGCGTAAACGGTTTCCACCTCGTTGAGGCGGCTGGGCAGGACGAAGCGCACCCCACCACTGCCGTCGTTGCGCGGGAAAGCCACACGCAGCAGTGCTTCACCGTGCTCGTCTGGCAGGCGCAGGGCGATGCCGATGTCACCGTTCATCAATCCCAAGCCATAGTCGTTACGCGTGACCAGCACCGGGCGGCCTTCATACCACGGCTGCTGGCTGTCGATCAGGCCGGCATTGTGCAGCACCCGCGCCACCCGCTCGTTGAGGCCTTCTACCCCCCAGGCCCCCTTGCGCACGGCGCACAGCAGCTGGAAGTCTTCAAAACTGTGCAGCACCTTGGCGGCCCACTGCTCCCAGCGCGGATCGTCGAATGCAGTACCCGGTGCCGGGCGATAGCGGCCAATGGCACGCAGGTAGCTGCGGTAGCCCTGAGGCCCTTCACTACCGCGGTTGAGGCCGTCGAGAATCAGGCGGTCGAAGGCTCGATCCTGCTCGCCGCGCAGCGCCAGGCCGAACACGTCCGCTGGCGGCATGCTCAGCAGGTCCCGAGCAGCCTGGGCCTCCTGGCGGTTGACCAGGCGCGCCAGCTGGCCAATGCCACTGCCTTCACCAAAGCGCCTCGAGAAGCGTAGCATCACCACCTGCTGGGCCAACGGATTGCGTTGGGCATCGCCAGCTTTCAGGCCACTGGCGGCCAGCGATTGGCCACCGATCTGTTCCAGCCAGGCTTGGGTCGCGGGCGAATAGCAGCCCTCTTCGGCATCCCGGCACAGGTCACCGAGCACAGCGCCAGCCTCGACCGAGGCCAGCTGGTCCTTATCCCCCAGCAGAATCAGTCGCGCCTTGGGCGGCATAGCCTGCAGCAGGTTGGCCATCATCTCGAGGTCGATCATCGACGCTTCGTCGACCACCAACACATCCAACGGCAGCGGGTTGCCGGCATGGTGACGGAAGTGCCGCGAGCCGGGGCGGCTGCCGAGCAGGCGGTGCACGGTGCTGACGTCGGTGGGGATCTGCCCGCGCACATCGGTACTCACCTGCAACCGTTCAACCTGCTGGCCGATGGATTCGGTCAGGCGGGCGGCGGCCTTGCCGGTCGGCGCGGCCAGGCGGATGCGCAGCGGCCTGCCCTGCTCTACCGCTGGCGCCTGCAGCAGCGCCAGCAAGCGCACCACCGTGGTGGTCTTGCCGGTACCGGGGCCGCCAGTGATGATGCTGAAGCCTGCGCGGGTGGCCAGGGCGCAGGCAAGTTTCTGCCAGTCCACCTGGCCTGCCAAAGCCCCTTCGTCGAACAACTGCGCCAGGCGCGCTGGCAGGTCGGCCGGGGCCGCTTCGTCCTGGTTCAGGCGCTGGCGCAGGGTCTGGTCGATCTGCCGCTCGTAGCTCCAGTAGCGACGCAAGTACAGGCGCTGGCCGCTGAGCACCAGCGGGCGCGCGTGCTGGCCCGGCGTATCGCCGGCAGCCACCAGCGGGCTGGCAGCTATACGCTGCAGCCAGGTGGGCAAGCCGAGGTTGGCCAGCAGCTGCGAGGGCAACAGCAACGGGCCGTTCAAGGCATCGCCTTCCGGCGGCAGCGACAGCGCGAAATCAGGCTCGGCGAGGGTCTGTTGCAGGTCGAGGCAGACATGCCCATGGCCCAGCTGATGGCTGGCCAGGGCTGCCGCCAGCAAGAGCAACGGGTCACTGCCAGGAGCTCGCTCTTCCAGAAAACTGACGAACGCCCGGTCGAGCGCCCGCAGCCAGCCCCGCTCGACCCAACGATCGAGCAACTGCACGAGGTCCGCACTGTTGTGTTGAGGGGCCAGGGCCAGCAGGTGTTCAGCGTGCAGTGGCGTAGGCAAGAGATCGTCGAGGGTTCGGCTCATGTAACGGCTCCGGCAAACAGGTCCTGCTGTTCGGGCGCGTGCACGCCACGGAACAGCGCGTCGAGGGCCTCGATCAGCGTGCGTGGCGGCTTGGCAAAGTACACGCCGTGGCCACTGCTGCTGGCGCCGCGCAGGAAGATGAACAGGGCACCGCCGACATGGAGGTCGTAATCGTAATCCGGCAGCCGTGCACGTAACTGGCGATGCAGGGCAAGCAAGTAGAGCACGTACTGCAGGTCATAGCGGTGTTCGAGGATGGCTTTTTCCATGGCCTGGGTGTCGTAGGCCTGGATATCCGGGCCGAGCCAGTTGGACTTGTAGTCCGCCACGTAATAGCGCCCGTCGAGCGCGTAGGCCAGGTCGATGAAACCTTTGAACATGCCGTTGAGCACGGTCGGCTGCGCAGCCGGGCGTGCTATACCAGGGTGGGTATGCCGGGCCACCAGGCGGTCGAGCTGCTCGGCATCGACGTTGTGGCTGGCGAACCAGAACTCCATCTCGATCTGGTAATGCTGCAATTGCCCAAGCGTCAGCTGCGCAGCGCCGGCCGGCATGGGCTCGTTGAGCAAGCGCTGCAGCCATTGGCTGAGTGTCGGTATCCAGCCGGCCCAGTCGCGGCGGTTGCAACGCTGGCCAACGGTACGCTCGATGAGCTTGGGGTTGCCGGCAACTTCGCCAAAGCCTTCACGGCCGGCCCACTCCAGCAGCCCGTGGAGGAAGGTGCCCGGGTTGGGGCCGCGGGGGAAGCGATGGATGTCGCCACCGTCGGCAGGCACTTCGCGTATCAGCTGGGTATCGGCCACTTCGTCATCGAGCAGTTGCTGGGCCTGAGAGCTGTCGGCGCCGAGAGTCTGTTCGCCAACGCGCAAGGCACTGTAGGACGCGATCCACCAGTGCTCGGCGGCAGCGCGGCGTGGCTTGCGGGCGGGTAACAGCTCGTGCTCGGCATGGGCCGCACGGTAGCGCTGATCGTCGGCTTCCGGCAGGGCTGGGCAGGCAATATCCGCGCAACCTGCCCGCAAGTTCTGCAACCACGCCTTGAGGTGCTCCGAACCCGGCAGGGCCAGGCCGCCACCGAGCAGGTAGCCAAGCGCCGAGCGGTGCAGCTGCGAGCTCTTCTGGTTGCCGCGCTTGAGGTCGGCGACACCCAGCCAGCAGGCATGCTGGGCACGCGTCAGGGCCACATAGAGCAGGCGCAGGTCTTCAGCCAGGCGCTCCTCGTCGGCCAAGGCGATCTGCGCGGCATCGGGGCTCAGCGTCAGCTGTGCATTGCCCAGGCTGTCGTGCCAGGTCAGTGGCAGGCGGCTGCCGTCCACCGGCTTACTGGTGCAGATGAACGGTAGGTAGACCAAGGGGTATTCCAGGCCCTTGGACTTGTGAATAGTCACCACCTTGACCAACTGCTCGTCGCTTTCCAGGCGCAGTATCTGCTCTTCGCCCGCATGGCCAGCGTTGGCCAGGTGCTCGGCCAGGTGACGGATCAACGCCTGTTCACCGTCCAGCTCGCCGGCCGCCTGCTGCAGCAATTCGGCCAAGTGCAGCAGGTTGGTCAGCACCCGCTCGCCATCCGTGCGGCCAATCAGCATGCGCGGCAGTTCGAAATCGTGCAGCAGGTGCCGCAGCATGGGCAGCACACCCTGGCGCTGCCAGATTTCGCGGTAGCGACGGAAGCGCATGACCCAGCCCTCCCACACCCGTTCGTCCTGGTTCAGCTGATCCAGTTCAGCCAGCGACAGCTCCAGGGTGAGGCTGGCCAGTGCGGCCTTGAGCAGGCGCTCGGAATCCGGCTCGGCGCAGGCCTTGAGCCAGGCCAGCAAGTCATGGGCCTCCTGGGCGGCAAACACCGAATCCTTGTCGGAAAGGTACACGCTGCGCACATCGCGGGCGGCAAGCTCGCTGCGCACCAGCTGCGCTTCATGGCCATCACGCACCAGGATGGCGATGTCCGAAGGCTGGCACGGGCGCAGCTCGCCCTGGTCATCGCTAAAGCCGGTCACCCCACGCTGGCCGCCATTCAACACGGCAACGATATGGCTTGCGCAGCTGGCGGCCAGCTGCTGCCGGTAGAGCGTGCTGGATACCGGCTCTTCGCTTTCCAGCTGCCAGCATTGCAACGCTGCACACGCCTGGCCTTCGATCAGCAGGCGCTCGCTGCGGCCTTTGGCGCGAACCTCGACGAACGGCAACGGGTTGTCGTCGGCTTCACGGAACAGGAAGGCACCCTTGCCCTGCGCGCGGGCTTCGGCCTGCAGGAACACCTGGTTGACCGCCGCGACCATTGCCTGGCTGGAGCGGTAGTTGGTGTCCAGGCTGTGCAGACGGCCCGCAGTGGCACGCCGGGCCGACAGGTAGGTGTAGATGTCGGCACCTCGGAAGGCGTAGATCGCCTGCTTGGGGTCGCCGATCATGAACAGGCCGGTTTCCGGGTGGTTCTCGCTGATGCGATAGATGCTTTCGAAGATGCCGTACTGGACCGGGTCGGTGTCCTGGAACTCGTCGATCAGCGCCACCGGGAATTGCTCACGGATCAGCGCCGCCAGGCGCTCACCCGATTCCGTGCCCAAGGCATGTTGCAGACGCAGCAGCATATCGTCGAAGCCCATTTCGGCACGCCGGCGTTTTTCCACCTCGAAACGCGCCGCAACCCAGGCCGCTGCGTGTTCGAGCAAACGCGCTTCCGGGCTGACCAAGGCTTGCAGCTGTTGCTGCAGGTTCTGCATCGCATGAAAGGCCGGATGGTCGGGCGGATCACCGGCTTTCCAGGCTTCGGCCATCCCGGCCGGGGTCAGCCGGGTAAAGCCGGTGCCCAGGTCGAGCTCCACCTCTTGTTCATCGCTGGCCCAGGTACGCAGTTTCTCGAACCAGGGCTCGAAGTAGCGCGCCTGCAGTTTGCGCCCATCGGCCTGCTTCGCGGCCACGGCGTCGCGGCAGATCTGCTGCAGCTCGTCCGCCCATTGGGCCCAAGGCGCCTTCAGTTGACGCAACTGCTCGACCCGCTGTTGCAGCGCGGTATCGATCAGCGCTTGCGGCTCTGCTTCGTCCTGCTGTGCACGCACACGGCCGAACAGCGGGCGAATGCGCGGCAGCAGGGCATCGGGGCTGACCCAATGGCTGCGCACCCAGTTCAGCGCTTCGCCATGCATGCCATAGCAGAAGCGCCGCCAGTAATCGCGCATGACCTGGCCGAGCAGGTCGCTGTGGTCGGTTTCCAGGCTTTGGGTAAACAGGCTGCCACTGTCGAAGGCATGCTCACGGAGCATGCGCTGGCACCAACCATGGATGGTCGACACCGCCGCTTCATCCATCCACTGCACAGCGACTTCCAGGCGATTGGCGCAACGTGGCCAGTGTTCTTCGGCATAGTCGTCACGCAACTGATGCAGCAGCGGGTCGCCACCTTCCAGCTCGCCGCGGAAGAAGCGCGCTGCCTCGGCAAGGCGGGCGCGGATACGCTCGCGCAGTTCCTTGGTGGCGGCATCGGTGAAGGTCACCACCAGAATCTGCGGTGGCAGCAGTTCGCGGCCAAAGCCTTGCTCACCGCCGTGGCCGAGGATCAGGCGCAGGTACAGCGCGGAAATGGTGAACGTCTTGCCCGTGCCGGCACTGGCTTCGATCAGCTGGCTGCCATGCAGGGGAAAACTCAGTGCCAGGGGGCGGGCCTGGGTCATGCTTCACTCTCCGGATTGCCCTGGGCCTGCCAGGCGGCGCTGAACAGGGGGCGGTACAAGGCTTCACACCAGCCTTCAAAAGTTTCGTCGGCGCTGAGCGCGGCGAAATCGCGGAACTGCCGGGCCAGGGCAACACTTTCGCTGCGCTCGCCAAAACTGGTACGGCCATCTCCCTCATAGGCACGGGTGGCGGCTGCCAGGGCCTTGTCCGGATCCTCCTGAGCCAGCCAGGCAAAGGCGGTCTTGGCAGCGACAGGCAGCGGGGCATTCATTGCGGCCTGGCGCGCTACCAGCAGGTGACCCAGTTGTTCGGCAGCCTGAGCCTGTGGCAACGGGCCGAGCAGCAGGGTGATGTCACTGGCCAGCAATGCGCTGTGCAGGGGATACCCGGCGGCGCAGGCGGCCAGGTGCATCACCCAGCTGGCGATCAGGCGGTGCCACTTGAGGTTGTTGCGCCCGGCGCTGATGGTGTTGGGCACCGTGGTGATGCTCAACAGGCTTTGATCGTCGGCCTGGTAGACCCGGCCCAGCCAGCCTTCAAGACGGTGGTTTGCATGCTCGAAGTGTATCGGCAGCGCGCCGTCGACCACTGTTGGCCAGCGCTGCAACAGTTGGCGATGACGTTGCAGCAGATCGGGCAGTGGCTGGATCAGTTCGGCTTGCAGCAGTTCGCCGAAACCTGCCAGGGGTAGCATGCCGCAGGCTTGCAGGCGGCGGGCCTGGGCCCGCAGTGCGCGTTCGGCGTTGTCCGGGTCGCTCAGTGCGGCGCCCAGCAGGCTTTCGCTGGCGCTGTAGCGCTGCAAGGCATCGAGGACGAATGGCTCTTCGTCTGGCGTGGGCGCTTCCAGGGCTTCAAAGAACACTTTCAGGCGCTGGCTGAAGAAATGCCGGACTGGGTGACGCAAGAAGTCCTGCAACTGGGTCAGCGTCAGCGCTTCATCGCTGACGTAAGGTGGCAGGCCGAGATCGGGCTGCTTATCGTCGGTAGTTTGCTGATGCAGCAATTGCCACTCATGGGCATAGCTGAACAGCGCACTGCCCTTCTGGAAATAGCGCGCGCTGAAAGGCTGTAGCGGGTGCTCTTGGGTCAATGCGTGCAGCAGTTGCCCGCCGTCAGAATCGCCCTTGAGGCGCCAACCGGCAGCCAGGTGGTCGCGGAGCTGGCCGATCAGTACCGAGGCTGGGCGCTCACTGTTATCGCGAATGCTGCGGCCCACCCAGCTGATGTAGAGCTGGTCACGTGCCGACAGCAGCGCTTCGAGCAGCAGGTAACGGTCGTCCTCGCGGCGCGAACGATCACCGGGGCGGTAGTCGCTGGCCATCAGGTCGAAGTCCAGCGGCGGCTGGGCACGCGGGTAGTCGCCATCGTTCATGCCCAGCAGGCAGACAACGCGGAAAGGAATTGCCCGCATCGGCATCAGGGTGCAGAAATTCACCGAACCGGCGAGAAAACGCTGGGACAGCTTGCCTTCGTCGAGGCCCGTCAGCCAGGCCTCACGGATCACCGTGAGTGGCAATTGGTCTTGCAGGCCTACGGTTTCACAGACTTCCAGCCAGCTGTCGCGCAATTCCTGCAATTGCATCAAAAGGTATTCGTCGTGCTCCTCCTCGGCGAGGAAGAAAACCTGCAGCAAAGCGTTGAGGCGTTCGCCCCACTCGCTGGCAGTGGCGGGCTGGGACAACGCCTGGTTGGCCACTTCCAGGGCATCGAGCAGCGCTACCAAGGGACCGATCAAGGCGGCGTCCAGGCCGCCGATTTCATCATAGGGTTCGATGCCGTCGCAGCCCTCTCCCAAGCCCACGGCGTAACCGAGCAGCATACGCCGCAGTCCGAAGCGCCAACTGTTCTGCTCCAGGCCCTGGGGCAACCCGAGGGTGGCACGCTGGTCGGCGTTCAATCCCCAGCGAATTCCCGCGCCTTCGATCCACCGGTGCAAGGTAGGCAGGTCGCTTTCGCGGATGCCAAAACGCGCACGGACCGCCGGGACGTCGAGCAGGTCGAGCACTTCGCTGACGGCGAAGCGGCTGTCCGGGAGCTTGAGCAAGTGCTCAAGGGCAATCAGCAGGGGGTCGCGCCCACGCTGGCCCTGGTCGGTCAGGGTGAACGGAATGTAGCGCGGGTCGTGGCGCAGCAGTTGGCCAAACACTGCACGGATATGCGGCGCGTAAGTGTCGATTGCCGGGAGCATGACGATGACGTCACGCGGGCGCAACGTAGGGTCGGCGCTGAAGCGGGCCAGTAACTGGTCGTGCAGGATTTCCACTTCGCGCTGTGGGCTGTGTGCCACGTGAAAGCGTACGGAACGATCCTTGGTCAGGTCGACATCAGGCCAACGTTCGCGGGTTTCTGCGAGCGGGCGCAGTTCGAGGATATCGTCCTGCAGCTGGTTAAGCAGCGTGGTGGGCTGGCCTTCACTGAACAGATCTATGCGCCCGTCGCTGAACACGCCTTGATAGCTGCCGGGGTCGTCGTAGCTGTCCAGCAGGTTGATGTAATCGCGGCCTTGCTTGCCCCAGGCGGCCAGCAGTGGATGTGCATGTTGATGCAGCGACTCGTCGTCCAGCTGCAGGGGCATGCCTTGCTTGCGCTGCTGGCGCTTGTACTGGTGACGTAGCAGGTCCTTGTCGGCAACGATATCGGCCCAATGGTGACGGCAAGGGTTATGAACGCAGAGCAATACCTGGCTGAAACGGGACAGGCCGGCAAGTGCCTCCAATGCCTGAGCAGGCAAGGAAGAAATACCGAATACGATGACCCGCGAAGGGAGCCCGCGAGGTGCAGTTTCCAGGCTGTTGATGCGTTCGATGAAGCGCTGGTGCACCCCTGCCCGGCTCTGCGCCATGCCCTGTTCACCGACATCCTCGAGCAACGCTCGCCACAATTCGGCCTGCCAGCGGTTACCTGGGACGAGCGGTTTGCGCTCACCGCGAGCGGTACTGAGGATGTGCTCGCCGGCTGCCCAGTCCTTGAGCCAGTCGGCGCGGTAGACCTGGTATTGGTCGAACAGGTCGGCCAGGCGCTCAGACAGCTGATAGCGCTTGCGCAGGTCACTGTCATCGGTGAGGAAGCGACGCAGCGGTTCGAAATGTGAGCGCTCGATCAGCGCAGGCAGCAGGCGCATCAAGCGCCAGGTCAGCGGTGCCTTGTCGAGCAGGGACACTTCCGGGATTTCGTCACGCCCGAGCACCTTGCGGTACAACTGCCACATGAAGCTACCGGGCAGTTGAACATCGATGGCAGCCGCAATACCGCAACCACCCATGTCATCGTCCTGAGGGTCTTCGGCGAGGGCCAGCTTGAGCCATTGGGCAATGCCATTGCTCTGTACCAGAGCGATTTCGTTTTCCAGCGGTGCCAACGGATAGCGGCGCATCCAACTCACCACCAAGCTGCGCAAGTCGTCCAGGCGGTTGCCGTGGACGATCATGAAACCGGGCTGCAGCGAGGTGGAGTTGGGCATGGAGAAATCCCTGGAGAGAGAAGGGGGAACGATATCACGGCTAGCTGCCGACACTGCCGCGAGGAAAAGCCAGA